>CAYQMG010000073.1:0-19448 GCA_964418585.1 uncultured Gammaproteobacteria bacterium | reverse complement strand
GTGAATCCCGGGGAGTCGGAAGTTGCGTACGACGGAGTGGACCAGGACTGTGACGGGATGGACCTGACGGACGTGGACGGAGACGGGTACGACGGGGAAGCGGTGGGCGGACCGGACTGCGACGACGAGGACCCGACCGTGCACCCCGGGGTGGAAGAGGTCTGCGACGGAGTGGACAACGACTGCGATGGCGCCGCGGATGACGTGGACTTCGATGAAGACGGGCACGTGGCCGACGCTTGTGGCGGCGACGACTGTGACGACATGAACCCGGCGCTGTGGGGTTCGTGTGACGACCTGCCACCGCTGGAGGACGACCTGGTGGGTTTGTGGCGGTTCGAGGAGGACGGCGCTGCGGTGGTGGACTCGAGCGCGTATGCCAACGACGGTGGCTTTCACGGGAACGTGACGCGGGTCGAGGGGAAGCTTGGGCAGGGGGTGGAGGTTCACGACGGTGCCTGTGTGGTGATACCGGACAGCGAGAGCCTTTCCATGGTGGGCGGTCGTGCTCTGACCTACATGGCCTGGATCTACTACACCGGCCCGTGTAACTCGGATCGGGGGGAGATTCTGAACAAGGAAGAAACATACGAGGTGGGGATTTATTGCGGGCCAGGCGACTATGTCCAGGAAGCCATCCAGTTGAGTTCCGGGGGCTGGTTCTGGTACGGCTCCACCTCGGTGCAGCGAAACACCTGGCAGCACGTGGCGGTGGTCTGGGATGGAAGCATGGTGCAAACCTACCTGAACGGGGTCCCGGTCGGGGCTCCCCGGTCGCTGTCCGGGCAGTTTGGCGAGCGGGAAACCGGACTCGGCATTGGGTGCCGGGGCGTGAGAGCGGATGGAACCAATCCCAGCGGGTCCTACTTCAACGGTATGCTGGACGAGGTTGCGATATACTCTCGAGCCCTGAGTGCTGCAGAGATTGCCGACTACTACGCCCGAACCAACTAGCCGGCCGACCGGGGATCGAGCGCCGGGTTTCTTGCCTTTCGAGATGAGCTTTCGGCCACCTGTTTGCTCGGCCGGTGCCGGAGGGGATTGCGATCACGGTCCGGTGTCGGTTGACAGCGATGGTCGTGGTGTGCACTCTTTTTCCCTGTCTGGTTTTGAGCCGGCGGTGGGGCTGGTGCCCCGTTCGATGGAAATGTAACAAGGAGTATGATATGGGGCTCGGCGCAGGCGATTTCCTGTTGCGGATCGTCTACTGGGTTGTGCTGTTGCTTTCGTTGACCGTGCACGAGTTTGCGCACGCCTGGAGTGCGTGGAAGCTCGGGGACGATACTGCCGCCAGAATGGGCCGTCTGACGCTGAATCCCCTTGCCCACATGGATCCCATCGGCACAGTACTGCTCCCCTTGATGGGCGTACCGTTTGGGTGGGCCAAGCCGGTCCCGGTCAACCCGGTCCGGTTCGACCGGAAATTCACGATGCGGCAGGGCATGATGATCACCGCTGCTGCAGGCCCGCTTTCGAACCTCCTGATTTCTGTGGTGGCCATTGGTGTAACCGTCCTCCTGTTCGGGATCGACGTGTTGCCGTCTTGGATGGGGTTGCTTGTTTTTCTCAAGACGGTCATTGCCATGAACGTGATTTTGGCCGTGTTCAACATGCTGCCCATTCCACCGCTCGACGGAAGCCGGGTGGCCGACGGTCTGATGCCGTACAGGTGGCGTCCGCAGTGGGAGCGCTTTTTGCGGTATGGACCGCTGGCCTTGCTGGCCGTGATATTGCTTCCCCGTTTCCTGGGAATCAGCCTTTTTTCCTGGCCTGTGAACGCGGTGTTCACCATTACCGAGCGGCTGATCTCTTTCGTGACGTGACCCGTGGAAGCTCGCGGACGCCTGGAACGCTCCCGGAACGGCCCGGAAATTTTTTCTGCCCGCCCCTGTTGTTTCTCATGCGACCGGCCGGTGGTGCCGTAGAAATGGACAGGAACGACACCGACACGCCGGACGGGTCCGTGGCTTCAGTCAGGTTCCAGGAATCAGACGTGGAGGTTCGGAACCGGGGAGGAACGCCATCGGGTGCCGACCAGTTGCGACAGCGGGAGGTCCAGTCGCGTCCTGACAGGCGAAGGGCGCGGAGAGGTCGAGTGGGATGAGGGTGGGTATCGAATCGAGGAGCGCCCGGGTCCGTGGGAGGATCCGGGCGTTTTTCGTTTTGGTCCGGGATGATCGGTCAGCGGCGGTGTTGTGGCGAAGGCGTTGACGCATGTTGCGGAGCGGTGGGGTTCAGCGATTGCCGGACGGGGAAGGTGAGTGCTCCGTGGGGTTGCATTCCTTGACGAGGCGGAAGGTGACGAACGGGTTGGGAGAGCGCGGCGGACTACCGGATCGTGCCGCGGCGCGGCAGTATTCGGCGGAGCGGTTCCAGCCGCCTCCCCGGACGGTCATGAGCAAATTCTGGTCGTCGAAGAACCCGTTGACCCATTCGGAGGTGCCGCCGGCCAGGTCCCGGACCCCATAGGGGCTTTCGTCCAGAGGGAAGGTTCCCATGACTTCCGGCTGTGCCATGCCGGGACGGCTTTCGGCCATCTTGCAGAATGCGGGGTCGAAGTGGTTGCCCCATGGGAAGAGGCGCCCATCCACGCCTCGAGCCGCTTTTTCCCATTCGTTTTCGGTGGGAAGTCGGATGGTGGAGGCGCTCTGAGTGCTCAGCCATCGTGCGTAGGCCTGGGCGTCGTCCCAACTGATGTTGGTGACTGCCAGGTCCGGGTGCCAGTGTTGGCCCTGGCGGTCCCGCCTTGGGACGAAGTAGCGCCCTTCGTTGTCACGCCACCAGCAAGGCTCTGGCCATCGCGGTCCGTCCTGGCGCCGGGGGACCCGGTGTCGGGCCTCTTCTCGAGAGAGCATGTTCAGGAAGTCGCAGTATTCCTGGCAGGACACCGGGGTTCGCCTCATGAAGAAGCCCGGCACGTGAACCTCGGTGCGCTCGATGCTGCCGGGTGCCTTGGAATCGCCCCCTACGATACAGGGGCCGCCCGGGATGAAGGCCCACCCGGGGTCAATCGGTTGGTCGGGCACCTCCACGACGCCCTGCCAGGTCTGACCGCGTCGTATCAGGATGGGGTAGAACACATCGGGGAAGCCGAGTCGGTGCAGGATGACGAGATAGGATCCCATGGGGATGGGGGCGTGGGTGAGCGGCGTACGGCCCAGGGAGGCCACACGCTGGGGGACCAGCCGTCGTTGCACTTCCTCGAACCGGAAAAGTTCCGCGTCCAGACCTTCCGGCCTGGTGGTGAGGACCAGTTTGCCGTGACCGTCCAGTCGGTCGGCGAGCGCGCCCGTGTCGTACTGCCTGGCCTCCCGTTCGTAGTATCGGGCTTCCTCGATCCGGCCCTCCTCCTCCATCTCCACCACGCGGGTCCAGTAGATCTCGGCAAGTCCGTTTCGGGCCTCGTTGGACTCCCGGTCATACCCGAGCGCTTCGTGAAAGGCACGCACCGCGTCGGCAAACGTGACGGTCCGCCGTTGTTCGATCTCCGCCTCGTTGTCCTCGAGTGCCCAGAGCAACTCCTTTTCCTCGACCGGCGCCCAGCGGGGGGTGCGTTCTCGAGCCAGTCGTGCAGCGCGGCGAGCCTCCTGGAGTGCGCCCTGGAGCGCCCGGTATTCTTCTGAAAGACGCCGGCCCCGGCCCGCCAGACGGGCGGCCTCCTCCTTGAGCCTGGTGCCCTCGAGGTATCCTTCCACCTCGCGCGCCAGGGAACGGGCGTCTTGAAACCGGTCGTCCCGGTCTGCGGCCAGGGCCTTCATGCAGATGGCGTCGAGTTCGGGCGGAACGAACAGGCCCGGGACCGCCTCGGAGGGTGGTGGAAACCGCCCCAGGGCAAGCTGGTACAATCGGGTGCGCAACGATTCCGCGCCCCGAGTCGTCTCGATCGGAGAGCGAAAGGTGAGCAGTTCGTACAGGATGGCGCCCAGGGCATAGATGTCGGTCCGGTGATCCACGGCATCGTGGTCTCCCAGCGCCTGCTCCGGCGCCATGTACCCTGGCGTGCCCTGGATCACCCGCTGGTCACGCTCCCGAATGGCCTCGGGCAACCGGGGTGTGTCCGGTCCTGGATCCAGGAACCGGGCCAGGCCCCAGTCGATGATCTGAATCGTTCCGTACTCCCCCACCATGATGTTGCCAGGCTTGAGATCTCGGTGGATCACCCCATGATCGTGCGCGAACGCCATCCCAAGACACATCTGCACGAACAAAGTAAGTCGCCGGTTCAGGCTGTATTCCCCCAGCAACGCCTCGTCCCCGGCAGCCATCCGCTCCAGGATCTCGCTCAGGCTCACCCCACGAACACGCTTCATCGTGAAGAAAACCCGCCCGTCCGCCGTGTGCCCCAGGTCGTGCACCGGCACGATA
Organism: uncultured Gammaproteobacteria bacterium; assembly: GCA_964418585.1. GTDB lineage: Bacteria > Myxococcota_A > UBA796 > JAJRTE01 > JAJRTE01 > JAJRTE01. The sequence goes on along the minus strand of CAYQMG010000073.1, from coordinate 15,083 downwards.
CGCGGATCCTCCAGCCTCGCTGTCAACCTGGCCTCGTAGGTGAGCGCCGCCTCGGTCCGCTCGAGCCAGGTGTCCGCTTGTTTCTGACTGGAAAACGTCAAGTCCGTTCGGGCCATCTTCAGCGCCACAGGCCGATCGAGGAGGAGGTCGTGCACCTCGGTCACCGTGCCCGCCCCTCCACGTCCCAGCGCAGCCTGGACACGGTACCGGTCCGGGCGGGACGGGGCCACGCCGATCACGCGCCCGACCGCTTCCTCCACCCGTTCTTCTTCTCCAGACGCCACCACCCGCTCGCCGGCACCCCGTTCCTCCGTGGCCCCTTCGTCCCCACTGGAACCGTCCTCGCCTCGACCGCCGACCGCTCCAGAAAGTTCGGACGGTTCCCCGGCCGCCAGGGCGTCCGCCGGGACATCGCCCCCAGCGCCTCCGCCCACGGCCCCTGCACCCTCCCCACCCGCACCCGACGCATCGACCGCGTCCGTCACCGGGCCGGGCCGGGACCGGGACACCGGGAGACCGCCTTCGCCCTCGTCCGTCTCGGCGTCATCCGCGGCCCGGTCCCACTCCGCCGACACGGCTTCCACCACCGGCAGAGGTTCCTGTGTCGCCCGGTCGGCCAGGGGGTCGTAGTCGAACAGGGTGTCTCCCGGGACCAGTCCGTCGGTGGAAACCTCCCCCGAATCGGACCCGCGGCTGTCCCCGGCCGGTTCCCCGGCGCTCGTCCCGTCCGGGTCGCCGCCTGGCTCCAGTGGTGACGCGCCGTCCGGCAAGGTCGGAACCAGGAACTCCCCGCGCGCCTCCGACCCCTCCCCGTCAGGACTCGCCGGTTCCCCGTTCCCCCGTCCCTCAGCACTGGAACGCCACGCCTCGGCCTCGGCCAGGACCTGCATGACCACCGAGCTGTCCACCTCGCCGGTGTCACGCGCGCCCTCGTGGGTGCCGCCCTCGGGCGACTTCCCTGCCGCCACCGACATCGCCGCCTCGAGGGCGTCCCAGAGTTCGGCGTCCTCCCCGCTGTCCTCGCTCGAGGAGGGGAACGACCGGGACTGGGCCGCCGCCGGTTGCACCCGGATCCGGGTGGTTTCAATGCTGCCGGCCGTGTCCAGGGGGGCGGTCTCGAGGCTCCCGGGCGAGTCACCCGGTGCGGTTTCGAGGCTGGCAAGGCCGGGCGCATCTGGTGGTGGTCCGATGGTGGGCTGGGCCGGGCCGCCCGGGGGAGCTGTCGCGACCGGGGTTGTCTCGAGGGTGTCGTCAAGAAGTGTGGTCGGCGTCCCGGGGTGGGTGGTGGAAACGGAATCCGCCTCGCGGTCCGGGCTGTGGTCGGAGGGGGAGGGGCCATCGGGGTCGGGGGGCCGTTCGCCGGGTTGGGCAGACCCCTCCCTCGACTTACGGTCTTCCGGGAGAGGTTTCCGCAGGCGCAACGGCCAGCCAAAAGGAGACATGCACATGGGGTGGTTCCATTCCGAGTCGGCGACCCAGTATGAAGGTAGCACGGTGCCTGTCCCATGCCAAGCATCGCGGTTTGAAGGATCGAGCCGGCGGGACGTGACGAAAAGGCATGAGCCCCGGATTGGGCGACGGGCGAGGTCAGTCGGTCGCAGCGTCCACCACGGCGTCAAGGTTGAGGAACACGTTGAGGCCGTTTGCGTTGAGGTCGAGCCGGAAGGAACTGGACGACATTTCCGCCTGCTTGCCCATGGGCAAGGTGAGTTCGCGGTAGTTGATGGCGATTTCCGAAAAGGCACTCATGTCCTGGGTGAACCGGCTCTGGAGCCACGAGTTGGCCATCGCCAGGACCTGTCCGACACCGTCTGCGTCCGTGACCTCCACCTGGACGGGGCTGAGGCGCACCTGTCCGCCCGTGATGGACAGGCCCAGACCCAGACCGATGTCCGCCCAGCCGCAGTAGTCGCCCCCGGTTTGCCACAAACGGAAGTTGGCGCCGAGCAGTCCTTCATCCGCCGTCTCCATCCGGTTCATGGTCACCGAGAAGGCGCCGCCGTCCTCTGCCTGCCCGGTGGAGCTGTAGGTGCGCGGAATGTATCCTTCGTGCAGCATGCGGGCGATGATTTGCTGGATGAGTTCGGGATGAAACTGCATGCCGAGGTCCGCTCCGTCTGGAAGGACAGGGTCGATGGTGACCGCCCCGTTCAGAGGTCGGACCAGGTTGGTCTGAAGCCCGATGACCACCGTGCCCTGGTCCGGGTAGATGTGAGGTCCACGGCCGAGAAGCCGGATGGCCCCGTCCCCCAACTTCCAGGCCTCGAGGTCGAATATCCGCACATCGCCGTAGGATTGCTGGATCACCAACGTGGCCAGATCCGCCACGTACCCCTCGATCAGGTCCAGATAGGCATCGTCGATTCCGGTGAGCGAGATGTCCACCTCCAGTACCTCGGACTCCGCCAGACGGGCAAAGACCGAGGAGGACTCCATCCCATTGTCCACAATCTCCAGCGGGAACTGGTACCGGCCGCTGCCGCTCCCTCCATACTGCAATCCGAACATCTCCACCCACACGGAGAACCCCATTTCCAAAAGGATGCAGTCCCCACAGCCCCGCTCGCCTCCCACCTGAAGCAAGGGGAGTTCCGGATCGATCCCCACGGTGACAGGAATGCCCAGGACATCATAGGTGGCAGTAAGCGGCGCCAGGTCTCCCTCCGACACGGCCTCGAACAGACGGTTCAGAGCGTCCTGGCTGATGATGATCGACATGGGATACTGGTCCGTGTCCGACGGAACCGTGTCGCTCAGTTCGCCCTCGGTGGCGAGTCGGTCGGCATAATCCTCGTCGAAACGGTCACAGTCGGTATAGGCCTCCAGGCCCTTCATGAGCAGGTCGCAACCTGAGATGGGAAAGACCAGGGCGATCAAGACAATGCCTGTGAGACGGGACGGTCCAGCGCTGCCTCCGGGTCGGGTATCCATGGGGTGTTCCTCTCCCTGTCGGTGCTCCCAGCGTGTGCGCGGTCATGGCCGCAAGCATTCCTGGTTGAGGATAACGCCTGGCGGTCGAGTTGACAAGAACGGGCCGGCCGGGCCCCAGGCGTGTCCCGTTCTGGACGACAGCGGTCGGGACCTTCCGCCGGGACGCGGTCCTGGCTCGAAGCGGGGGAGATGCCACGGACCCCGTGGAGCGGTACAGCCGATGAGGCAACGGCGCCTCCCTCCCTTGGTCGGAACGATATTCAGGCGCCCGGGAGGGGGAACCCGTGCGCCCCGGGGAGGGACCGGGCCTGCGCCCGCCCGGGGCGGGACGCGACACCTCGCCCGGCCTGGTCGCGCACAGCGGCGGCCTCGAGAACCTGTTCGGTCAGGGTAGGACGGGCTGCTGTGTCGGCCGGGCGAGAGGGGAAGACGTGCAGGGGGCCACGAGCGGGTCCTGGTCGTCAGGATCGTAGTAGGCCTGGGTGACTCCATCGGGTGCGTCCTCGTAATTGCCGGGCCAGAAGTAGGCCGGGCAGCCATCCCCGTCGAGGTCCCACCGGTCACCGCCCGGCCCCCCGAAGTAGCCCATGTCGTTCCTGGACCCGTCCGGATCGGTCAGATTGGGCCTCCCCTGGTTGATCACGGGGGAGTCGGCGGCAAGGTGGATTGCGACGACAGATGCTCCTTCGTCCATGAACTTGGGATCAGCGAACAGGACGCCCTCCCCGAGCACAACCGAATCGGACCCTGTCTCGCCGAAATCTGGATAGATGTCGCAGTAGGTGAGTTCGGCCAAAAAATTGACCCCGTTTTCGACCTCGAGCTGGAGATCGTCATCGCTCCCCAGGAAGATGCTGTCCACCGCCGAGAAGACCGCGCTTGCTTCCTCACTCGGTGGTCCGGCCACGAACAGGGAATCCCCACGAACGTTCGCTTGGTTCTCCCGCAGAACCGCATTCTCCAGGTACACGGTGCTCCCTGCCAGGTAGATGCCACCACCGGAATCGTGGGCGAGGTTGTCGAAGACCACTGCGTTTTCGAGCGTGAGGCGGGTATCGTCGGTCACGTAAATGCCCCCACCCGTGCTTGCCTCATTCGTGTTGACCGAAGTCGCTTTCATGGTGATATTCGAGTTGGTTGCAAAGATACCGCCGCCCAGCAGAGCGTAGTTTTTCCATATCACCACATTGTCGAGCAACAGGGTCCCGCCCTGCACGTAGATACCTCCGCCGGACTCCGGGCCGCTCCCTCCGCTGTCCTGTACCTGGTTGCCGCTCACAACGCAGTTGACCAGAGTCGTCGTGCCGCTGTTCACAAAGATACCACCTCCCCGGCTCTCGGCGTTGTTTTCCGTGACCAGGAGAGAGGCGAGGCGCGGTGAGGCCGAGTCGCCGGTGATGTAGATTGCGGCCCCGTCAGTGGCGGTGTTGCCGTTGAGCATGCAATTCTGGACGGTGGGACTGCTTCCGCTGATGAAGATGGCGCCCCCGGCCTGGTTGTAGGCGTCCTGGATGGTGAAACCGTCGAGCAAGGTGGCGCTGGATTCCCCGGTCTGGAAACGGACCAGAGGTGAGAGCCCTCCCTCATTCGCTGCCTTGATGATGGTGTATCCTGCCATGGCCACGGACATGAGCTTAATCGTGCGGCCACCAAAATCGATTGGCCCTTCGACGTAGACTCCCGCGGCGACCCAGACGGTCTGGTCGTCCTTGGCCTCTCTCACGGCGTCCGCAATGCTGGTGAAGTAGTCGGTCCTTCCGGAAGGGGTGAGGTTTGCCGGGAGTTCGGCCTGGATGGCGCGGGAGTCGGGGGTATCGGGCGGGACCACGAAGGGGTCTGCGAAGACGGTTCCGCCGCAATCTTCGTCGATACTGTTGGCAACACTTTCGTCGGCACCGGGGTACACGTCGGACCGGGTGTCGTCACAATCGCCTCGGAACACGGCGAGGCCGTTGGGGACCTTTCCTGTGACCGAGATCAGGTCGGCACACAGGCGGACCGCCTGGTCGGTGACGCCGTACCCGTCGCCGTCGTTGTCCACGAAGAACCATCGAGAGACAAAGCCCTCGTCCATGTACCCGTCACAGTCATCGTCCAAGGTGTTGCAGCGCTCCGCGGCGTCCGGATACACGGACGGGTCGGTGTCGTCGCAGTCGCCTCCGTCACTCGTGTATTCTCCGCCTTCTGGGGGATTGCAAAAGCGCTTGCCCGCCGCCTGGTCGCCGTACCCGTCGTGGTCGTGGTCGGGATAGTAGATTTCTCCTGCCCCCTCGTCGATGTCGCCGTCGCAGTCGTTGTCGACGCCGTCGCAGGTTTCATCGGCCCCAGGGTATGTGAAGGAGTCGGTGTCGTCGCAATCTCCGCCTGTCGATAGGTACCCGTCGGGTTGAGAGCAGGCCGTGATGGTGGTGCTGTCGTCGCCGAAGCCGTCCGCGTCGTTGTCCCGGAAGAAGGTGACCGTGAGGTCCTCGTCGATGTCGCCGTCGCAGTCGTTGTCGACGCCGTCGCAGGTTTCATCAGCCCCGGGGTGAACAGTCGGGTCGGCATCGTCACAGTCGTTCTCCTGGATTTCGCCGCAGTTCCGGTAACCGTCCTGGTCCTGGTCGAATCCCTCATCGACCTGGCCGTTGCAGTCGTCGTCCACGCTGTTGCAGACTTCGATGGCCCCGGGATACACGTCGGCGTCCCGGTCGTCGCAGTCGCCGTCGGTCGCAGCAAGACCGGTGGAGTCTGGTGCGTCGCACCCGGCGAGCGGGCTCCCGGCGCCGAATCCGTCGCCGTCCTGGTCCTGATAGCGCGAGCCGATCGAGGGGTCGTTGTCGTTGCAGTCGTGTCCGGCCACGACGCCGTCGCCGTCCTGGTCGAACAGGGGGAAGGTGTCCGAACGGCACGCGGGTGCGAGGAAGGAAGCGAGGAGCACGAGGGCGGCGACGCGGTGGCGGCCCGGTTGGAACGTGACCGGGCGTGTCCTTGGGGGCTTCGGCTGTCGGGTCTGGGATTGGGTGCGCGATGTCTCGATGTTCATGGCCCGATATCCTCCCTCGAGGTGCAGTCGTGTCCGCACCGGAGTCAGAACGAAAGTGCGGCCCGAAGGCCGACGCCGGAGGAATAAGCATCCAGGGTCTGACCGCGTGCACGACCTTTGAGATATCCGGCGTGGACATCGACCGCCAGGTGCACCGATGGCCGTCCGCTCATCACCTCGAACGCCAGGGTCACCCACGCCTCGGCGCCGAACAGGGTGGTCCCGGTGACCCAGATGTCCCCGGGAATGGTTGGATCATTCCCCACAAGGACCCGGGGCAGGTGGAGGGCTCGCGCCAGGACGGCCGGGACGACCTGCACGCGGGAATGGAGCGCCAGGAGGGCACCCGCGCCGAGGGCTCCGGCGACGAGCGGTTCGGTGTCCACGCAGGCGGCTGCAGCCGCTACCTGGTCTTCGGTGGGCGGGGCCTCTCCAGTGTATCCCCCACAGTCCCGGGTCTCGGCTTCGGTGGTCATGATGTGTGGAAACAGGGCGACATCGGCCAGAATCACCCCGATACCCGGGGTCCAGGCGGCGCGGAGGGTGTACCCGATGGACGGGGTGGCGAGCAGGAGCGCCTGACCCTCGGCCGAGAGCCACCGGGTCCCGGGTCCCAGGGACACGGTGACGGAAGCCCCCTCAGACTTGCCGGCCTCCTCCTCGGGAAGTTCCCACTCCCGGGATACGCCTCCCGGCTCCCAGGTGAGGATGTTGGGCGCCGCATCCGGGTGCACGGCAACGGCCAGCACGAGTTGCGATCCGCCACGTCGGGCGAGGCAAGCGTCGAGCGCACCCCGTTGAGCCGTGGACAGGGTGTCGAGCACCAGGGACCGAGCCAGACCTCGGCGGGCATCTTCGCTCGAGATCAAACCCGCTTCCAGGGCAGTGTCCGAAAGTCGCCACTGCGCCGTCTCCTCCGGCACCGTGACCAGACGGCTGCGCACACGACCGTCCGGGCCGCGGATCTGCACCAGATGTCGCCCGGGAAGCACGTCGTGAAGTCGGTCCGCCGGGAGTCCATCCACCAGAACCGGATCGTCCACACCCTCCAGGGCCACCTCGACCCGGGCCACACTCAGGCTCGTCCGCAACGCAGCCATGAAGGCCTTCCCCACCGAGGGCGGGTAACTCGGATCCAGTTCCGGTTCCGGCGCCACAGCCACCAGATCCAGGAACGCCCGGGAGGCTCGAGGATCGTCCAGGAAAAGCAGGGTGACCGCCTCGTATTCAAGCAGGCGCGCCACGGTCTGCGTCGGAAGCACGGCTTCAAGGCACGGAACCAGGTCCCTGCCCGCTTCGAGCGTCTCCAGGGTCCCTTCCAGATCCACGATCAAAATCTGCTTCCGCGCTCGATCGAGCAGACGGTTCAACAAGTCGCTGGCCGGCGTGTCCGCAGGCACCGAGCGGCCGACCAGGGCACGGCCACGGGTCGAGACCACCTTGCACGCCTGCCGCGCCGGGTCCGGGTAGGCCCACCGCAACGCCGCCATCAATTTGGAATCTGGTGGTTCAAGCTCGAACACGACGCCCCCACGTCGCACTCCGGACCGCTCGCTCAACAATGAACGATCGTATTCCACAGGCAAGAAATCCATCACCCGCACCGCTTCCTGCCGGGGCTTGCCTCGAGCCACCGGGGCCGCCGGCGTGGACACCAGCAACAGGAGCACGATCGCCAGGAACCTCGAACTCCAGCTTGTGGACCGCATGGAACACTCCTCGAGCAGCGGCATGGAGGCCGGTCCCAGGGGCACGACTGCGACCGGGCCGCGGTTAGTGTAGCCCAGGGACCGAACAGACACAACGGGAAACCCGGTTCGTCCAGTGGAACGACCGATCCTCGAGAGGGAAAGCAGGCATGGATTTCCAGGAAGACCCAATTCGTTCTCGGAAATGAGGAATGGCGTCCAACCGCGCACGGCGCGCTGCAACGGGTATTCCAGAAACTGAGCCCGACCCTGCAACCGGCCCTCGTATTCGCAACGGTGCCTGGTGGTCGCGCATGTCCCCGGGAGGGATGGGCCCCGCGCGCCACGCCCGACTCACCCAGGAACCCTTCCTGAGGCACAGGAGAATAGAGAACGGCCACGGGGAGGGGAGGCGGGGGCTTCACACGACGGATCCCGTTCCCTGGAGGTGCACATGCCCCCTTTCCCGCAGGAGAAGCGCCACGGCCACATCGAGGTCGCAGCAGCCCACGGAGGAGGGGGGAAAGCCCGTCACCTCACCCTCCACAATGAACTGCTGCGCCCCGTCTCGTGCTCTGGGCAAGGGCCGCCTCTCGGCCGCGGGCTGGTGGCGGGCCGGCCATCCGCGTGCGGCGCCGAGGTCGGATCACCCCTGGATTTCCAGGGAAGGATCATGGATCGCGTTCGCCCATTCTGCTACTCTGAAGGTACGGAGTGAGTCGCACGGCGCGGATTGCTCTGGACCGACGCTCCTGGAATCGGGGCTCGAGGCGAGTGAACGGAACCACGGGAGGAACCGATGGCAAGGGACAAGGTGTTCGGGGGAGAGATCGTGGCCCGCATCCTCAGGGGTGAAGGGGTGGACCACCTGTTTGGGATCATCGACGGCACCTACTTCGGATTCTACTCCAAGCTGGCGGAAAACGGGATCAAGCTTTTGACCCCACGGCACGAGACCAGCGCGGTCCACATGGCCGGTGCCTACGCCCGGTTGACCGGACGGCTCGGGGTTTGCATGGCTTCGAACGGACCCGGGGTGGCCAACGCCCTGCCGGGCGTCGCGGTGGAGGAGGCCGAGGGCAACCGGGTGTTGCTCATCACCAGCTCGAGGCGGGAGGGGATCATCTATCCGGACCGTGGTGGGACGTTCCAGTACTTTCCGCAGGTGGACGTGATTCGCCAGATGGCCAAGTGGAGCCAGGCGGTTTCCTCCTACGACCGGGTGGCCGAGTTGACTCGAGCCGCGTTGCGGGCCTGCTTCTCCGGTCGGCCCGGGGTGGTGCACCTGGACATTCCGGAAAGCATCATGAATGGAACGTTCGACGTGGACGAGTCCTGGTTTCGACCGCCGGAGCAGTATCGGGCCACCAGTCCGTTGCACCCGGACCCGATCCAGGTGCGGGAAGCATCGAAGTTGCTCGCCAGGGCGGAGCGGCCCATGATCCACGCCGGTTCCGGTGTGCTGCACGCTCGAGCCACCGAGGAGCTGGCCGCATTGGCCGAGCGCCTGGAGGCTCCAGTGACCACGAGCTGGGCTGCTCGAGCCGCGATGGACGAGCGGAGTCGGTACGCGGTCCCGATGATCTACCTGGGTGCAGTCAAGACGGTTCGGAACCAGGCGGACGTGGTCCTGGTATTGGGCTCTCGTCTGGGTGAGACCGATTTCTGGGGCAAGCCGCCTTACTGGGCGCCGCCGGCGAGGCAGAAAGTGGTCCAGGTGGACATCGATCCGTTGGTGCTTGGCAACAATCGCCCCGCAGACCTTGCCGTGATCGGAGATGTTCGGGTGTTCCTCCAGGAGTTGCTCCGGGAATTCGATCGGCGGACCGATCATCCTCAGCAGCAGACGAGGCGGACATGGGTGGACGCGATTCAGGCGGAGGTGGCGGAGCGGCGGCAGAAGCTGGACCAGAACCTGAAAAAAAAGGACATCCCCCTGCACCCGGCCCTGGTGCCGCACGCCTGTCGCAACGTGTTCGACGACGACGCGGTCCTGGTGATTGACGGGGGCAACACGGCGCTATGGGCTCATTTCTATCACCAGGTCCGGGCGCCCTACACTGTGCTCACAACCCCCAAGATGGGCATGCTCGGCGCGGGCGTGTCCCAGGCGCTGGGCGCCAAGGTGGCGTTTCCCGACCGGCAGGTCTACTGCATCATCGGGGACGGTGCGATGGGGTTTCATCCGCAGGAGGTGGAGACCGCGGTGCGCAACCGGCTCCAGGTGGTCTGGTTGGTGTTGTGTGACAAGCAGTGGGGCATGGTCAAGATGAACCAGCAGTTTGCCTTGAAGCCGCTGAAAACCGTGATCAAGAAGAGCCTGTCGCCGGATGAGACCATCAACACGGAACTCGGGGAGATCGAGTTTGACCAGCTTGCTCGTGCCATGGGGGCCTATGGGGAGCGGGTGGCCGATCCGGAGGACCTGGAGAACGCCATCAAGCGTGCGCTCGCTTCTCGTCAACCGGCGGTGATTCACGTGGATGTGGATCCGGTGGCCCACCTGTGGGCCCCTGAACTCAAGACGTTCAAGGAGATGCACCTGGAGCCTGAAGGATGAGCGGTTCCGTGGGAGCCACCGTGATTCCGAACCCTGATGGAGGAGAGACCGGCGTGAGAAATGCGACGCCAGACACAAGCAGGCGCTCCGTGATGGTGACCGGGGCGGCCGGGTACATCGGCCGTCAGGTCGTCGAAGCTCTGTCCCGGGAGCCTGGGCGATTCTCCACCGTGGTGGCCGCGGACATCCGGGAGGTGAGTGGCTCGAGGCAACTCCCTGGCGTGGTTCACGCGGTGGCGGACGTGCGGGACGAAGCGGTACGCACCTTGATGGAGGAGTACCGGGTGGACACGGTGGTGCACCTTGCCGCCATCGTGACGCCTCGCCGGGGGGACACGCGGGAGTTCCAGTACGAGGTGGACGTGGGTGGGACTCGAAACGTGCTCGAAGCCGCCGTCGCCTGCGGGGTGCGCAAGTTCATCTACACGAGCAGTGGGGCCGCTTACGGCTACTCGCCGGAGAACCCCCCTCTGCTGCACGAAGACGATCCGCTCCGAGGCAACGAGACCTTCGCCTACGCCTGGCACAAGCGGCTGGTGGAGGAGATGCTGGCGGAATACCGGAAGGAGCACCCGGAGTTGTCCCAGGTGGTGTTTCGGGTTTCCACCATCCTGGGTCCGTCGGTGAACAATCAGATCACGGCCCATTTCGAACGTGCCGTGGTGGTTGGCATCGCCGGTGTCGCCTCGCCATTCTGTTTCGTGTCCGACCGGGATGTGGTGGGCGCGATCCTGTCCGCCATTCATGGGGACCGGTCCGGGGTCTACAACCTGGCCGGGGACGGGGTCATGACCTTGCGCGAAATCGCCCTGGGCCTGGGCCGGCGCTACGGATCGGTCCGGGAAGATCGGCTGAGGAAAGCGTTCGCTGCCCTCAAGCGTCTGGGGATCAGCACCTACGGCGAGGAACAACTCCTGTTTCTCCGCTACCGTCCCGTCCTGTCCGCGCGGCGACTCAGGACCGAGTTCGGCTATCGACCGCGGCTGAGTACGCGGCAGGTGTTCGAGACCTATCGCCGGTCCAGGGTCCGACCCGAGCCCGGGGAGGTATCTCCGCGGATTCCCGGGCCCTCGAGGCCGGCCGCGACCCTGCCCGTGGAGCACCGGGCGGATGTGGCGCCTGTCCAGGAGGAACTCGAGCCCTTGTTGGGGCCGGAAGGGTTGGTTCCGGAAGCACTCCCCATTCCCGAGCCGGTGTGAGCCGATCGTGCGCGGTCGAAGGCGGGCGGGGACCCGTTTTCGGGCGTGCGGATCGCAAAGGGGCAGGGTCAGGCGCCGGCTCGAATGTTCTCCATGAGTTGGTTGAGCAGTTCGGCTTCCTCTTGGAGAGCGGGGTCGTCCAGGGCGTCCGCCTCGGATGACAGCATGGTCGCAGCTTCTTCGAGATACTCGAGGCCGCCGTCCGCGGGATTTTCATTCCAGTAGATCCGGCACGCTTCCTTCATCGCCAGTCCCTGGTTGACCAGGGCTGCAGCCTTGCGAGTGGCCGGGTCCGAAAAGGCCCCGTCAGCGTACCCACCGGCCGCGTATCCGGCCCGGATCTCCAGGTTGGACGCCACTTCCCCGGCTTCGTCCGGCTTCTGGTAACTGTAGTAAGCGGTCCCCACCAGGTTACCCTCTTCCGGGCGTGCTCCCGCGTCCCCCAGGGCGATCTGGAGGATCGATGCGCCGTGGTTCCGGCTCAGGAACAAGGTGGCGATCTCGATCTCCACGTACCCGTTGCCGTCCGCAGATTGAACATTGTAGGCTCCAGCCACGGAGAGTTGGTCGTTCAGCGCAATGTGGAGATAGAGGTCGTAGGCCAGCGGCGTGACCATGTAGTCGAAGTCCCTGTCGAACACCTCGACAATCCGCTGCTGGGAATCGAGATAGAAGTAGTTGGCCCCGCGAACCTGCGACAGCGCGGCAGCCAGTTCGGGCCCGAATTCGAAACCAACCCCGAACAAGGTCAGCCCGATCTCCATCTCGCCGTAAGCCTTCACCATGGGCAGGAACTCGTCCGGCTGGGTTGCGCCCACGTTGGGTTGCACGTCGGTGAACAGCATCAACCGGTCGCTCACACCAGGCGCCCCGGCATAGGTTCGAAGCGCCTCGTAGCCCATTTGCAACCCCTCTTCCATGTTGGTCGACCCCCCCGCCTCTATCCGCATGATCGCACGCTCGATCTCGGCCATGTGCGCATCCGAGACCAGCGTGGGCTCGAGCAGCATCTGGGCGCGCACCCCGTAGGTGACGATGGTGAGACGATCGCGTGGGGTGAGCTGGTCCAGGAGGTGGAAAAGTGCTGTCCGGATGTCGTCCAGTTCCTCCATCATGGACCCACTCGTGTCGATGACCACCGCCAGATTCAGGTCCTCGCGGGTGAACTCAGCAGGATCGATCCCGGAATCGAACCCGATCTGGAGGAATCCATAGTCGGTCCCATCCGTCACCACAGGACCCACGCCGAAACCGGTGTTCAGGCACAGAAGCTTCTCACACGGCCCTCCAGACAACGGCATGTCGTGTTCGTTCAGCAGACCTGCAATCTCGAAATCCTCAACCCGGGGTACGCCACCACTTTCGATGATCATCCGTGCATAGCCAATGTCTTGCACGCCCCCGGGCGTCGCCCCCAGGTCCGCCCCCGTGAACGACCCGTACGTGCCGCACCCCGCCACAGTCAACAGGGTGGCAAGCGCCGGGATCATCTTTTTCCTTGGGTGTTCCATCTCATGCTCCCGAATCCACCGCGCCTGCGACGCCGCCCCCCCGGCCGGGTCGCCATCGGTGGACCAAACGGGGGGTCCCGGGGAGGAGGCCCGTGCAGCACCTCCTCCCCACAACCCCACCTGCCGGCCGAGAGAATCTGTCCGGGACTCGGCCCGGACCCGGACCCGCACCCGCATGCAGGGTCCGGTTCAGGGGACCTCGGTCAACACCTGCACGCTGTCACATCCAGTCAAGGACAGGAGTCCGCCGTCGGTCATGTAGACGCCGGAACAGTCGTACCGCCATACCTCGTCCGCGGCATCGTCGTCACGCCCCTGGTCGAGGAAGAAGACCACGCCTGCCACGCCTTCGTCCACCTCCACAAAGTAGTCCGAGGTGATCGGTTCACCCTCCGTGCTCTTCCGCACACTGGTGAACCGGGCGGGAACGGCGTCATCGAACGCATCGACCAGACACTGCCTTCCCGCCTGGTTGCCGGGTGTACCCCAGTCGGCCTGTTCCTCACCACAGTCGAGAGGCTCGTACCCCAGCGAGGCGAGGTAGGCGTCGATGATGTCGCGATAGAGCCTCGAGGGCCTGTCACAACCCGGGGTCCCGGCGGCCGCAAGCGTGACCGCTGCAATGGCGGCCAGTGCCATGCTGTCCTGTCTGGGTGACATCTACCCGCTCCAGAAGACTTCTATCTTCGGCAACGATGGACGTGTCAATTGTTGTGCCAGTCTGCTCGAGACGGTGCGCCTCCGGGCCGTGCGGTGGGGGGTACGAAAAGACGGGGTGGCGTTGAGACCCCTTGTAAATCAAGCCGGTTGGCGGCGTTCGGACGACCTGACCGCCCGGTTGCGACGCCGGGATGGTGGACGGTGGGGGAGGGGACGTTGTGAGAAAGGTCGGGATGGGCGGGTGGCCGGTCGCGGAATCCGTGACATCTCGATCAGGGATCCGGCCGCGATGGCTCGATGTCGGCGCGAGGGGGAGGCGTCAGGAAAAGGGGTGCGTTCCGGATCGTGCGCGAGGTTCGCGCCGGGGGGGGGTCAAGTGGCTTGGGAGTCAGTGTTTCTGGAGAGGAGCCAGTAGAGGCCGCCGCTGATGAACAGTCCGACGAACCAGGCATAGGTGTAGATACTCTGGAAGAAGGGGGGCACCTGTTTCACGAATTTGGCAGCATGGAGGAAACCGGGGACATTGGGGGCCACGCCGACCACGAGTGCGATGATGGCGACGGGGTTCCACCCGTTGCGATAGGTGTAGGCCCCGTTTTTGCGGAACAGGTCCTCGACATCGAGTTCGGTGTGGCGAACGAAGAAGTAGTCTGCGATGAGGATTCCGGCGATGGGGCCCAGGAGCGCCGAGTATCCGATGAGCCAGGTGAAGATGTAGGAGCCGGCCGACTCGATCAGTTTCCATGGAAACATGGCGATACCCAGGCCTGCGGTGATGTAGCCGCCCATCTTGAACGATATCCTGTGCGGTGCGATGTTGGAGAACCCGTTGGCCGGGGCCACCACGTTGGCGGCGAGGTTGGTGGTGAGTGTGGCGACGGCGAGGACGAACAGGGCGATGATCACGGTGACGCCGCCCATTCTCCCGAGCAGGTCGACCGGATCCCAGACGGCCTCGCCGAAGATGACCACGGTGGCCGAGGTGACCGCCACGCCGATGAAGGAAAAGAGGGCCATGACAGGGGGCAGGCCGAGGGCCTGTCCGAGGATCTGGTCTCGTTGGGTGGCGCAGTATCGTGTGAAGTCGGGAATGTTGAGAGAGAGCGTGGCCCAGAATCCGACCATGGCGGTGAGGCCCGGGATGAAGACGCTCCAGAATTGGCCTTCCTTGGGGCCGCCCGGGGCGAACTGGGACGGGGCGGAGAGCATTTCGCCGAACCCGCCTGCCTTGAGGTACGCCCAGGCGAGCAGGGCCAGGCCCATCACGATCAGGAACGGAGCAGCCAGGGTTTCGAGCCACCGGATGGACTCGGTGCCGAGGGCGATGAACAGGACGTGGCAGCCCCAAAAGAAGAGGAAGCAGATGGTTTGCCAGGTATTGATTCCGAGCCACGGCAGGGGGCTCCCTGTGAACCAGCCGTCGGACAGGGCATTGAGGATGGTGTAGATGGCGGATCCGCCCACCCAGGTCTGGATCCCGAACCACCCGCAGGCCACGAGCCCGCGCAG
>CAYQMG010000072.1:0-220570 GCA_964418585.1 uncultured Gammaproteobacteria bacterium | reverse complement strand
GCCGAGGAGAAGGAACGGGCGTTGGAGGAGCAGCGCCGGGTGGCTGAGGAGAAGGAACGGGCGTTGGAGGAGCAGCGACGGGTGGCCGAGGCGCGTCGTCGAAAGGCCATCGAAGCCTTGGTGGAGGCGGGGGTGCCGCGGGCGGAAGCGGAAGCCATGTTCCCGCCGTGACCCTGTCCCGGCTCTCGATTCCCGCCTCCTGATTCCTGCCTCCCGAGTTCCACCTTCCGACGGGCGTTCCATGATTCCGGGTGTCTCGAGAAGGACTCCTGGGTGAATCGAGAGTGAACCGAGTGGCCATATCTCGTGGGGAATTGTGTGACTACCGGGCGCCGTTGCGAATATGGGGGCAGTTGCAGGGTCAGGTCCAGTTTCTGCAATACACCTTGCGGCGCGCTTGCGCGCCATTCCTCATTCTCCAGAATGATCCAGGTCTGAGCAACTTGGTGCTCCGTGCCCGGCGCAGGCTCTTCCCGGGGGCGGGGCCGGGCTCAAGCGTGGCCCGGCAGGATTCATTTTGCCTCGCCCATGATGTGCCTGGCGATGAGGTCGGCGGCCCCCTCGAACAGAAGGTCCACCGGAATGCGCTCGAGCAGGCGGTCGTCCCATGGAATGTTCAATTCGGTGACCGAGCCCACGATCCATTCATAGCGGTTGCGATAGGCGCGCAGTGCCCGGGCCCGCTCCGTTGCCGAGGCGTCGTGGCGAAACCGCACGTGGAACAGGAGGATGCCGGACAGGCGTGCATTGTCCAGGAGGGGGAAGAGCACGATCGGACGGCCGTCCGAGGAGCCTCGCCCGGCGAACACCCAGCGCTGGGTGGTGGCGAGCCACTTGGTGCCCATCAAGGGTGCCCCTCCCACGGCTCGAGACGGGATTTCCTTTGCGATTCCTGTCTTTTCCTCCACCGAGATCCACGTCCCCCGACCGGGTTCCCCGGCATCGGTAAGCCCTCCGATCCGGTAACGCACCGCGCCAAGCACCTGGGCCACGAGTGGAGACAGCGCCTCGAGCACTTCCACATGGCTGGGCAGCAGGTCCGCAGGCGAGACGCCCGCGCGCTCCAGTGCCTCGAACAGCACCCCGGTGGGCTGCTCGGCCCGCGTGATGCCCACGGTCACCGTCTTCGCCTGGTGCTTGATTGCGTCGATCGGCCTGGACAAATCATTGATGGCGGTGGTCAGCGCCTCCAGGTAAGCATCGAAAATCTGCGTCCCGCCCATCGGGCCTGTGCCGCCCAGGTAGGGCACCAGGTCGTCCAGGGGGATACGGCCCGTGACCGCATGCATCATGGTGAGGAGGCGAATGGCCGTGGCCGCGGTCAAGCCGGAGTCGAGTTCACCGGCCATGAGCCGTGTCTCCAGGTCGATCATGTCCTTGCCCATCTCGGCACGCAACGCATTGGCAAGGGCGTCGCGCGACACCATGCCCGAACGGTCGCTCAGTTGCTCGAACAGGGCCACGGAACGGGCGCGAAGCTGTCGAAGGTCGGCGGCCTGGGCATCCAGGGCCAGGGCCGCGTGGTAACCCCAGAGATGTCCCGCCACCGTGGCCAGGACGAAACCGAGCCGGCCCGCGTCTCGAGGTACGTACATGACTCCGGCTGCGTAGGGCTCGAATCGGCTTTCCCCCTCCTCGGCGATGACCAGTGGACACGCCTTGTGCGCCTTGAAGATGGCCACTTCCTTGACCACGTCGCGGAGGTTGGATGGAGACAGCCCCACGGCACACACGATGATCAGCGGCTCACTCGACAGATCGATGTGCTTCTTGTCCTCGGTCACGTCGAATGCAATGGCCTTGTAGCACAGTTCGGACAGCTTGATCCGTATCTCGTTCGCCGCCACTCGACCGGTTCCGTTCCCCACCACCGCCCAGTAGCGCTTGCGGACCGCAAATCGCCGGGCAAGCGTTTCGATTGGGCCGGGATTCGCCACCACCTGCGCGATCTGGGCAGGAAGCCTCTCCAACGTCTGGAGATCCTGTTTCACCCGATCCGGGTCCGCCAGGCCCAGGTGGCGAGCCAACGCAAGCGCCAGGAGATACCCCGCGGCAACCTGGGCATAGAACGCCTTGGTGGACGCCACCGACATCTCCACATCCCGTCCGTCACTGGTGTAGAACACCGCATCCGCCTTGAATGCCAGGTCCGAATTCCGCCGGTTGACGATTGCCAGTACGGCGGCCCCTCGATCCTTGACCACGTCCACGGTTCGGTTCGTGTCGGTCGTCGTCCCGGACTGGGACACGGCTACCACCAGCGTGTCCTCCATGCTCGGGCGCAACAAAAACCCGCTCAGCTCCGTGGCCTTGGTGGCCGAAACCTCGATCCGCGGACCACGGAAGACTTCCTGCATCAGTTCCGCAATGCCCTGAGCAGCCACCGCGGCAGTGCCCTGGCCCACACACAGAATACGCTGAATGATCCCCGCCTCGAGCCGGCGAAGCAGGTCGCCCGGCATGATCTCCTCGAGAAAATGAAACCGAACCTCGTTCCCCTCGATTCGATACTTCCCCGCAATGGTCTTGCGCACGCTCTCCACAGACTCGTTGATTTCCTTGAGCATGAAATGGCGATGCCCACCGCGGTTGATGTCCCGCGTCGTGATCTCCGTCTTTCGCTCCTCTCGCTCCGACGGTGGCAGCGGCGTACCGTCATAATAGGTGAGAGAAACCCCGGGAACGGTTCCGTCCTCCCAGCCCGCGTCCAGCACCGCGATCTGCCCTGTCGTCCCCGCATCCCCAGGACACCGCTCCTTCTCCCCGTCCATCTTGATAAATCGTTGCGTCTCCTCCACCACACCATACAACTCGGACGCAAAAACGTAGCCTCGAGGCGTCACACCGATGTAAATCGACTGACCACTCCCGCGTAGCGCCAGAAACGTCTTGCCCGGACACAGAGAACTCTGCACCGCAATCGCCATCGACCCGTCGAAACTCGTCACCGCGTGCCGAAACGCTTCCTCGAACGACATGCCACGCGCCACGTTTCGCTCGATCCGAAGCGAAATCACCTTGGCGTCCGTGGTGATGGCCGCCGGGATCCTCCACCCTTCCCGGGCGAGTTCCTTCTTGACCGACTGGTAGTTGTCGATGTCCCCATTGAGCACCGATATCACCGACACCGACGGCACCACGGAACTCCCGTCAGGCCCCTCGCGCCCGTTGTCCAGCGGATGACAGTTCGCCTCGCTCACGATCCCATTGGACGCCCACCGCGTGTGCGCCAGGGCCTGCGTCCGCACCCCCGCGACATTCAACGCATCGTGAAACAGACGGTCGCCCCTGATCTGGGCACGCAGCGCCGCCACATTCTCCCCCATCTCGCCAACCTCGCTTGCCACCTTGTACACAAAAAGGAGACAATCCGGCGAGGCCGAACGACCTGCTCCAGATACAACCCGACGCACCGCTCCAGAAACGAAATCCGCCAAAGCCTCGCGCCCGGCCAGGCCTCGAGCCCGCGTAGCATCCGCACAAAAACGCGACAGCACCTCCGGCCCAGGAAAGTAAACGTGAACTGCTACACCCGCCGAGTCCCGCCCTCGTACCTCCAGACGATCGATCCCGTTGAGCAACGTGTTCAGTTGCCAGAGCACAAAGGCGTGGGAACGGGTGAGACCCGCACTCCGATCCACCAGGCCACGTACCTTGTCCAGGTTCGGCAGCAGATCCTCTTCCAACCTCCACGCCAGGTCCCGGCAGCGGTTCGCCGCAGACGCCAGACGCTCCTGCTCCGCCACACCCCCCGCTTCGTCCCGCTGCTGCTCGAGACGCGCCGCACACCGGGACAACACGCGCCCTGCGACCGAAATTGCATCCCGCCAGTCGTCGTCCCGAAGCGCCTGGTAGAAGTTTGGAAAGCCAAACAGCGCGTCCACCCAGTCACTCGCTTCGTCCAGCCTGGTCGGGGCCGGCTCCCCTTCCTCGAGCCTCGCGAATACGGAGACCATTTCCGCAAGATCCAGTGGCTCGTCTCCAGGAATATCGGACGTGACAACACCAATCAAGCCGCACATGTAAACGTACTCCTGGTTGAAATCAGGGCAGGAAGGGGACCTCGGCCTTCCGAGACCGCAGACCGGAACTCCTCGAGAAGTCTCGCATTATACCTCGAGATTACATCCCCGCCTACCCGGTGATGATCCTTGCTCAATGCCTCGGCCCCCCGCGCTGCACCCGGGGCGATGCGATGTCCGGGTCGAACAGTGTCATGCATGGCACTCTGATCGGAATGTAATCGTCAGCAGTTGAATGGTAAACAGGCGTTTTACCGAGATCCGTGGGACGCTTCCCGAACAGTACGTGCTGTCGCCAATCCCTCGGCCCGGGGGTTCGGCTGATCGACATGGGGAACCCCGTCATCCAGGTGCCGCACGGCTGGCGGTTCGACGGGGGGCATGAGGTGTGTACCGCAACCTTGAACGGACCGGGTGACGAGGTGTGATGAGGGGGGGGCGGGGTCTGGGCGAGTGCTCGATCCGCGATTGCTGGGGCTCCGGAGGTCTGGACTACGTACCAGGAGGCGGGTCGAGTGGGCTCAGAAACCGGCTCACGCGGAGCTTGCGTGGGCTCCAGATGGGCTCGTCCGGGTCGAACGAGAGGACCACGCGGAGGGCCTTGCCCCGCAGGTTTTTCCTGGGCACGAATCCCCAGCGGCGGGAGTCGGACGAGTTGTCCCGGTTGTCGCCCATCATGAAGTACATGTCCTCCGGGACGATTTTGGGACCGAAATCCTCGTCGGGCGGCGCCCCCCACCGTTCGAATTCCCGTCTTGGCGGCCGGGATTCGAAGACGAAATGCGAGACGCCGTCCAGGTGTTCGATGTAGAGCCGTGCGCTCGGGTTGGGTTTGGCGCCGGGCAGGAGCCGGTCCTGGGAAACCGGGACCTTGTCCATGGGCTGATCGTTGATGTAGAGCACCTCGTTTCGAACGGCGACCTTGTCGCCGGGAAGTCCCACCAGCCGTTTCACATAGTCGGTATGGTTGTCCAGCGGGTAGAGGAACACGACGATGTCGCCCCGCCTGGGGCTTCCGAGTCGCTTGAGAGAGATGGAAGTGAACGGGATGCGCAGGTCATAGGCGAGCTTGTTGACGAAAATGCGGTCGCCGAGTTGAATGGTCGGCAGCATGGAACCGGATGGGACCTCGTACCAGTCGGCAAGAGACGAGCGAGCACTGAACACGATCAGGGCCATGAGGCCGAGCGTGGAGACATATTCCCAGACGATCCGGAGCTTGGATGGCTTTCCAGTCGCCTCGTTCGGGGTTGCGTTGTTCTCTGTCTCCGTCGGAGTCCTGGCGCCCTTCATCCTGCTCTCCTACCTCGTGGTTGCCCGGTCGGCGCCGGGGATCGACGCCAAGGGCGATAGCACCCAAGAACACATTTTGCTAGTCCCTATTCCGCCGCTTGTCAAGCGCGTTCGTCCTGCCGTCGTTCTGACATCAGGCGTTCCAGGCCGCCGTCGGCAAAGGAGACGCGAATGTACCGGGCCACCAGCGGGTGCACCTGTGCGACGAGTCGGAACATCTCCTGGGCCAGTCTCCGGTAGCTGCGATGTCCCTGGGGCGAGGACCGGAGTTCGACGAAGTGGAACAGTTCTCTCAGGTTCATGGTGAAGACCACCCGGCGGCGAAAGGCCAGGGGGACCACGTAGGAAGCCTCCTCGGGGAACGAACCGACCAGGCGGTGGTAGGTCTCGGCGGCCCGGTCCATCAGGTCCTCGAACGAGTCGCCGAGACCGCAGGCATCGAGTTCCTCCGGGATTTCGTATCCGTGATCCACGGACAGGCGTTGCGCCGCCTGAGTTGCGATTCGGTGCCGCTGGATGTCGCGGTATGCGCCGAAATCCACCAGGAGGTCGAACGTGTAGGAGATGTGTTCGAACGCCCGGCCGGGGGCGTCGTGCGCACCCCTGCGCTTGAGGGCCTCGTCCACGATCCGCGCGATCTGATCTCGAGGCATGTCCCGGACGACGGTGCGGAGTTGTTCGAGCGGCATCCGTGCGTGGGGGTAAAGGATGGCTGCGGCCAGCTCGAGTTCTGCGTCCGGGTCGTACCGGATCAGGGAGACGGAGGGGGTCTGGATGACCGGGATTTCGGCGAGGGTTCGGGTGGCCATGCCTTCCAGGGCTGCGTCGGTGCGTGCGAGGTAGGGGTTGGGTTCGGCGTGGCGCAGGAGTGTGGGCAGTACGGTGCGTCCTTCTCGGCGCAGGTCGGCGCCAAGTCGGCGTACTTCCAGGAGCGGGTGGCTGAGCAGCTTGGTGACCAGGTGAGCGAGCGCCCTTCCGTTGATGGTCATGCCGAGGTTGGTGAGGGTGGCGGCGGGGAGCAGGGTCCGGAGCACGTCACAGGCTCTGGCCCGCACGGCCGCTTCGTGGGCACGCCGGGATACCCCCGGCTCGATCGGGAAGCGGGTGCGGAGGTGTTGGGTCAGCGGTGCATTCCAGGCCGTGTAGGCGTCGAACAGGGTCTCGATCGTGTCCGAGAATTCGGTGGCGAATCGGGAGTTCACGATCGGGTCGGGACGGTGGTACCGGGAACGGTCAAAGGTGACGTATCGAGTCGATTTTTCGGTGAACGAGGCAAGGCGGGCGTCCTCGATGACCTTGCTGGCCAGGATCGAAACGTTCTCCACGGCCAGGTGCACCACACCGTGTTCAGCCACCGATGCGTGCCCGTAACCGATGACCCATTTTTCGTGAAAAGCCCGGGCGCGTGCCTCCGCATTCGCCAGGTCCGCCTCGGTTCCTTTCGGTCCTGTGGCCGGCACCACCGTATCGCCGCTCGAGAGCAGCTTCAACAGGTTGCGTCGAAGGGAGTCTCGGCTCCGGCTGTAGTAGGCGAACAGGACCGCCACCACCTCTTCCGGGAGGTGGTGGACCACAAACACGTCACGGTCGATGTTGGACACGTAGGGAGACAGAGCCTCCTGCTCTGCCGGAGAGAATGAATCGTGCATCGATGACCTCCGCAGCCCTTCCCCGGATGCCGCCGCCGCGGGCTCACACGCGAGAACTGGGAAAACCATGGATTCGGGTTGAAGTTTTTCCGGGTATCGGATAGCATACCAGCGCACCATGTCACAACCGTTAAGTCATGCCGGAGGAGCAGATGAGCGGGAACATGTTCCGGGACTTCTTCAGAATGGTGAACCGGTTGCCAGCCCTCGCGTCGCTGTGCCTGGCACTGATCGTGGCAGCGGGCTGCAGCAATGACAAGAAGCCGACCAACGCTCCACCGGCGGCGCCCGCGAACGACACCAGCGCCATGTTCCGCACCATGGAGCAGAAAGGTGGGCTGCCGCCTCCCCCGGTGGAGGAGACCAAGGCGGGCGACACGGAGGAGGTCCCAGACATTCCTGAGTTGCTGTTCGAGAAGAGTCCCGAGTGCAAGGCCCTGGAGGCAGACCAGAAAAAGGTTCGGGACGAGATCGACCGACTCAACAAGGAACTCGTGGGACCCGCTGCTGCCAAGGCCGAGCAGGCGAGCGACGCCTTTGATGAGTGCCAGGACGACATCGGCTGCGTGAACAACCTGGACCGGTACGAGGCGCGGCACCGGGCCTACCAGAACGCTCGCAAGGCGCTCCGCGACGCCGAGCGCAAGGTCGAAGCGCTCGAGACTCAGCTCTACAACATCAGCCAGAAGATCGCCGCCAAGTGCGACACGAGCCCACTCTAGTCTTCCTCGCTCATGTCCCCTTCTCGAGGCAAGTCCAGGGCATCCTCCGCCTCTTCTCGAAGTCGACAGGCCAGGCGCAAACCCGGGGCGAAGCGTCCAGCAGCCAGGAAGCGACCCGGCGGCGGCCGACCGCGCGCTTCGGGCGCCCGTTCCCTGGCTCGATGGGTCAAGTGGGGCGTAATCCTGACCATCCTCGGCGCCTTCGTGTTCGCCGCCGGCTTCGGGTTCGCCTTGCTGCGCCTCGAGGAAACCCTGTCTGTACGCAACTGGGACCTGCCAGCACGGCTCTACCCTGCGCCGCTCATCCTCGAGGTGGGCTCGAGGCTCCCTCCCGGCCCGCTGGGGGAGACCCTGGAAGCCATGGGTTACCACAATCACCGGCCGGTTCAGAAGCCGGGAGAGTACCGTAAGGTGCGGTCAGGTCAGTATTATCTCCGGCCTCGAGGCGGCTGGCCGGGACTGGAAGGGGTCGTGGAGAAGACCCTGGACGTTCGCGTCCGCGATCACCGAGTGGTCGCCCTTCGGGAATACAGGGGGCGTGAACTATCCAGGGTCACCATTCCCCCGGTCGCGTTTGCGGAAATCCGGGGGCCGGACCACGAGAGTCGACGACTCGTGCATGCCGACCAGATTCCCGAACACCTCGCCAACGCCGTGGTGGCCATCGAGGACCGACGTTTTTACCAGCACCACGGGGTCGACCCTCGAGGTATCGTTCGCGCGCTCCTGGTCAACCTCTGGCAGGGGGAGCGCGCCCAGGGGGGAAGCACCCTCACCCAGCAACTCGCCAAGAACTACTTCCTTACCCAGGAAAAGACCTATTCCCGTAAAATTCGCGAACTCTTCTTCGCCCTCGCCCTCGAGTACAAGTTCACCAAGAAAGAGATCCTCGCCATGTATCTCAACGAGGTCTACCTGGGCCAGAGAGGCGCCATGGCCATCTGCGGGGTGGGTCAGGCAGCACACTTCTACTTCACAAAACGAGTGGGAGACCTCGAGCTTCACGAGGCCGCTTTGCTGGCAGGCCTGATTCAGGCACCCAACTTCTATGCACCGGACCGCCACAAGGACCGGGCCCGCAAACGCCGAAACCTGGTGCTCCAGGCCATGTTCGACCAGGGGTTCATCGACGCCGATACCCTGAAGCGCGCCACCGAAAAACCGCTCGGGCTCCATTTCGCCCCCTACCTGGCAACGCGCACCGCACCGTACTTCGTCGATCTGGTCACCGAGCAACTCGGAAAAATCTTTCCCGGTCGCCCCCTCCATGCAGAGGGCTTCATCGTCGAGACCTCACTGGACCTGCGGGTGCAGCGGGCAGCAGAACACGCCTTGCAACAAGGGCTCGATTCGCTCGACGCCCGGACCCGCCCCCCCCTCGAGGGCGCACTCGTGGCGCTCGAGCCCACGTCCGGGCGTATCCTGGCCATGGTTGGCGGGCGGGACTACGGGCGAAGCCAGTTCAATCGGGCCGTGCTCGGCGCACGTCAACCCGGATCGGCGTTCAAACCCCTCCTGGTCCTGGCCGCTCTCCAGTCCAGCGGTTCCTCGCTCGACCCCACCTCTCGACTCGACGACTCCCCCCTCATGCTCCGCGTGGCCGGCAAAAAGTGGAGCCCTCGAAACAGCGACAGACGGTTCCGCGGCGAGGTCACCCTCAGACAGACCATCGAGCAGTCCATCAACGTCCCGGCCGTGCGCCTCGCCCTGGATACCGGCCTCGAGCAGGTGGTCGATTTCTACAAACGGCTTGAGCTGAAACACCTTCCCAAACCGGTCCCCTCCCTCGCGCTGGGCGCCTTCGAAGTCAGCCCCCTCGAGTTGGCCGCCGCCTACACCCCGATTGCAGACCAGGGCTTTTTCGCTCGCCCGATCGCCGTGACCCGCGTCCTCGACCGGGAAGGTCACCTGCTCTACTCGGCGCAACCCATCCGCCATCGCGTCGCCACCCTCCCCCAGGTCTACATGGTGCGGGACATGATGAAAGGCGTGCTCGACCACGGCACCGGAAAGGCGGCGCGCAGCCTCGGATACCCGTTCGAAGCCGCTGGAAAAACCGGAACCACCAACGACTCCAGGGACGCATGGTTCGTCGGGCTCGATACCGAACTCCTCGCCGTCGTCTGGGTCGGCGCCGACTCCGGAGCTTCCACAGGACTCAGTGGCGCTCGAGGCGCTCTTCCCATATGGACTCACTTCATGAAGGCTGTACGCAGGCAATTCCCTCCACCCCGGGACCCCGTGCCCGAAGGCCTCACTCGAGTCACCGTTTGCTCCCTCTCCCTCGAACCTGCGACCGAACACTGCCCCGAAACACGGGAAGAACTGTTCTGGCAGGACCACGTCCCAATCCGGCCGTGCTCCCTGCACGGAACGGTCAAGGACGAGATCGGCGCCGTCATGGACCGCCTCCGAAACAGGTTGCGGGGCTGGTTCCGCCGTCAACAACCACCTGAATCGGACACCACGCCGGCGCACCGAGCGCCATGATCAAATTCTTTGAACAGGTCCCGCACCCACCTCCCCTTCACCCACCCGGCGAGCCCCACCTCCTCCCTCAATACCCGCTTCCGCTTCGATTCCACCCCCTCAAGCCCCACCTTTCGGGCCGAGACCAGGGGTAAAGCCTGCGCTTTGGGCACCCATGCCCCTTCGAAATCGCTGAAAACAGTCTCTCCCAGCCCGAATCGGGCTCGAGCAGGAGGCGATTCACGCCTACTCTCTGGAACGGCGTCCAAGATTCTTGAACGTGAAGCCAACGGGTTGGGACCAGGGCGCGCACAGGGGTCAAGACATGATCGTCGAATACGTGTCATCATGTGCGAGGAAAATATCTTGAAAAACCAATAGATAGTAGTATTGATGTGGTCTGGTTACAGTTTGAATGAAAATCTTGGGGGTCCGGCACATAGATTGCTACTTGGAAAGGGCAGCGGTCAGTGGTCAATGCGACGAGTGACATGCAACAGCGTCGAGGCACTGATCGGAATCTGGCGTTTGCTCGTCGATAGCCGTCACCGAGAACCACCTGCTTGTTGGGAGTTTGGCTGTGAAAGCTCTGGGTTCCAAGAAGGAAATGACCAAGGTGCAAGAGTGGAGACGCGCGCGGACGATTTTGGCCCGCAGCTTCTACAACGAGATGAAGTCGCACGGGTATACTCCGAATCAGATCATCGAGCTGTCCTCGGAGATACTCAGTCTGGTCACCGTGGACCTTCGCGAACCAGCACATCTTCCAACCGCACCAGCAAAGTAGACCGAGCATCGCGGCGGGGATCTGGTTTCAGGTCCCCGCCATTCTTTGTTCTCTCAACGCCGAGCCGGGCTGCCCGAAGTTTCGCCGGTTGGCCCGTGTACCAGACCCCGGTTCTCATCGGGGTATCCTCCTGCCACGACGGCGTTGACGTTTCCCTGGCGTGTGCATTGTATCGTCTTCCCGCGGCGGCTTCGTGTCGTCTCAGGTCCATCCGGGCTCGACACCGGTGGCCGATCTTCGGCGTGGGCCGTCCAGGAGGCCGACGCCTGTCCATCGACTCCGGGGCGCCTTCTGCATGCTCGAGCGCGGCGCTCTCTCCCGGATACTGCGAGGTGGTGTGCTCCGGCCTCCTTGACCCTGCGGCCGGGAGACGCAATCCTGAGAACCATGCCCGCCTCACGGCACCGGCCAGGGGAGACGGGGCGCCGGGCGGGGGCGACGCGCGGGTTGGTGGGGCCGTCGAGTCCTTTTGTTCGGCTTCGGCATTGGAGGAACGGTCATGAAGCGGGATCACTGGAACCGGGCGGGCGCCGGGCTGTTGCCGGTCCTGGTCGTCTGGATGTTGCTTGGGGCGGGGGGAGCCGCCGCCGGGGAGGTGCGCGGTGCGGCTGGATGGGCTCTCCGCAGCGCTCCGGCGGACCCCGGGGGGCCGAGCCGATTGGTACCCTCCCGCCGACGCGGGGTCCCGGTGGAAGCACTCGCCCCGAACGCCGTCTCGAGGTTTCTGGTCCACACTCCCGGCGACCCGGGGGCATTGAGGCGCCGGTTGGTGGCTCGAGGCGTCAGGGTGGAGGCCTACCTGTCCCGTGGCGTGTTCCTGGTCACCGCGACGGGCGATGAGATCCGGCGCTTGTGGGACGGTGGCGAGGGGCTCGAGGTCGACTGGATCGAGCCGTATCATCCGTTCCTTCGCCTGTCCCCGGAGGTGCGCGATCTGGCGGCGGATTTCGGGGAGGTGGGCGTGGTGCTGCACCTCTTCCACGGGTCGGACCGAGAGAGGGTCGCCGCACAGCTTCGCACGTTGGGGGTCGAGGCCGCCTTTGCCGCCGGGCCGACGTTCTTGCGGGCAGGCTTCCGCACTCCTGTGGAACATCTGGTGGCGATCCGGGGGGACCTGGCGCGCATGGACGAGGTGTTCTGGGTGGAATTGCGGGGCGAGGTGCGGCTGTTCAATGCGGACGCGGTGCCCATCGTGCAGTCCGGGAGTGTTGACCAGGGCCGTGTGCTGGCCGAGCGGGGGTTGGATGGAACCGGGCAGGTGATTGCGGTGCTGGACACCGGGCTCGAGCTGGATAGCTGCTATTTCCGGGATGAGGCCGGGTGGCCTCCTGTCAACCTTGCCGGTGAGGTGATGGTGAACTCGAGTCTTCGAAAGGTGATCGCCTACGACTTTCTCGATCCGACCGAGGATCCGGCCGACCCGCTGGCCTATGACACTCTGGGCCACGGGACGCATGTGGCTGGAAATGCAGGAGGCGCGGCTGTGGGGGATGGTTCCGGGGCAGCGGCCGAGAACGGCATGGCCCCGGGCGTCCGATTCGTGGTGCAGGACGGAGGGTATGGGGTGGACGATTGCGCGGACCTTCCCGCGTTGGGATGTCCGCTGCTCGACCTGACGCCGTTTCTGGCCCAGGCCTATCAACAGGGGGCTCGGATTCATACGAATTCATGGGGTGACAACGAGAATGCCTCCATCCAGAACACCTATTCGGCCACATCCGAGGATGTGGACGCCTTTGTGTGGGCCCACCCGGACCTGGTGGTGGTGTTCGCTGCCGGGAATGCGGGTCCGGCACCCGGTACGGTGGCCAGTCCGTCCACGGCCAAGAACGCGATTTCGGTGGGGGGAACCTGGAACGGGGAGGGACTCAATGTGGTCTATGCGTTGAGTGGTCGAGGCCCCACCTCGGACGGTCGGATCAAGCCGGACGTGATGGCGCCAGCGAACACCACATCGGCCGGGGGCGACGGCAACGTGGAGACGGGGGACTGCATGCAGGATCGTGGGGTGGGCACAAGTTTCTCCGCGCCCCTGGTGGCCGGTGCAGCCGCTCTGGTGCGCCAGTATTTTGTCGAGGGATTCCATGCTTGCGGCGCGCCGTGCCCGGCGCAGGGATTCGAGCCGAGTGCGGCTCTGGTCAAGGCCGTGATCATCAATTCGGCCGAGCGCATGACCCTGGGGGGGGCGTTGCCCGGGGAGGACCAGGGCTGGGGCCGCGTCGCCCTGAGCCAGGCACTGGCGTTCCCGGACAGCGGCTTCCAGCTCCACGTCGTCGACGGCACGGTTGCGTTCGAAACCTCGAGCGATCCGCCGTTCGGGTTGGAGCTGACCCTCGGAGAGTCGAGAACGCCTTTCAAGGTCACCCTCGTCTGGACCGACCCGCCTTCCACCCCGGCTGCAGCCGTGAACCTGGTCAACGACCTCGACCTCAGCGTCTCCTGCGGGACCCGAACCTACCGAGGGAACGTTTTCAGCGCCGGAAAGTCCGTGCCGGGGGGCCGACCGGACCGGGTGAACAACGTGGAGCAGGTCTATCTGCCCACGCCTCGAGCCGGGAGGTGCCGGGTCGAGGTCGCGCCCGGGACCATCGTGGACGGCCCTCAGCGGTTCGCACTTGTGATCCGGGGGGACGTTTCATGACACCCGTGCGTGCGGATCGTCAGCACGCGGGGCAGGGGCAGACGCGGACCCCGCCGCTCACTTGCCGGTCCGCCGCTCCCGCTCGAGGTGCTCGAGGGTGGCCTGCATGACGGTTTCGACCTTGTCGGCGCACGCCGCCACGTAGCGTTCGTCCCGGGCGGCTTCGGGGCCGGTGCGGGAAAAACGGATGGGCGGCAGGATCTCCATGAGGACCCGGGCCGGGAAGGGGACATAGAGGAACGGCGGTCCGATGGTCAGTCCCCACGGAATGCTAAGGGTGATGGGCCACACGTCGAGCCGGAACAGCCGGTCCAGGAAGAGCGCCCGTGCGATGGGGCGGCCATCGTGCAGGATGATGAAGGTGTCGTGGGCACCGGCTGCGACCACTGGAATGATGGGAACGCCCGCGGACAAGGCCAGTCGGATGTAGCCGCGTCGTCCTCCGAACACGATCCGGTCGCGTTTCCAGAACGGTCGGTTGGCCTCGATGTCTCCACCGGGAAACACCAGGACCTTTCCTCCCTGCTCGAAGACCTTGCGCGCATTCTCGTGGGAAGCACGCACGATGCCCATGGGAATGGCGAACTGGTGGAAGAACGGAAACCGGATCGCGATCTCGTGTCCGAGCGCAATGGGTAGTTCCTGCACGCCGTACCGCTGATACACTGCGGTTCCGAAGATGAGCGCTTCCGGCGCCAAGGTGCTCGCGTTGTGGTTGCCCACGTACAGCCCCGGCCCGGGGGGAATCCTTTGCAGTCCCCGCACCTCGGCCCGGAAGTATCGCATCAACGCCTTGCCGAACCAGCGGTAGAGGTAGTCGATCCATTCCTCGTCCCGGTTGTCCGGGGCGTCGATGTCATACCACTTCACCAGGCGCAAGGGGTGACGAAGCAACGGGGATTCGGACACGAACCTGCCGGCCGCCCGGAACAGGGTGGACGGCGTGCGACGCTCGGAGGGCATGATGGGGTGCGCTCCTGTTCTCGAGATGGTTTTCAAGGTCGGCGGAACGGGCTTCCGCGCTTCATCATAGCGCGGGCAGGGACAGAGCGCGAGAAAGAAACCCCGGGTCGCCCAAGCCCGGGTCGGTCCCGGTCCCCCGGGTGCCCTGTGCGGATCGAGACTCGAGTCAGGGGTGGGCCGGGGGCCGTTTCACCAGGGCCATGGAGAACGATTCCGCCGCCTGCTCTCCGGCCGCTTTTTCAAACATCCAGACCCAGATTCTCCAGGCGGCGTGAAGCGGGAAAAAGAACGTGAAGTAGGCGCTGGCAAAATACACCCGAAGTTCCCGGACCTGCAGCCCGCGGTCCGCCGCCATGGCGCTCATGTCTCGAGGCGTGCACCGGTCGTAGTAGGCGGGAAACCCCTGACGGCGTCGCGCGCCCGGGTGGAGGCGGAAGAGCAATTCCCGTTTGACCTGTTCGGGCAGGACCCGGTTGAGTCGGGCAAACAGGGCGTTGCGGGAGGGGACGAAGAGTAGAGCCACCCCCCCCGGCCGGAGGATGCTCGAGATCGCGTCCAGGGCCGCGCCCGTGTCGGGTACGTGCTCGAGCAGCGCCTGGCACACGACAAGGTCCGCGTCTCCCCGGCCGCGGTACCGGGTTACGTCGGCGCATATGGTCCGGTCGTAGATTCCGGCCGGGGCTCGAGCAAGCTCTTCGGAGTCGATGTCGAGGCCGACCACCTCGAGCCGGAGGCGAGCCTTGACATCGGCACGGACGAACGGGTTTTTCCCACCACCCACGTCATAGAGCGTGGCGCCCTCGTGCAGGTATTGCGGGACGAAACGGTCCACGAAATCCCGGTTGCCGTCGATCCGGAACCGTTCGGGGATGCGGGATTCCAGGTGCATGCTCAGGCGTTTCTGGCCTTCGATGAAGCGGCGGAGGATGGCGTGGGCCACGGCGGACCTCCGATCGTGTGGGCGCAGCCTGTTTCGTCCCGTGCCCGGTTTCCCCGGGCCCCGGAAGGGGGGCGTGGTCGCGATCCCGGGCTACAGGTCGGTGGAGACCAGGCTGAGGTCGGCCACCCCGCGAAACAGGGCCGAGATCCGGTGCAGGATCGCGAGCCGACGTGCTCGTATTTCTGGGTCCGGATCCATCACCAGTACCTCGTCGAAGAATCGGTCGATGGGTTCCTTGAGTTCCAGCAGTCGTGTCAGCGCTGCATCGTAGTTCCCGGCGGCAATGTCCGCCTGGAATCCCTCCTGGACCCGCCGGGTCGCCTCCACTAGGCCCGCCTCCACCGGCGGGAGGTCCTGCAAGACCGCTTCCCCTGCATCGGGCTGGCCTCGCGAAATGTTCACCGCACGCTTGAACGCAGTCATGAGTGGAGCAAACTCCCCACGGGACGACAGGTTGCGCAGGGCATCGAGGCGATGCACGGTATCCGGCACCCGTTCGAACCCGGCGGCGAGCACAGCCTCGACCAGGTCGGCCGTGGCGCCACGTCCGGCAAGAACGCCCCGGAAACGGCCGGCAATGAACTCGAGCACGGCCTGCTTCACCTCGGCCGCGGGCTTGCTGCACCGGCTTTCCAGCCCTTCCAGCGCCACGTCGACCAGGTCGCCAAGCGGGACGTTCCAGCCGCGATCCTCCAGGATATGAAGGACGCCGAGCGTCTGACGGCGGAGCGCGAACGGATCGGCTGCTGCGGTGGGAGACAGGCCCACGGCAATGAACCCCACGATGGAGTCGATCTTGTCCGCCACGCTCACAATGGCCCCGATGTCCCCGGCAGGCAATTCGCCCCCCGCCTGGGTCGGCAGGTAGTGCTCGCGGATCGCCCGTGCCACTTCCGGATCCTCCCCCTGCCGGGTCGCGTAGATCTCGCCCATGATGCCCTGGAGTTCCGGGAATTCCCCCACCATGGAGGTCACCAGGTCCGCCTTGGCCAACCGGCAGGCTCGAGCCACCCGTGCCAGAACGCTCGAGTCTCCCGGGAAGAGGCGGTCTGCCAGCTCGCTGGCAAGATGGGTGGTCCGTTCCACCTTCTCCAGGCTCGTTCCCAGGCGCGCGTGGAAGGTGACTCCGGCCAGGGTCTCCACCCGATCGGTGAGGGGGACCTTGAGATCCTCCTCCCAGAAAAATCGCGCATCCACCAGCCGCGCACGGAGCACCCGCTCGTTGCCGTGCACAATGCGGCTCGGGTCTTCCACCGGCGTGTTGAGCACGGCGAGGAAATGGGGCAACAGGTTCCCGTCCGTATCATGAACCGGGAAATAGCGCTGATGGTGCTTCATCACCGTGACCGGCACCACCGCAGGAAGCTCGAGGAAATCCGGGTCGAACCGTCCAGCCACGACTCGAGGACACTCGGTGAGGAACACGGCCTCCTCGAGGAGATGTTCGTCCACGTCCACCACCCCGCCGAGTCGATCGGCCTCGGCCCGGATCTGGTCCACGATGCGGCGCCGCCGAACCTCTGGATCAGGCTCCACGTGGGCCGAGCGGCACCCGTTCAGATAGGTCTCCAGGTCCGTGACCTGGAAGGACGCCGGGCCGAAAAACCGCAGCCCTCGAGACTCCGACCCCGACGCGATTCCTTCGAGGTCGAACGGCACCACCTCGCCGTCGAACACGGCGACGATCCAGTGGATCGGCCGGGCGAAACGTAGATCCTTGTCTGCCCAGCGCATGGACTTTCGAAAAGGGATCGCCCGGACGAGTCCAGGAAGCAGCGTCTGCAAGAAAGGAAGAACAGGTTCCCCCCCTTCTTCCTTGACCACGGCCAGGTACTGGCCCTTGGGCGTCTCCTCTACAAAAAGCTCGGACGGATCCACCTTCTGGCTTCGGGCAAACCCTTTCCCCGCTCGAGTCAGATTGCCATCGGCATCCAGGCCCACCTTCTTCGGGGGACCCGTCACGGTCCGGCGAATCACCGGCCGTCGTTGCGTCATCCCCCCTGCGTGGAGCACCAGGCGTCGCGGCGTACCCAGGGTCCGCGTCTCCCCCACCGGGATTCCCAGTTTTTTCGCTTCAGACCGAAACGCCCGGTCCAAAGCCTCCAGCGCCGGCCCGATAAAGCCGGCAGGAAGTTCCTCCGTGCCGATCTCGAACAACAACTCAGCACCCATGATATCCCTCAACGATGGAGCAGGGGAAACCCCGCCGCCTCCCGGCTGGCCAGGTACGATTCACAACACCGGCGGGCCAGGTCTCGGATGCGCCCAATGAAAGCCGCCCGCTCGGCCACGCTGATCGCTCCCCGCGCCTCCAGCAGGTTGAAGGTGTGAGAGCACTTGATACACAGGTCATACGCCGGGAAGGTCAACCCTTGCTCGAGCAAGGCCAGGCACTCCTTCCGATCCGCATCGAATCGGGCCTGAAGCATGCCAACATCTGCGTTGTCGAAATTGTAGCGCGAGAATTCGACCTCGGTCTGATGGTGCACGTCCCCATAGGTGACCCGGTCGTTCCACTTGAGTTCATAGACGTTGTCCACGTTCTGGATGTACATGGCAAGCCGTTCCAGCCCGTAGGTGATCTCCACCGGGATGGGCTTCAGGTCGATGCCTCCCACCTGCTGAAAATAGGTGAACTGGGAAACCTCCATGCCGTTCAACTGGACCTCCCAGCCAAGGCCCCAGGCACCCAGGGACGGCGATTCCCAGTCGTCCTCCACAAAACGCACATCGTGCTCGGCGAGCGAAAAACCGATACATTCCAGGCTCCCCAGGTAGATGTCCTGAATGTCCACCGGAGAAGGTTGCATGATCACCTGGAACTGGTAGTAACGCTGAAGTCGATTCGGATTGTCTCCATATCGCCCGTCACCCGGACGCCGGGAAGGCTGCACGTAGCAAACGTTCCACGGTTCAGGCCCCAACACGCGAAGGCAACTGTCAGGGTGGAACGTCCCCGCTCCCTGCTCCACGTCGTATGGCTGGCTCACCAGACACCCCTGTCGGCCCCAGTAGGCCTGAAGGGCGAGTATCATTTCCTGAAAGGTCACGGCATACCTCCCTGTCCGGCGGTTGCAAGGGGCCGGATGTACCACGCAACCGCCCCCCTGTCAAGAACGGCGTGCCCAGAAGCCACTCCCGCGCTTTCGCCCCAGGCGGACCGCCCACACTCGGTTCGACAGTTCCAGTCCTGTCCCGGATTTCCTGACCCTCGACCCAGACCCATTCCACACAAGACCATCCGAACAACAACGCGCGGTTCGACCCCCGTAACGGCACCTCGCAACACGCGCCCGGCACGCCTCACCCTCCCCGGGAAGTGGCTCCAGGGCCACAGGCCGCCATCCCGGGTCACATCCTGCCCCCCGGGTCTCCATGCCGACCTGCCAAGGCGGCCATGTCGCCCTCTCGAGGCTGCCGCCGGGCACCGGCGTTTGGCCGGGTTGTGGGGCGGCAAGCGCGCCGTTCCCACACCTGCGGATCGCGCGTGGTCGGTGTCCTTTGTCGTTTTTGAGAATGAATCAGGAACACGACCCAGGAGGGCCGGGTGTCCGGACCGGCTCGAGGAGGCGGGTCCGTGGTCTCATGCGCGGGGTGGCCCCCGACCGGCTACCTGGTGAACTTGACGGCGTCGAACCCGATCTGTCTCCCCGTATCGGTGGACTCGCCGGTGGCGTCGATGAGCACCACGAATTCGAACCCGCGGCCGTTGAAGTAGTAGGTGCCCAGAGAGACCCACTGATTGTAGTAGCTGTTCTGGTTGACCGTGTGGTAGTCCACCGTGCGGTTGTGCACGATGGCGTACCGTGCCGCCTGGGTGGTGGCATGAGCGTCCGGGACGTAGGCGTAGACGGTGTAGTCACCGGGACCGGGCAGAGACGGCCGCCATCGGGCGTAGTTGCTGAGGTCGTTTCCGTTGACATAGGTGTAGTACATGTGGCCGGCGTACCCGGCGGTGGATTCCCACCAGTATTCGATCGGGCCGTAGGTCATGAAGCCGCTGTCCAGGTCGTCCACCACCACGGAATCGCCGGAAGGCTGTGTTCCGCACGAGGAGACCTCGGTGAGGCCGGAGGTGTAGAATCCGCCGCAAGTCAGCGGGTTGTTGGCGTCGGAGAAGGTGACGTAGATGGACTGAGACGAGGTATAGGGGCCGTTTTGGCGCTGGAAGTGGAGGTGGTCGCCGCAGTAGGTGCCCATGGCGCAGCCGGTGTGGCCCTGGTCGGCGATGTGGAGTCCTGCGCAGGCGTAGTCTCCGGTGGAGACGCGGAGGGAGCCGTAGGCCAGGTGCGTGTACATGGTGTAGGCCCCGTCGGCGTGTTCGAGGATGATGACGTTGCCCCATCCGTAGTTGGACGCGCAGGAGGAGCTGTAGTCCACACAGTCGGTGTTGTCGCAGCTATTGCAAGTCACGCTGCCGTAGTCGTACACCACGGTCCCGTCGGCCGAGGCCAGGATGTGGGCCCCCGAGGAGCCGTAGGCGAAGTCGTAGGCGTAGGACATGGTGCCGGTGTGGGTGGAGTAGCAGTCGGGCTCGTAGCCTACCGCGGTCTGGGTGACCCAGGCCTGGTTCATGGGGATCATGTAGGTCACGTCGGCGGACCGTGCCAGCGGGACCGGCTGGTCAGGCGCATGCCAGGCGTGGAACTCGAGGGTGGAACCATCGGGGTTGTAGGTCCGGATTACGAGGCCCGTATCCAGCACGGCCTCCAGGCGTCCTTCCGCCACGCGCACGAGGTGGTCGTCGTCGATGGGACGCAGGTAGATACCGCCGGCACCGAGCAGGTTGTCCCCCAGGACCTCGAAGGCGTAGTCCGGGGAGAAGAGTCGGAAGGCGTAGAGGTCGGCCGGGAGTCCCTCACCGCCCACCGGCGCCGATGCCTGGAACGGTCGCGTTCGAGGCACCTCGAGCCTGGGGAAGGTGGGGGGGAGGATTTCGTGGACCCCCGGACGGGTGCGGGTCCCAGGTACCGGGAGGTATCCGGGCGACAGGAGCACGTAGGGTACCTGCTCGAGCACGATTCGGGTTCTCGGGTCCACCACGTTCTGCACGTGGGGATGGGCGTTCAGGTAGTGGACGCCTTCGCCGTCCTCGCTCCAGACCAGGGTGTCCGGATGAACCCCCTCGGCCACCCGGGCCAGTTCCCGACCGGTCGCGATGTTCACCACGGCGAGCCCGAATCGATCTCCTGCGGTGTACAGGTAGGCGAGTACGTCCGGATCCGCCGGCGACCAGGCGGCTTCCAGCACCAGGTCGTCCGTGACCCGGTAAAGGGCGCCACCGTCGACCCTTTCCACGTAGAGATCCAGGCCGGGAAAGGAACCGTCCAGCGGGCGATACGCAAACCAGGCACGGTCCGCAGACAGCCCATAGGCTTCATGCACCGGCAAGGTGGTGCGGATGCGGGCCACGGCCGGCGCTTCCGGCAGACCCTCCACCAGGAATGCTTCCCCCCCGGCCGCACCCACGTGAACCCGGGTCCGCTCCGCCAGTTCGGCCAGGGTCACCACCGCTCCCGTCGTCCCGATACCCTCGTTCACCCGGGTGGCCGGATGCGCGACCTCTCGGTTCAGCGGCACCGGGGACTCCAGGAACGACCTGGTGCCGCAACGGTTCGGCTCGGAACCCACAGGGGTCGCGTGAGCCGGGACGCCATGCCACGGGAAGAGCAGGGCCGCAAACAATACCAGGGTCATTCCGACGCACCGTCGAACAAAGCTGGGCTGTGGAGACATGGAACCCTCCCTCGTCTTGTTTCTGAGATTCGTTGGTTTGACGTCTCGATCAGGCTGTCGGCAGCCCTGCTTTCACCATAGGTCGGCTCGCCGGGAGATGCAACCGGAAGCGGTTTCGCTCTGGTGGAGATAAGCAGGAGAGCGGGCCGACACAGGTGACGCCCGGCAGGGGGAAGACGGCTCAAGGGGGGCCTTCGCCGGGTGCCCCCGGGTCGTCCGGGGAATCAGTGGACCGAGCCCACCACCGACAGGTACCGGATGGCGTAGTTGGAGATCTCGCTCCGGTTGGCATTCTTGAATCCGCGCGGGTTGCCCCAGTAGATGTATGAGGAGATCGCGTAACTCGACCCGTTGTAATAGTTGGGGAACACGATGTCCTGGAAGCCGTCGTTGTCCAGGTCGGTCACGCTCACTTCGAACGGGCCGTAGGACCTGAGCCCGGTCCGGTCTGCGTCGCTGAATCCGGTGGGGGATCCGTAGTAGATGTAGCTTGTTGTGGTGTAGTCCCCGTCGTACTGGGTGGCGAAGACCAGGTCCTTGTACCCGTCGTTGTCGAGATCGGCGATCTGCACGTCGATGGTCCGATTCATCTTGAGGGCCGTTCGATTGGTCGAGGAGAAGTCGCCGTCGTCGGCACCCCAGTAGATGTAGCTGTAGACCGAGTCGTCCCCGTCGTAGTAGCCGGCCACGACCAGGTCCATGTTGCCGTCTCCGTCCAGGTCGTCGGCGGCGACATTCCAGGTTCGGTGGACGGTCAAGGCGGTGCGGTTTTCGGTGGAGTAGGGGTCATCGGAGCCCCAGTAGATGTAGGTATTCACCGAATCGTCGCCGTCGTAGTAGCCGGGCAGCGTGATGTCGATGTGGCCGTCACCGTTCAGGTCAGCCAGCAAGGGAGTGCCGAGCACGCCTGAACCGGGGAGGGAGTCTCGGTCGGTGGCGGAGAAGCCGTTCTCGGAGCTGTAGTAGACGTGGGAATCGACGACGTAGCTGCTTCCATTGTAGTAATTACCAAACACGAGGTCCGGATACCGGTCCCCGTTCACGTCGCCGGTGGCCAGGCTTCGAGCGCCGATGGTGGGGAATTCCGTGCGGTTGAGCGCGGAGAAGTCCCCCTCGTCGTTCCAGTAGACATAGGAGGAGACATTGTAGTTGTTCCCGGAGCGGTAGTTCGCGAACGCGATATCGAGGTCTCCGTCCAGGTCGAAGTCTTCGAGGGCGCACTTCATGGCGCCGTGAGTGAGGAGTGTGGTGGGGCCTTCGAAGTCGCCGTCCGAACCCCAGTAGATGTAGGAGTTCACATCGTAGGTCGAGCCGTTGTAGTAGTTGGCGAGGACGATGTCGAGTTGTTCATCGTTGTTGAGGTCTCCGATGCACACATCGCGGGCGGCGAGGGATGGGAGGAGGGTTCGGGAGTCGTTGGAGTATCCGGATTCGTCGCCCCAGGCGACCACGGAGTTGGTGGAATAGCTGCTTCCGGAGTAGTACCCTGCGAGGACGAGGTCCTGGTAGCCGTTTCCGTCCAGGTCTGCAACGGTGACGGCCAGGGGTCCCCAGGCGGAGACCGTGCTGCGTGTGGACTGGCTGAGGCCTCGAGGGGAGTTCCAGTAGATGTAGCTTCGGGTGCTGTCGTCCCCGTCGGAGCCACTTCCGAACACCACTTCGGGGAGGCCGTCTCCATCGAGATCCTTGATGGCCACATTTCGAGCGCCGAGGGTGCTGACACCGGTACGATAGGAACTGAAGAACCCCTGGGACGTGCCGTAGTAGATGTAGCTGGTGGTGCTGTAATCTCCGTCGGACCAGACGGCGAAGGCGATGTCGTCGTACCCGTCTCCGTTCACGTCGGCGACGTCCATGTCGAGGGCCCGGTTGGTTGGGAGGGATTGCCGGAAGTCGGCGGAGTAGCCTCGAGCGCTTCCGAAATAGACGTAGTTGTTGACCGAGTTGTCCCCATCATTGGAATTGACGATGGCGATGTCCTTGAACCCGTCCTGGTCGAAGTCGTTGATGACGGATCCGGCGTTTCCGTGGGTCGGGATTTCGGTCCGGGCGCTGGGGTCGTAGTCGGGTCCCCAGTAGATGTAGGTGTTCAGGTTGGAGGTCGACCCGTTGTAGTAGTTGTTGATGATGATGTCCTTGAAGCCATCCTCGTCGAGGTCGTCCACGGAGGGAGCTTTCCATGGGCCGATGCCGGGGAGTGCGGTGCGGTTTTCGGCGGAGAAGCCGGATTCGGATCCCCAGTAGATGTAGGAATCGACCGAGTAGTTGGGGCTGCTGCGGGTGCCGCCCCGATAGTTGCTGACGATGAGTTCCAGGTAGCCGTCCTCGTCCAGGTCGTTGGCGGTGACGCGGAGTGCACCGAGGGTGGGAATCTCGTCGCGGGCGGCGCGGGAGAAGGTTCCGTCGTTGTTCCAGTAGACGTAGGAATCCAGTTCGTAGGTGTTGCCGTCGTCGGAGTTGAGGAGCACGATATCGATGTCGCCGTCGGAGTCGAGGTCGGCGGAGAGGCAGCCCATGGATCCGATGGAGGGGAGTTCCGTCCGGTTGTTGACGGAGAAGCCGAGGGCGCTTCCCCAGTAGATGAAGGACTCGACGTACCGGGTGCTGCCGTCCCAGTAGTTGGAGAAGAGGATGTCGAGGTGGCCGTCCTGGTCGTAGTCGGCGACGCAGGACATGAAGCCGCCTTCGGTGGGCAGTCCGGTTCGGTCGGCGTCGCTGTAGCCGGTGGCGCTTCCCCAGTAGACGTAGGAGTCGATGGTATAGTCGGAGCCGTTCTTGTAGTTGGTCACCACGATATCCGGGTAGCCGTCGCCGTTGAGGTCTTCAGCCCGGGCATCGGCACCGTCGCAGTCCTCGTCGATCCCGTTCGCCGGGATGTCCTCGGCGTCCGGGTTCACGTTCGGATCCGTGTCGTCGCAGTCGTCACCGTTGTCCACGTAGCCGTTGGGCGCCTCGCACGCGACCTGGATACCCGAGGGGTTTCCGAACCCGTCTTCGTCGAAGTCGGGGAACCAGCCGGTGGGGGCAGCGGCGCCTTCGTCCACCTGGCCGTCGCAGTCGTTGTCAGTGTAGTCGCAAACCTCGGCCGCGGCCGGATTGACGGTGGGGTCGGTGTCGTCGCAATCTTCTGCCCTGGACACGTACCCGGTGGGGGGGGTGCACCCGGTGGCGGCGTCCTTGGGGTCGCCGTAGGAATCACCGTCGGCGTCGGCGTAGTAAGTATTGAGAACGCCCTCGTCGATGTCGCCGTTGCAGTCGTTGTCGAGCCCGTCGCAGGTTTCGTCCGCGCCAGGATGGATGAGAGGGGAACCGTCGTCGCAGTCCCCGGACTGGTCGGCGTAGCCTGCCGGCGCCTCGCAGGCCTGGACGGTGTCGTCGTCCAACCCGTAGCCGTCCCGGTCGGTATCGGCGTAGTAGGTGTTGAGAAGGCCTTCGTCGATGTCCCCATCGCAGTCGTTGTCCTTGCCGTCGCAGCGCTCGTTCGCCCCCGGGTAGATGGTGGGGTCGCCGTCGTTGCAGTCGCCGTCCTGGGCCACGTGGCCCTCCGGCGCCTCGCACGCGCTCACCGGGGCTCCCGCACCATGGCCGTCGCCGTCCAGGTCGGCGTAGAAGGTGGAGAGGGTTCCCTCATCCACCTGGCCGTCGCAGTCGTTGTCCACCCCGTCGCAGGTTTCGGCCGCGTCTGGGTGAATGGATGCGTTGTCGTCGTTGCAGTCGGATGCGTTGTCGACGTATCCGGGCGGTGCGGAGCAGGCCTGGGCGGTCGTGTCCGCGGTGCCGAAGCCGTCGCCGTCCAGGTCGGCGTAGAAGGTGACGAGGAGGCCTTCGTCGGTTTCGCCGTCGCAGTCGTTGTCCTTCTGGTCGCACATCTCGTCCGCCCCTGGGTAGGTGGCGGCGTCGGAGTCGTCGCAGTCGGTGCCATCGGGGACCTGGTCCGCCTTGGGCGTGCAGGTCTTCTCGCCGGTGGCCGGGTCGCCGAACCCGTCGTTGTCCGCGTCGGCATAGAACAGGGAGGCCCCCTCCTCGTCCACTTCACCGTCGCAATCGTTGTCCACCCCATCGCATGACTCGTCGGCGCCAGGATAGACCGAGGCGTTCTGGTCGTCGCAATCGTCGTCGAGGTCGGAAGCGCCGGGTACGGGTCCGCACGCTTCCACGGTGGCGGCCGGGTCGCCGTGGCCGTCATTGTCCGCGTCGAGGTAGTAGGTCTGGGTGGAGAGATCTTCGTCGATGTCCCCGTCGCAATCGTTGTCGATTCCGTCGCACACTTCCTCGTTCCCCGGGAAGGCCAGGGGTTGCGTGTCGTCGCAATCTCCGGTGAGCGGTACCATGCCCTGCGGGGGGTCGCAGGCCAGAGACGGGGCGGTCATGGCCCCCACACCGTCACCGTCGCCGTCCGGGTAGTAGGAGACCAGCACATCCTCGTCGATGGCGTTGTCACAGTCGTCATCCTGGCCGTTGCACGACTCTTCCGCCCCGGGATACACGGTGGGATCGGTGTCGTCGCAGTCGTCGGCCACGGGCGCGTGGTCTGCAGGCGGGTCGCAGGTCACCACCGGGTCCACGTCCACCCCGTGACCGTCGCCATCAGCATCCGGGTAGAAGGGGGTGGCGCCGTCCTCGTCCACCTCGGTGTCGCAATCGTTGTCTTTTTGGTCGCATGCCTCGAACGCGCCCGGGTAGACGGTTGGATCGTCGTCGTCACAGTCCCCGGCGTCCAGGGTGTAGCCGTCCCCGTCCCGGTCCTCGACCACCGGCGCGACGCCCGTGCCGGCCAGTGCGACTTCGATCCGGGCTGCTTCCGGATCATCGGAAGTGATGACGAGGGTGGCGGAAAACGCCCCTTCGGTCGGTGGGGTGAAGGTGACCGTCAGCCCCACGGGCATGCCGGCAGGCACGGTGCCGGCGGCAAGCACGTCGTCAGGACCCACCGTGAACGTATCACCGACGCTCCCGGCGATTTCTGCCGAAAAATGGATATCCTCCATGCCGCTGTTGGAGAGGAGCACGCTTTCGTCGCTCGATGTGCCCACGCTTGTCTCGCCGAAATCCACCGATTGGGGGGAGACGGTGAGCACGGGGGATGCGGGAGAGGTGGGCGTGGGGCCGACCGTCCAGGGCGTGGGCGTCAGGAATCCTGGTGGGGTCGGACCCGGGGTGGTGGATACCTCCGGCGTCGGTGAGGCCGGAGCAAGCGTGGGCGTGACTTCCGGGGCGGTGGTCGGCGTGGGAGATTCCCCACCGATTTCCTGGCTCGCATCATCGTCCCCCTCGGGAACGTCTGGCTCGGGGCAACCGGTCAGCCAGGTTGCGGCGAGGACGAGGGAGCAGACCCCGAAAGAGAGCCAGGTCGGGTGCGAACGTGACATGACAGCCTCCACAGTTGCAAATCTCGAATCCATTTTGGACCGCCAGGCCCACACGGTAGCGCCGAAAACAGTCGGCCCGGTCTCCTGGGTTGAATCAGGGAACCAGCCAAGGGGACTTGTGACTGTGCTGGCGGATCATAGCACGTTTTCCAGGGGTTGGCACCCAGAGGCGGCCGAAGCGGACTCGACTGGTGAAGTGGGAAGCCAGGGATGGAGGCTTCCAGGGCGGAATCCGCTTGGGAGACGTCAATCCGGATGCTACGCTTGAATCCGGAAAACCCGGCGGTTCGTCCCCAGGTGAGCGGCGGAGTGTGGAAAGCGCCGCTGGCCGTAGTCATCGAGAGGAGAGAAACATGGAAGCAAGGCGATGGTTCGCGATGGTCCCCGCGGCGATGTTGATGGCCGGTGCCTCGGTGGAGGCGATGGCCGGTACCTGGGTGGTTCAAAAGGAGAATCTCGCCACGATCTTGATGGGTGTCGATTTTCTGGACACCCAGGTGGGTTACGTGGCCGGGGGCAACGACGGAGTGGGTCCGGTGATCTTCCGCACTTCGGACGGCGGGCGGACCTGGGTCCAGCAGGTTGAGGGGATGCCGAGCGCCAGCTACATGGATGTCTCGTTCGGTGACGACACGCACGCGGTGGCGGGCGGGATGGGCATGTTCTACGTATTTGCCGGGGCGTCGTACACGCAGGACGGACGGACCTGGTCGGCGAGCAAGGATCGTTGGTTGGCTTCTGCCTACCAGGACGTGGAGGCCGTGGATGCGCGAAGCATGTACCTCATCGGTACGTGGGCCAGGATGACCTCCTACGGCGAGGGGGTGGCCGCATCCCGGGACGGGGGACAGACGTTCCACTATTTCGACTGGGGCATGGGTACGGCCGCTCGATACGGTTCCTTCGTGAGCCCCACCACCGGCTACGTGGCAGGCGGACAGTGGCCCTATGACGATTCGGCCCGTTTCGGAGCCGGGAGTTTCCGGGTCAACAAGCACGTGGCGCTCCCAATGATCGACGCGCCGGCTCGAGAAGACTCCTACGATGGATATATTTGCATCGTGGGCAAGACCACGAGCGGCGGGGCGGACTGGGAAGTGGTGTTCGAGGACTACGGCAACTTCTATTGCAACGGAATCCACTTCGTCGACGAGAACAATGGCTGGTTCGTCGCCGAGGGTGACGACGGTGCCTACATTTTCCACACCGCGGACGGCGGTGCCACGTGGGATGAGCAGCATTTCGAGCCGGACGGGAGCTTGATTGCGGTCCACATGGTGAACGAGAGCGAGGGCTGGGCGGCAGGCGCTTCCATCATCAAGTTTGGATTCAAGGCGCTCTTTCTCCACACCGTCGACGGCGGGGCCACCTGGGAGAAACTGGATACCGATCTGAAGCACTACATCTTCAACATCGACTCGGTGGACCCGGACCATCTGTGGGCCGTCTCGTACGGCAGCGGCGGTTGCTCCGTGTTGCAGTATCAACCCTAGTGCAGCAGCGGGTTCGGCAGCGTCCCGGTGACCGGTATCCTCGAGCGTGTTTCGGAGCCCGGACCCGGTACCTCCAGGTTCCGGGCCTACACGCCTGTCGCGCTTGTCCTGTTCTGTTCCTTCCTGGCAGGGTTCCTCTTCCTCGGAGACCGCATGTTCGAAACGGTTGTCAGGCAGTTGCTGTACTACCCTACCCGAATCCCCCGGGACGCCCCGCTTCCGCCACATGCTTCCGACGCGCAGGAGGTCTGGTGGCGGTCGGGGGTGGGGGATGAGATACATGCCCTCTACTGGCCGGCTCCCCCGGGTCGGCCAACGGTGCTTTTCTTCCACGGCAACGCCCAGTCCGTGTACGAGTGGGCACTGGTTCGGGAGGATTTCGCCCCGGTGTCGGTCGGGCTTCTGCTCATGGACTATCCTGGATATGGCAAGTGTTCAGGCAGTCCCTCTGAGCAAGCCCTGTACGCCGCGGCGGACGGGGCCTACGAGCGGCTTACCGGCGAACTTGGCGTGGCGCCGGAACAGGTGGTGGTGTTTGGCAAGTCCCTGGGAGGTGGGGTGGGGTCCTACCTGGCGGCCCATCGGAAGGTGCGCGGCCTCATCCTCGAGTCGACTTTCCTGTCGATTCCCGCAGTGGCCCGGACCCTCTTTCCTTTTGTGCCGGCCGACGCTTTCCTCAAGAAGGAACGGTTCGATACGGCGTCGCGAATCACCTCGATCCATGTTCCGGTGCTGATCATTCACGGAACCCGGGACGACCTGATCCCGTTTGAGCAGGCCAACCAGTTGTTCGCGCTCGCCCGTGAGCCCAAGGAGTTGTACGCCGTGGAGGGAGCGTTGCACAACGACGTGTCCATGAGGGCGGGACCGGCCTATGGTCGGACCATTCGCCGCTGGATCGACGGGGTGACGAGCGGGCTGGGAGAGGAGGCTTCCGCCGGGAGGGAGGAACCATGAGTGGGAACGGACGCCCCGTCGTGTTGACGGGCAAGCAGCGGCGGCGGTTGCGTGCATTGGGACATCATTTGAAGCCGGTGGTCATGGTGGGCAAGGAGGGGGTCTCGGATGCGGTGGTTGGGGCCGTGGAACAGGCGATCGAGGCGCACGAATTGATCAAGTTGAAGGTGCTCGAGTCTGCGCCGGAGTCGGTGTCGAGTACGGCGGTGGTGCTGGCGGAGCGCTCCGGTGCGGCACTGGTGCAGGTACTGGGTCGCACCGTGCTGCTCTACCGTCCGGACGAATCCTCCCCACGGATCATCCTTTCTGAATGACGGCGTCGGCCAGGTTTCGCCTGGCCCTTCGACGTATCTTGCCCAGGATTTCCTCGTCCTCCACTCGAGCCTCGAGTTCCCGGAAGATGGTGCGTGCGCGCACGTCCCAGGGTGCACTGGGTTCCCATGGATCGGAGGGGGCGTCGATGCGCACATG
Source organism: uncultured Gammaproteobacteria bacterium (assembly GCA_964418585.1). Lineage (GTDB taxonomy): Bacteria > Myxococcota_A > UBA796 > JAJRTE01 > JAJRTE01 > JAJRTE01. Next base: position 191,058 of record CAYQMG010000072.1, on the reverse strand, counting down.
GGCAGGCGAGCCCTCGGCCCTGGAGACCTCTTCCATCTTGGCGAGCAGGTTGAGGGCGGCCCATTCGTGGGGCACCAGGTCGTGCCGGGCGGCGAGCCGCGCTGCTTCCAGAAGGCGTCCGAGCGCTGCGTCGAAGCGCCCGGTGTGGATGAAGATCCGGCCGGCCAGCAGTTCGGTCTCGATCCGTAGTTCGATCTGGTTCTGTGCTGCTTCTTGCCACTCGAGTTCCTCGAGGAACGCCAGGGCCTGTTCCGGCCTGGCTCGCGCCAGGGCCACGCCGCCCATCAGGAGCAGCACGCGGGCTTCCACGTCAGGCGTGGTGTGGCGGTCGATCTGGTTCAGCAGAGTGGTCCCTTGCTGGTAGGCGTCGGCGGCCCTGTCGGCGCGACAGGCGCAGCGAGCCAGTTCCACGCCGGCCCGGAGGCCTCCGTTTCCAGTGTGGTCGTGGTGTTCGAAGAGTTGTTTCGAGCGTTCGATCTCGCGGGTTGCTGCGGGCAAGTCGCCGACGAGGAGCCAGAGTTTGCCGAGGAGGAGGCAGGATTCGGCGGCGCGCAAGGGGTGACTGATTTCGGGGGACTGGGCGCGACATTGTTCGAGAGTGTGCCAGGCTTTTCCCAGGTAGCCGCAGCGGAGGTATCCGGCGCCGAGGAGCAGGAGGCCGGGTGCGGCGTCGGCAGCGATGCCGGGTTTCCTGCGGAGCTGTACCCCGCGGTGGTAGTGTGCCAGGGCCTCGGAGAACCGTCCGGCCGCTTCGGCCGCTTGCCCGAGGTAGAGGAGCGCGTGGCCGAGTCCGTGGAGGTCGCCGAGGCGGCGCAGCATGTCGACCACTTCCAGGAGTTCGGAGCGGGCTTTTTCAGCTTCTCCGCGCTGGAGATGGAGTCGGCCCAGGGTCTGGAGCGTATGAGCGGCGCCCCGGACGTCTCCGGACTTGCGTCTCAGGAAGAGTGCTCGGGAAAGGGACCCGGCGGCCTGGTCGAGTCGGCCGGTGCGCATGGACCATTCGCCGTCCAGGTGGGCGCCCAGCGCTTCCACTTCCGGGGGAGACGTTCCGTGGAGGGCGCGGCGGCCTGCCTCCATGGCTCGGTATGCGGCGTCGGCGTCGTCTCGAGCCAGGTGTGCGAGTGCGGCGCCGTACCAGGAGGTGCCGGCATCCACCGGGGATTGCAGTTCCTCCCAGGCTCGAGCTGCTTTTTCCAGGTCCACAGCGGCGTTGGCATGGTCGCCGAGCAGCCGGCGGCTTTCGCCACGTCTCGCGAGGATACGGGCCTCGAACCCCAGCGCCCTCCCACCCGGCGCGTCGGTCAGCACTTCCAGGGCCTCACTGTAGAGCCGCTCCGCTTCCTCGCACTCGTGGCGCACAAAGGCAGCTCCTCCGGCCCGGGCGAAGAACAGCGCCGCCTCGTGCAGTCGGCCTCCTGCCAACCAGTGCCGGGCGATGTCCTCGTCGAGTGCCCCGTCGGAAAGCCCTCGATCGACCAACCATTCGGCTGCTGCGCGGTGGTACCGCTGGCGGACCACGTCCAGCAGATTGCCTCGAGCCACCTTGACCAGGAGGGCGTGGTCGAAGGCGTATTCGGTCTCCCCCGGAATGCTCGAGGAAGTCCGTTTGTGAATCAATCCCCTTCGCGTCAGGTCGGACAACACCGAGGTCGGATCCGATTCCAGGAGAGCCTCCACCGCACCTGCCCAGAACACCGGTCCCATGACCGCTGCTGCCCGCAAGGTCAGGCCTTCCTCGAACGACAGGCGGTCGAGGCGGCTTTGCAACACTCCTTCGACCGAGTCCGGCACCTCCCACTCGGTGTCTGGAAAGGGCTCCCCCCGTTCCTGGTAACTGCGGACGACCTCGGTGAGGAAGAACGGGTTGCCGCCGGTGAACTGGTGGAGACTGCGCACCGCCGGTCCAGACACCACGACCGCCTCGCCGACGGCTTCCTGGACCAGGGCCCGGGTTTCCTTGAGCGAGAGGGGCTTGAGTACGAGTTGCCGGTGGCGAACGGCGTCGGCTCCCCAGTCGGGCCGACGTGTTTTGAGTTCGTTTCGGGCCGAGGTGACGAGGAGCAGGCGGCCGGGGAGGTCCTGGCCCAGGGATTCGAAAAAATCGAGTGCAGCGTCTTCGGCCCACTGAACGTTGGTGGCCACGAGGACGAGGGGGCGTTCCTCGGAAATGATGCGGCACAGGGACACGAGGAACGCGATCCCCTGGTGTCGCAGGGAGACCGGGCGGGTGGTTCCAGGGGTTGGGGGGGCGCTGGTCTCGGTGGACAGGCAGGCCAGGTGCATGAGGCTCCGGGCGACATGGCCGGTGGAAACAGACTGCCCGGTATCGGGGTCGTTGCCTGCCACCCGGGCGGCCAGGGCGTGGATGTTGGCGATCTCGTGCGTGATGTCCTGGTGCGGGTGGACCCCGCCCAGACCCCGGATCACGCCACGAAGGATTTCGAATCGCCGTCGTTCGCCTCCCCAGGAAGAGCCACGCACGGAGATGATCCGCGGTCGGCAGGGGTCCGAGATCACGTAGCTCAGGAACTCCTGAACGAGCCGTTCCTTCCCTATGCCGGCCTCCCCCCACACCGTCACCCATTCCCCGGCCCGGTCCCGTATGCTTGCGGCGTGGCGTCCGGGCCGCGCCACATTGCGCCAGCAGGCGGCCAGGCGGTTGAACTCGAGTTCCCGGCCCACGAACCGGAGCCGGGAGGCACGCCAGGCGACCGGGGGCGGCAGGGCGCCGGGCGGAAACACCCGGTAGGCGGTCACCGGTGACCGTTTTCCCTTCACAGTCAGGGGCGACTGCGGTTGCATGTCGAACAGGTCCCCCAGGTGCCGCTGCGTCGCCTCGCCGACCAGGATACCCCCCACGGGGGCGGCCTGTTGCAGTCGACTCGCCGTGTTCACCACGTCTCCCACCACGGTGGGATCCGGCGTCCCACGGCTCACGTAGCCCACAAGGACCTTCCCGGTGTTGATCCCCACCTTGATTCCCACACGGTACCCGGTCCGATCGTACAGATCCTGGTTGAGCCGCTCGATCGCTTGCAACATGGCCAGCGCTGCTCGGACCGCACGGACCGGGTCGTCCTCGGAGGCCACCGGGACGCCGAACAGGGCGAGCAGGGCGTCGGCCATGAACTTGTCGATTGTGCCTCCTTCGCTCAGGATCGGCTGGGATACGGTATCGAAGCAGTGGTCGACCACGTGTTTGAACTCGGCGATATCCAGGTGAGCGGCCAGGGCCGGGAGGCCGGTCAGAAAGGCGAACAGCACAGTGGCCTGCCGCACCTGCTCCTGGGGATGAAGCGGCAGAGAAAAGGACCGGACCCCCGGCCGCGGCGCACCACACGCGCCACAGAATCGGCTCTCCTCGGCGACCAGACGGCCGCACACGTGGCAACGCGGGGCACCCGGTCCCACCTTGGCCCCACACGTGGCACAGTACCTGTCTCCGGAGTGCACCGGCTGGTCGCAACGGCAGCAGACGTCCGACAGCGCAGTCATGGGGCACCATCCTTGCCGGCGCCGAGGTCTTCCAGACCTTTCTTGCAGCGCGCCATGCGAGACGACCAGGCCGCCGTGTCTTGCGGGTGAGCCTCGAGCAACTGCATGGCCTGCGTCAGGTGGACCACCTGGTTCGCCGGGTCGGCCTCGAGCCCGACGTTGCATGCCACGGTCTCCAGAAGGAAGTCCACCGCGTTTTCCAGGTCTCCGCCCAGGGCCGTGTGGCTGGCGATGAGTCCCACCAGGGCCGGATGGCCTCCCCCGCACTCCCGGAGCCATCCAGCCACCACCCGATGACAGAATCGCCTGACCCGGTCCGGTTGATCATGGTATGCCACCTGCTGCACCGCTGCATCCGCGAATCGATACTCCACGCTGTCCCCCACCGTGGATTCGACCACCCGCCGGACCACGCCTCGAGCTTCGAGTTCCGCCAGCACTTGCGGATGAGCCGGCGCTCCCAGGCGCTCGAGCAGGTCTACCCAGAAATGGACGCCCGCCACCGATGCCAGCCTGACCAGCCGCTTCTGCTCCAGGTTGAGTCTGGACAGGAGCGCATGGACTCGAGCCCGTGTTTCCGGCCCGGGCCTGGGTTGCCGGGGATGGGGGCGTGGTGATGTCGGCTGGGTCGGCAACGGTTCGATGACCTCAATCCGGGGTCGGTTCCCGGACGGGAGAGGACCCGGGGGGGCGGGCAAGGAGTCCCGGAGCGATGGCGCGAAGGTGTCGTCAGCCACCCGGTAGGCTGTCAGACCGTTCGGGAGGACGATGGGTTCGAGGGTGCGATGGTCGCCGAGGCACGCGCGCGTGGCCCCACTCACCAGGATGGTGTCGGCGGAAGCGGCAACCTCGAGTTCCATGGCGTGGATGATGGGCAGTCCGGCCAGGGTGATCCGGTGTCCGTCTCCGTTTCGGTCCACGATCACCGGGCCGGTGTCGATGCCGATCCGGAGTCGAAAGCTGGCCTGGAGGGCCTCGAGTTCCGGGTGGGAGAACCGCCGGGCGGCGACCAGCATGGCGAGCGCGGCGCGAACGGCCCGGATGGGGTCGTCGCGGTGGGGGATCGGCGCCCCGAATACGGCCAGGATCGCGTCGCCGATGTAGGCGTTCACATGGCCTCCGAGCCGGGTGACCTCCCGGGTCATCCGGTCGAAAAAGGGCTCGAGCACGCGCTTGATCCCATCCGGAGAGAGTCGTTCCGCGATACGTGTGAAGCCGCAGAGGTCTGCGTGGAGCACGGTGACGGTTCGGCGTTCTTCGTGGGACGAGTCGGAGGTTCCGGCGCGGGGGCCGGGGATGAGGAGTGTGCCGCAGTTCGTGCAGTAGCGTGCAGAGGGCAGGCCGGCCTGTCCGCAGAGGGGGCAAGGAGTTCCGTGAGCTGGGGTGGAAATCGGCTCGATCTCGATGTGGGACTCGAGGGCGCTACCACATCCTGTGCAGAAGGAGGCTCGAGGTCGAGGGGGGAGGCCACACCTGGGACATGCCCTGGGGTCCATGGGTTACTCCGTGGCCGTGTCGCATGATGATGGGTCAGCGACCTGCCTGGGGCTTGAACAGCTTGTACAGCCCCTTCCGCCTCGAGGCCGGGGCGATTCCGAGTTCGTCCCGGTACTTGCACACGGTTCTGCGCGAGATGTTGATGTTTGCCTCGGCGAGGAGTTCCACCAGCGCGTCGTCCGAGTAGGGGCGGTCGGGATCCTCGTTCTCGATCAGCGCCTTCAGACGCTCCTGCACCGCTTCTCGAGCCTGTTGTCCACCCGAATGAGAGGGGACACCGCGAGGGAAAAAGGACTTGAGGGGAAAGACCCCGTGGGGCGTCTCCACATACTTGTCCTGCACTGCACGGGAAATCGTGGCCGGATGCAGGTTGAGTTGCTCGGCCACGTCTTCCTGGCGGAGGGGCACCATCGGCGTTGCGGGGTCCTCCAACCACTGCTTCTGCCGTTCCACCACCGCCTCCACAATCCGCCTGAGCGTCTGTCGCCTCTGATCGAGCGCCTGCATGATCCATTTCGCCCGGTTGAACGCACGCTGGAGGTACTCCTTCGCGTCCGGGCTGAGACTGTTCGCCTCCTTGGTAAGGTTGCTTGCATAGGCGGTCAAGCGGAGTCGAGGAACCCGTTCGTCCCGAAGCGACACCTTCCACCCTTCGTCAGTCTTGTACACCGTGGCGTCCGGGATCACTTCGCTCGGTGGCTCCCCTTCTTCCAACAGATCACTGTTCCGCATCAGGTTCCGGAGAAGGCCCAACGTTTCGGCCAGTTGCTCCCGCGACCAGCCGAGTTTGCGTTGCAAACGCTCGAATCGGACATGAAGCAGATCGTCGAATCCTTCCTCGATCATGCGTTCCACCTCCCGGCAATGATCGGGATCCGCACGGCAACGCAGGAGCAGGCTTTCTCGAAGGTCCCGCGCGCCAATCCCGGCTGGCGCAACCTTCTGAACCACCGTCAACACCTGCTCCACAAGGGAAGGAGCGCACCCGAACTCCGACGCGACTTCCTCCAGCGACTCTGTGAAATAGCCTCGCTCGTCCAGGCTCCCCACAATATACTCGGCAATCGCCTCCTCCTCCTCGGACAGGCGCTCGAGACGTACCGCTTCCTGAAGATCCTGCCGCCACGACTTTGGCAACGATACGCGCGCTTCCAGGTCATAGGGCTCCGGCGTGTCCCCCCCAGAGCGCGCCACCGTCGAGCGGCTGCTCTTCAAATAGTTCAGCAATTCGCTCAACTGACCCGGATCGGTCAACTTCTCCGCACGCGCGGCTTCGGGATCCTCGTCTCCGCCAGGCGGCGTCATTTGCTCCGAAGGCTCCGGGGTCTTCAACAACAGGGCCGGTTCTTGCTGTTCTTCCGCCTCCAGACAGATGTTTTCGTCGAGTTCGGCCTGAATTCGTGCCTCCAGATCCTGAATCGGGAGCACGAGCAGCTCGTTCCGGAGGATCTGGACCGGTTGTAGTCTTAGTTCTTGCTTGAGTCCTAGACTGACAGTGAGCCCGAGACCTGGTTTCATGGCGTGTTCCTCTTCCTCACTCCAAGGCGGGCGGCTCTCTCGCAATTGCCATACCAATCTCTCATTACGAAGCAGAGAATGGGGGATGTCAAGCGGAAACATACTTGACATGGATTCGAAATCGGGCATAGCTAGCACGGGAAAGCTGAACGAGAAAAGGGATCGAGAAGAGCGTGCCGCGCCGTCCAGGAGGTGATGTGCTGCGGACAACTATGCATGATTCCACGCAAAGTGAGACGAAGCAAGACATGAACAAGCAGATTGAAACAGAAGAGGGAAAGAGTGGGACGGAAGCGCAGGTCGGCACCGGAGGTGCGCGGGTCGACGTTTCCACGGACGATGAGCGCCAGGCAGAGGTGCTGGAGGTTGTGTCCGGGGAAGAGGCGTTGAGCGCTGCGGACGGACCTGCTGAGGCGGCGGAAGGGACGGAGCGTCCTCCGGAGTCCTCGAGGGTGGAGGTTCCCGAGGGGCTTGCGGCGAATGAGACGTTCGAGGAGCTTGGTGTTCCGTCTGACCTTCTGGAGGGCGTTGCGGCGTTGGGGTATGCCCGGCCGACTGCGGTGCAGGCGGCCATCTACCAGCGGGCGATGGAGAATCAGGATCTGATCGTTCGGTCCAAGACCGGAACAGGCAAGACGGCGGCGTTCATGCTTCCGGTGTTGGCCCGGATTCCGGCCGGGGAGGCGCGGACCCGGGCTCTGGTCCTGGTTCCTACTCGAGAACTTGCCATTCAGGTGGCGGAGGAAGGGGCGGCCATCGCCCGTTTCCGCAAGTTGACCATCGTGCCCATCTACGGGGGGGTCGGACTGGGCCAGCAGGCGGAAAAGTTGAGGAGCGGCGCCGAGGTGGTGGTGGGCACGCCGGGACGGACGCTCGACCACATTCGGCGTGGCAACCTGGACCTGTCGAACACGGCCGTGGTGGTTCTGGATGAGGCGGATGAGATGCTTTCGATGGGTTTCCTGGAGGAGGTGACCTCGATCCTCCGTCATGTCCCGGTCGACCACCAGACGTTGTTGTTGTCTGCGACCGTGGGTTCGTCGGTGGCCGGGATCATCAGCCAGTTCATGCGGGACCCGCACGAAATCTTCCTCTCCACGGACGCCCGCACCGTGGATGGGATTCGCAACGTGCTCTACGAGTGCTCGGAAGCCTATCCCAAGGCGAGAAGCCTCCTGTATGTGCTCTACCAGGAGGACCCGGAGTCGGCGATCATTTTCTGCAACACGCGGGACGACTGCGCCTTTCTGGCCGCCTACCTGCAACGCCAGGGATTCGACGCCGAGTTCATCAACTCTGACCTGTCCCAGGCAGAGCGGACTCGAGTCATGAACCGCATCAAGCGCGGGGAACTCTCGTTCCTGGTGGCCACCGACATCGCGGCGCGAGGCATTGACATTTCGGATCTCACCCATGTCATCAACTACTCGTTGCCAGACGATCCGGACCTGTACCTGCATCGGGTCGGCCGGACCGGGCGCATTGGAAAGCTGGGGACCGCGATCACCCTGGTGAGCGGGCGGGACCTGTCGGCCGAATTGGCTCTGGAGCGGCGATACCACATCCCGTTCGAGCGTCGCACATTGCCGAGCGCGGACGAGGCCACCGCGCTCTGGACCGAAAAGCACCTGGGTCTGCTCCGGGAGGCAGCAGACCGTCTTGCATTCGAGACTTACCTCCCCATGGTGCGGCACATGTTGCGGTCCCTGCCCGAGGACGAACGGGATCGCCTGCTTGCAACGGCCCTCCGCAGTTTCTTCTCCCGGGAGAGGGCCGGGATGAGCAATGAGACACAGGAGCGGAGGCGGAGCGAGGGCGAGGAGCGATCACGCGGTCCGGCCTCGAGCAGCGGGCGGTCCCGGAAGCGGCCCAAGCGGCGGGACGGCCGGGGCCGGGACGAGCAGAAGCCGGAGCGACGGGAGTCCAGGGGAGGCCGTCGTTCGAGTCGGGGCGGGTCCGGGGGGGGGCGAGAGGAGTCTCGGGGTCGCTCGGGCAGTGGTCGTCGGGAAACGGCTTCGGCGGGCCGGCGTGCCCCAGCCGAGGCTTCCGGTGCCGGGTCTGCGCCGCCCACTGACGTGCTGGATCCGCTGGCGGCCTTTGCTGCGGCGAATGACATCGACCTGGAGGCCTGGATCGAGCCGAACGAACCGGCCTCTCAGGAGGGAACCGGGGCACCAAAGCCCTCGAGTGGCCGCAAGCGGCGTCGACGGGGCCGCAGGAAGCGGCGCAACCCGAAGTCCAATACCACGACCGCTCCGGAGGGGGGCGCCGAGGGGCAAGCGGCGGGTGAGAGTGCAACATCCGGAGGCATGAGCCCGTCCTCCAGCAGCACCGGGAGCGAATCCTCGAGCAGTGGCGGGTCCGGGGGGGCTTCGAGTCCGGATTCGGGCGACCAGGGGGGAGGCGGCAGCGAAGGAAGGGCCGGGGCGGGTGGATCGGGCGAGCCGCGCGGAGACTGATTCGAGTGCCGGGTTCGTGGGCGGGCCGGAGACGCGCCCCGGACCCGGGGAGCTACCAGCCTCGAGTCGTTTTGGGGGAGTAGGTCCGCCGAAGCACTTCGTGCCCGTGCGCGTCGTAGAGGGTGGCGCGGTCCCCGTGGTTGTGCCACACCTCCCGGTCCGAGTTCCAGTAGACGGCGATGGACCCGTCCCCGCCGTCTCCCGCCTCTGATTCCTTTCCGCTCACCACCTTGAAGGTGTACCCGGGTGGGATGACCACCGTTCCGAATACCACCCGGTCCCCTCGGCTGTTGGTCATGCTCCATCCTGCCAGGTTGATGGGCTTGTCCGAGATGTTCACGAGCCGGAGGTACTCCCGCAGGAGGTTCTTTCGGTCGTTTCCGGGCGCGTTGGCATGGAAACTGGTGATCGTGACCGGCCGCTGGTACCGGGCGTCCATCCAGATTCCGCGGCGTTCGGCTCGAGCCTTGAGCTGTGCGGCGAGCAGGGCGCCGTAGCCGTCCGGGATGTCGGTTCCGACCACGAACAGGTAAGCCATGCCCTGCCGGATCATTTCGAGTTGGACATTCATGTCACCCAGGTAGACGCTGGCAATCAGCCGGCCGTAGTGGTCTCGAGCCCGGGGACCGTAGACCAGGGTTACTTCCTGGTGCTCCACCATGCGCTTGAGGGCTCGAGTGGCCCGGTCCCCGAACCGTTCGTGGGACTCGGGTGCGTTGATCAAGGAGAGACGGACGTGCTCGCCGCCGGTCACCTCGATGGTGTCGCCGTCGATGACCCTGACGACGCGGGTGGTGACCCGGGTCTGTGCAGGATGTTCGGGTTGCGTCTGGTTGGGGCCGGGGATGGGGCTCGAGGCCGGGTGTGGTTGTGTATCCGGCGCCGGCCGTCCCACTGAGCCGTGGAGTGTCAGGGGAAGTCCCGCCGCCAGTACCATCATCCAAGTCCATCGTGCCATGCGTTCTCCAGGCTTCACCGTTGCACCTCCGCGTCTCGGCCCGAGAGGGCCATTTCCACCGTTTTTGCTGCCACCATGCCCTGGCCCACCGCATGGGCGATGCTCGAGTAGATGGGGTTGCACACGTCTCCGACCGCGTAGACGCCGGGTTCACTGGTTTTTTGTGTGGTGTCCACGATCACGTATCCGTCGGGAGTGAGTTTCATTTGGCCCTTTACGAGTTCAGAGCATGGAACCACGCCGATTTTTACGAACAGCATCTCGAGGGCCAGGGTGTAGGAGCCGTTCGGGCCGAGCAGGCGCACGCCACGGACGGTCTGATCGCCGATCACCTCGGTCACCACCGTGCGCATGTGCAGGGTCACGTTGTGCCGTTGCTTGATCTGATCCTGGAATCCCTCTCTGGCACGGAAGCGAGCACGCCGGTGGATCAGGTGGACTTCGGGGCAGACCCTGGCCAGGATGAGGGCGTTTTCCAGGGCGGCGTCGCCGCCTCCGACCACGCCGACCACCTTGCCTTCGGCCCGGGTCAGGTCACGAGTCGGTGAGTCGCTCAGTCCGTGTCCCCACAAGCGGTCGGCGCCTGGGGCCTCGAGGCGTCGTCGTCGGGCCCCGGTGGCGAGGATGAGGGCGCGGGCGTGCAGGGGTTCCGGATCGCCGGTGTGCAGGGTAAGGGACTGGACGTTCAGGGATTGGACCGGTGTGCCGAGTCGGAGCGGAATGGCGAGGGCGGCGAGGTGAGCAGCGAATTTGGGGGCGAGTTCGTACCCTTTTTCCGCCATCAGGCCGGGGTAGTCTACCACCTGGCCGTGCAGGTCGAGCAGTTGGCCGCCGACGCGGTCTCGAGCGTCCAGGAGCAAGGTGTGCAGTCCGAGGCGATGGGACCAGATGGCCGCAGACACGCCTCCGGGTCCGGCGCCGATCACGATGGTATCCCACATGGCTTTTTCGCAACCTCCAGCTTTCCCCTCCCGGGGAGGGCTCCCCTTGTCCGTCTGTTCCAAATGGTACCCCTTTCTCGCTTGATGCGTCCACGCAATGGTGATAGCTTGCCCGATGACGGAATCATCGGTCCAGGATCACGCTGGCGTGCGCTTCCGGTTCGAGGAACCGCTCGCGCTGTTCCACCGTTTGAGCTGGCCCGCACATGGACTCGAGGAGGAAAGCATGAAAGAACTGTACCTGGTCAAGTACGCGCAGAGCAAGTTCGGCAAGCTGGGCAACTACCCGATCGAGCGGATGCTGCTGGACGCCGGGCGAGAAGGACTTGACGACATCGATCGGAACCTGATCGATCACATCGCGGTGGCCGGGCTGTTGACCCCGCTCTTGAATGACCAGTCGCTGATTGCAGGGCTGGTGGCGATGGATCCGATCTACACGAACAAGTCGATCAAGGGGGTGGCCAATGCGTGCGATTCCGGCGGGTTGGCCGTGCTGGACTGCGCCGCCCAGATCCTGGCCGGGATGGCCCATGTGGGCATGGCGATCGGTGTGGAGAAGATGCATCCTCTGGAGGGCAAGCTGGACTCCAAGAAGGTGGGATTGGCCCTGGGTACGGCTGCCCATCCCGAGGACCTGTTCCCTCCGTTCACCTTCCCGCATGCGTTCGCCGTGATCATGGACCAGTACATGAAGACCTACGGGGTGACCGAGGAGGACTTTGCCTGCATTCCTCCCATCTTCTACGACAATGCCTCGTACAATCCGCTGGCCCACATGCACAAGACCAAGGCCCCGGTCACCCCGGAAGCGGTGTTGAGCAGCTACCGTCTCTTCACCGACCCGCCGTTGCCGCTCAAGCTTTTCGAGTGCTCCCAGGTCTCGGACGGATGGGCGCGCATTCTGGTATGCGACGACGAGGGCCTGAAACGGCTGGGGATCGACCGGTCCGAGGCATCCCTCCTCGCCGGGTTCGGCCAGGCGACCGACAGCCTCTCCATCGCCTCGAGGGGCGACAATCTCCTCAAGCCTGTGGGCGCGCGCAAGGCGTTTCATGCCGCCATCGAGATGGCCGGAGTGACTCCAGCGGACATCGGTTTCCAGGAGATTCACGACTGCTTCTCCGTGATGGGGCCGATTGCCGTGGAGACCACCGGGTTCGCTGACGCCGGAAAGGGGCTCCAGTTCTTCATGGACGGGCACGCCAATCGGGACGGAAAGTGCCCCATCAACACGTCGGGCGGACTGATTGCCAAGGGACATCCCATCAGCGCCACCGGTGTGGCCATGATTGGCTGGGTGCACAGCCAGATCACCGGCCGGGTGCCCGAGGAATTGAAGGTGGCCAACACCGACGTGGGCACGACGCTCAACATCGGAGGGCCCATTTGCAGCACGGTGGTGACTGTTCAGAAACCTGTCTGAGCCATCACAGCAGGGGGTTCAGGAGGGCGCAGGCCCGCTCCGCCACCTGGACCACGGGCGACCGCTGGCGGAACGTGGGAAGGTAGATCGGCACCGCGTTCCGAATGTCGTCCTCGATCGCCACCCGCAGGGCTCGAGCGAACGAGCGGCTTCTCACCTCCAGGTTCGCCTCGAAGTTCAGCCGAAAGCTCCGCACGTCCATGTTCGCCGACCCGACCACGGCCCAGTCGTCGTCGACCAGCATGGCCTTGGCGTGGAGGAAAGGGGGCTTGCGTTCGAAGATTCGGATGCCGTATCCCAGCAATTCCTCGTAGAAGGTCCTGGCCGCCAGGCTGACCACGAGGTGGTCGCTCCGTTGCGGAACCAGCAGACGGATGTCCACACCCCGGTGCGCCGCGAACCGGAGGGCACTCAGGATGGCCTTGTCCGGGATGAAGTAGGGACTCACGATCCACAATCGGGAGCGGGCGCCCACGATGGCTGCAAAGGCCACCTGGTGGAACGCCTCGTGGTCTCCGTCCGGGCCGCTGGTGATCACCCGTGCCAGGTCGTCGCCGCGCCATTCGAGCGGGGGGAAGAACCGACCGGAGAGGAGCTTCTCGCCACATGCATAGTACCAGTCTTCCACGAACCATTCCTGCATCTGGTGGACGATGGGGCCTTCGAGCATGAAGTGGTAGTCTTTCACCCGCGTGAGCAGAGGGTGGTCGACGAGGTGCTTCTCGCTCACGTTCATGCCGCCCGAGAAACCCACCTTGCCGTCCACGATGAGGAGCTTCCGGTGGTTTCGAAGGTTGATCTGCCACCGGCGTTTCAGCGGATTCAGCGGGGTGAAGGCGTGCACATGCACGTTCGTGTGGGCCAGTTCGTCCAGGAACCAGAGAGAATCGATGGAGCCGACCGCGTCATAGAGAAGACGGCACTCCACCCCGGACCGGGCCTTCCGGATCATCGCCTCTGCAAACTGCCGCCCCACACGGTCCGCCATGAAAATGTAGGTCTGCAAATTCACACTGCTCTGCGCTCGGTCGATGGCATCGAGCATGTGCTGGTAGGCCTGGTCGCCCTGGAGCATCAGCTTGACACGATTTCCGGTCAGGAGGGGACGCTCGCAGAATCTCTCGAGTACCGCCGGGAATTCCGCCGCGGGATACGCTTCCTCCTCGTCACGTTCCGGGTACTCGTAGGCAGCCTTGCTCCGGGGCAGGTGCGCCATGTACTCCTGGCGAAGGTAGAGATTGCCTGCTTCCTTGAGCAAGGTCTTCCGACGCACCCGGTCCACGCCGAACGCGAGGTAGAGGGCGATACCCACGGCAGGGACCATGAGTACGGAGAAAAGCCACAGGGCGGCAGACCGGGGCTCCTCCTTGCGCAACAGGATATGTACGGCCGTGGCGATCATGGCCAGCACGTAGGCGATGGCCGCCAGGGTGCGCAGGAGGTTGTCCGGTCCGAGGATCATGACTGTCCGGTCCCCAGCGTGTCTCGAGGTCAATCTCCCGTGGTGGTCGGGTCTCCACCGCTGTCCAGGGCGTCGGCGAGGTCTCCCATGGAGCGGGAGACCATCTGTCCAGAATCGTGCAGCAGTCGGTAGTAGTGGAGAACCTGGCAGATGGCCGCCAGGTTCGGCCCGGGAGCTGCACCAAAATTGTGCGGGTGCCACCACAGGTGGAACATGCCCCCTGTATCGGCCGCTCGCCGCATGGCCCTCAGCACCCGTTGCACACGCAGCCCCTCCAGAGCCTCCAGGCGACGGGATATGGGCCGCCAGAATCCGTGAGCAGGGATGGCGTAAGGAGCCGTTTTCATGCCCGGGTCAGGCCATGGGGAGCAGACCGGTCGTGAACAGGGCAGGTAGGCGTCCGCCAGGCGTCCTGCCCGGCGCAGGGGATGGGTGAAGCCCGGTCCAGGGCGGTACATCCAGCCCCCCTGAGCCGCTCGAAAGGCCCGCAGGCCCACCGCGGGCAGCACGTCCAGATAGGCAGGATTGACCTGGTTCCTGGGAAACACGAGGGAACGAAGCCGCCATCCCCGGGTCGCAGCCGCGGCGACCGCGGCCTCCAGGTCCGCCCGAAAGCACGCTCGATCCTGGCCCGGCTCCAGGCAGTAGTAGTGGGAGAAGGTGTGCGTGCCGATCTCCTGGCCCGGCGTCTCAGCGATGGCCGCCACCAGGTCCGGGGCGAATCGGAGATGATCGTCCTCCCGGGATTGTCGGTCGAGCCACCGGTAGGGATCCAGGGCCGAATCCTCGTACCGCGGCCGGATGGACGGACGCATCGCCGCCAGTTCGTCACGGTCGTGCGCCATCAGCATGCCCACCACCGCCCAGGTGGCGCGGATACCAAACCGGGAGAAAAGGTCCAAAAGCGCCGGTACCACCTCCCGCACCCCCTCCAGGTTCGCCCGATACGGCCCGGACGCGGGCAGCGTGTCCCGAACGCCCCATTCCAGTTCGAAATCGATCGACACGACCAGGGTCCCCGGCCGGTCGCTCTCGTGTCTCCCTCGAGGTTGCATCACAACGTCGTATCTCCGTCCAGTCCAGACGGGTCCCAGACCTCCCGCCGGTGCAACGTCCGCCCGAGCGCGTCGTCCGGAACCCGGTAGTAGAAACGCCAGGAAGGCAGCTTGCGACGGTGCGCGCCTCGAGCCAGTTTCGCTCGCTTCTCCCCGTTGAAACCCACCGCCTCCAGCACCGCAACCTGCTCGGCCCGGCACACCTGGATGGCAGCCTCCACCAGGTCCCTCAACACATCTTCGTGTCCAGGCAACACCTGCAGATCGACCAGACTCATGCGGGTCAGCTCCACCTCCGCCACGTCGGCCCTGAGCAAGATGGCGTATCCGACCATCGCGTCCGGGTCCTCATCGCGACAGGCGCAGAGAATACGGACTCGTTTCTCGGCAAGAGGCCCGGCAAAGTGCCAGTTCAGGGTCCGCGCATCCCGAACCCTCAGAAGACGGTGCGAGTAGGCCCGCCGGAGACGCTCCCAGAAGTCATCGAAGGCCCGGTCGAATCCTTCTCGTCGCCGGAGCCGATACCGCGTCCGACGGGGAGCGAACCCCGTGGAACGAAGGCGCCCGATGGCGCTCCCGGCAGCGTGCTCGAGGTGCAGGGCGCCGGCCAGCACGGGGGCGAGCAGCGGTCCAGCCGGGAGGTGCTGGAGGGCCACGACACTTCGCGCGAACCGGCCCGGATCGGTTGTCCAGAACAGGGACACGTCGTAGCCGGGCGACGGGACCCGACGTGCCCCGAACATGGCGTGGTTCCGCTCCTGGGAGCGGCTTGCCGTGGAGGACATCATGAAGTCCACCCCCGGCTGGTGGTAAAAGGGTTCCAGCAGCTTGAGAATCGCTCGAGGATACCGCGGGTCCTCCAGACGGCGCCAGGCGCGGTCCACCACGCTGGAGGTGAGTGCCGCGGCCAGGAGAGTCCGGCCTTGAAAGGCATAGTGCAACGGTACGTTGCCGATGTAGCCCACCACCTCGTTCCCATGTTCGAGCACCCACCCGCGGACCCAGGAACGGTCCCGCCCCGCCAGGGCCGGGTTGCCAGACCAGAGGTGGTCCCAGCCCTCCCGGCTCCGCGCCGGAAGTCCATGCCGGCGGCAGAGCACCGTCACCGCTTCGTAATCATCCGGAACCACCGGTCGCACGCGAACCACCCGGGACACCCTCCATCTCGAATGCGACTCGAGGGCTTCTCTCGCTCGGGAAGCCCCGAGGCAAGCGCGACGGTGCGCCGCGCTTCATTCCACCACCAGCGGCAGGCGGCGGTGCACCGGGAGCGAATCGCACTGCACGTCCACCTGCACCCGCCGTGCCTGCATGATACCTGAATACTCCTCCGGCTCGAGTTCAAAGTAGAAGTAGACCGCCGCCCCTTCGTCTGCAGGGCGAAGGGCCGGGTCGGATGTCCATCCCTCGGCCACCGCATCGACCAGGAGCACGTTGTCCTCGCCGGTCACCGTCACGTCTACCAGAATCCGGTCCCCGAACGTGGATACTTCTCCCGGGACCTCGACCACCGCTGCGAGGTAGCCCGACGCGGTCACAAACGCCTGGCTGGCCGGGACCGGACCGTAGGGGGCCATCCGCTCCCCAAGGTTGGCCAGAGCATGCAACTGGTGCCACAGGAAAGGAGCCTCGAGCGGCACGGTCTTCCCCTGATCGCGCAGCAAGGCGTCCGCACCTTCGAACAGGTAGTTCGATGGTACAGCATAGGCTACCACCGGCGTGTGGCTCGAGTCCACCCGTCTCGCCCTCACGATCCCGATCACATGTCCACGCACGTCCAGCAGCGGGGCTCCCGAATCCCCGGGCACGATGGCCATGCCCAGCTTGAGCAACGGCAGCGCGTCAACAGGAGAGCCGACTTCCAGGAGGATTCCTGGACGAACCCCGTATGCAGGCTCCTGCTGCGCGCTCAGGGCCATGGCCCGCAAGGAAGGGGGGGCGGCCATTCCGTCGGCCAGAGGGAGGACAGGGAAGGGGGGGCCGGGGAGTGGGTGTTCGCTGGAAACCGGGCTCGAGGTATCTATCTGAAGAAGCAGAAGATCCCATGCCGGCGCGACCCGAACCGGTTGGGCGGGCCACTCGACTCCCCGGGCCTGGACCACGACCGGGTTCTGTCCCTGGATACCGTGGCAGGTCGTGACCACCAGTCCGGATGGATCCACCAGGAAGCCGGACGCCTCGCCTTCCGGGACCGTCACCCGTACCACGGCGTCCCGGATTCGTCCCGCCAGTGCCTCCCACCTGGAGACATCGGGAACACCGGACAGGCCCGTGCTGCTGGGCAGAGGGGGTCGCGCACCGGAGGAGGTTGCCGCACGAACCGCCCGCAGGGGTTTCACCGTGCCCGATTGCCAACGGGCGCCCGCATCCTCGGGCCGGGCCGTGGCCAGGTGGAAGGCGAGTCTGGCTGCGACGCCGCCGAGGCCGATGAACAACAGGGCCAGGAAGACCAGGAGCGCGGCCCTGGCGGTCGCACGGTCTCGAGCGGGGGAACGGCCCGGTACGAGGTGCGCCAAGAGTTGAGTCCTCCGCGGCGATGAAGCGAGGGTGGGATTCATGATAGCACGTCTTTTGCGAGGTGTCTGTGGGGGCGTCCATGTCCCACCGGTGTCCCGATCGGGACATGCGTGCCCTACCAAGTGGTCCCCTCGAGGTTGCTGTGGGTTGGTGGTGTGGGCCAGGTTGGTCGTTTCTGGCGTGAAGATTCCCCGGGGCACGACCCTTTGTGGGAAGTGCACGTGGGGGGCAACCTGGCAAAAAGAAAAAGACTCTTTGATCTGGCCGTCGTCTTGCAATACAATGAGTAACGAGAAGCCAAGTGGGGTTCCCGTGTTCGCTGCCACGGCAGCTTGCCAGACCGCAGAACGGAGGCGGTGGCGATTCGACTTACGGAGGTCAAGATGTTCAAGTACACATGGAGTCGTGCGGTCCTGATGGCTCTGGCAGCAACTTCTGTCCTGGGTTTCGTGCTTTTGAGCTGTGGTCCGGTTGGGACGGACAGCACGAGCTGCGCGGAGACCATTGCCGATGATTTGGGGGACCTGGAGTATGGGATCATCGGGACGGTGGTCGATGACCTGAGCATGCCCATCGCCGGGGCCAAGGTGTTTGTGCCCGGGACGGAGATCGAGCAGATCACGGACGCGAACGGCCGGTTCGCGATTGCCGCCGCCGACCTGGGCGGTGCCACGACCGTCCAGCTTTGGGCGGAGAAGGACGGATATCCGGACAAGGTGCAGGAGGCGACCATTCCCGAGGACTATGTTGCCGACGTGGTGGTGGTGATGAAGCCTTACACCGCCACGGACGTGATTGTCGCCGAGGAAGGGGGGACGGTTTCGGACGGACAGGGGTCGGTGACGTTCCAGCCCAATTCCCTGATGTACGAGGATACGGGGGAACTGGTGACCGGTCCGGTGGAGGTGTCGATCGTGACCTACCGGCCCTACGTGGCCGAGGACATGAAGGCGGCTCCGGGGAGCCTGTACGGGGTGAGTCCCAACCGGGACGACAACGGAGATCCGATTTTGGATGAAACGGGCACGCCCACGTATCGGACCGAGCCCATCATGACGTTCGGGATGTTCGATGCCACCATGTATCAGGACGGCCGGAGGCTCGAGCTGGTGCCGGGCAAGCCTGCGAC
The DNA here is from genome assembly GCA_964418585.1 of uncultured Gammaproteobacteria bacterium. Classification (GTDB taxonomy): domain Bacteria; phylum Myxococcota_A; class UBA796; order JAJRTE01; family JAJRTE01; genus JAJRTE01. The sequence goes on along the minus strand of CAYQMG010000072.1, from coordinate 172,601 downwards.
CGTGGTGCTCGAGAACATTGTCGAAGGTGAGCACTCGCCGGAAAAGATCGCCGCATTCAACGATGAGAACCGGGACGTGCTCGAGGACTATGTCGAGCCGACCATTCCGCTGTGGCATTTCAACTACAACAACGCCAACTGGGATTTGGTGGAAGGTTACGACTGGTCCATCGCCAACGGTTCGGAAGGTGGGTTCCTCACCCTGTCCGCGGAAGTGCCGGAGTTCTCGCCTGCCAACCCGGACCTGCCGCCGGTGGTCTGCACGAGTTCCATCGATATTGTAGAACCGGACCACACCTGCGTCTGTTTGAACGTGCGGCATGCCAACGACGTGGAGCCGGTGCGTGGCTCGGACATCACCCTGTGGTCTCGAGCCAGGGCATACGTCTACCTGGTGGTGAGCTGCAGCGATGGGTCGGGGAGCCGGACGCTCGTGAACACGACCATGGTGACCTGGTTCGAGCGGACCCAGACCGATCAGGATGGGGATTTTTGCGGCGGAGCCATCGTGGACCCCCTGTCCGGGCAGGGGAGTGTTCGGATCGATTCCACCAAGACCTACTGGCCGGGGCGTGTGGAGTATCAGGACATTCAGTACCAGGATACCGAGCATGATGGCGAACTGGACGATGATGGCGACGGCGAGATCGATCCCGAGAACCGTGTGGGCTTCCTTGGGGATACCCACGTGGACGTGTGGACCCGGCCTCTCAGCGGTGTGAAGGTCTGTGGGCCGCCGGAAGGGGTGATCAACGTGCGTTGCATCAACGAGCCGACCGACCCGGTCACGGGGTTGCAGCCCGAATAGAGACTCCCGGATCGACACGAATCTGGGGTATACTGTCTGGCGGCAGGGTTTCGAGCAGTTGTCTCGGAGTCGTGCCGCCCTTTTTCTTGTTCGGGTGCGTGAGCCGTGGCGGGTGTTTTCCTGGAGGAAGAGATGACGCGACGATGCGGGCAGGGCTATCGTCTGTGGTGGATTGGTGGAATCGGATTGCTCGCGCTGGCGGTTGGATGTGGCGAGGGGGAACCGCGTTTCAGCCCGATGGTGTCCATTCCGGCCGGGACCTACACCATTGGACCCGATGAATCCTCACCAGAAAACGGACCGGCGCACGAGGTGACGCTCGATGCGTTCGAGATCGACATGTACGAGGTGACGAACCGGGAGTTCCGGGAGTTCATCAACTCCGACTCGTGTCCGGGTCCGCTCATCGAGGGCAATCCCGACCCTTGCGTCTATGACGGCGCCGTCCAATCGGTTACCCGGGACGATTACTGGACCTCGACCCAGTACCAGTACTATCCGGTCATCAACGTGCGGTGGGACCAGGCCGACGCCTACTGCCGCTGGCTTGGAAAGCGGCTCCCCACCGAGGCCGAGTGGGAAGTCGCGGCTCGAGGCACGGACGGTCGCAAGTATCCATGGGGCGACACGCCGCCCACGTGTGACCGTGCGAACTTTGAGGGGTGTGCGGCGGACACGATCGAGGTGGGGTCACTTCCGGACGGAGTGTCTCCGTTTGGAGTCTACGACATGGCAGGAAATGTGGCGGAATGGGTCGCGGACTACTACAACCCCACCTACTATCAATGGGGTGACACGGACAATCCGACCGGCCCTCCCAGCGGCGCCACTCGAGTCGTGCGTGGCGGCTCCTGGTTCTGCTCGGAAGACAAGACAGCATCGACGTTTCGAGATCAGGCGGATCCTCGCGCCCAGTACAACTCCATCGGGTTTCGGTGCGCCCGCTGACCTGCACGCCGGGCACCCGGCGCGTCTTGCGCGGAGGCAGTCGTGAAACGTGAATACGTCTTCCCCTTGTTGCGTCCAGCCCAGGTCCTTGTCGCCCGGGTGGGTCCCACCCCGGCATGCTGGGCAGTGCCCATGGTGCTCCTCCTCACCACCGGTTGCACCGTGTCCAATACGGCCCCCACCCCCGACGACCTCGATGGGGATGGATTCACCGTGGACCTCGGCGACTGCGACGACCAGGACCACTACACCTACCCTGGCGCCGACGAGATCCCGTACGATGGGATCGACCAGGACTGTGACGGTGCAGACATCACCGACATGGACGGAGACGGCTACATTGCCGTGGAGGCGGGCGGGGACGACTGCGACGATCAGGACATGTGGATTTTTCCTGGAACCCTCGACATCCCCAACAACGGTATCGACGAGGACTGCGACGGGGCCGACGACGTCGTTCGGATCGACTCGGACGACGACGGGTTTCTCTCCGAGGACAGTGGTGGGTCGGACTGCGACGACGCGGATCCGGCCACCTATCCCGGGGCGGATGAGGTTCCCTACGACGGCGTCGATCAGGATTGCGATGGATTGGACCTGATCGATGCCGACGGGGACGGTGTGGCCGGGGCCGAAGCAGGGTTCTCCGACTGCGACGACACCGACCCATCCATTCATCCCGGCGCAGCAGAGATTCCTTACGATGGGATCGACCAGGATTGCAGTGGGGGCGACCTGATCGATGTGGACGGCGACGGCTTCATCGCCCGGGTCGCGGGTGGCACGGACTGCGACGACTATGCTGCTGAGGTCTATCCTGGCGCAGTGGAAATCTCGAGCAACGGCGTGGACGAGGATTGCGACGGCACCGACGGCGGTACGTCCGGGGGAGGCAGCGCGGATGCGGACCGGGACGGCTACGCTGCCCAGTCGGCTGGAGGAAACGATTGCGACGACCAGGATCCCACCATCCACCCCGGCGCAGTGGATGTGGCCCTCGACGGCATCGACCAGGATTGCTCCGGCGCGGACGCCACGGAGACCACCGGAATCGATGCGGACGGAGACGGTTACACCTCGGTAGCCTCTGGGGGGGACGATCTGGATGATACCGACCCAGCTATCCATCCCGGAGCGCCGGATCCGGCCGGGGACGGGATCGATCAGGACTGCGACGGCCGGGATGGTCCGGGCGTCATTCCGGTGGATATGGACGGCGACGGGTTCGCATCCATCGGCACCGGCGGCACCGACTGCGACGATACCAATCCGTTGATCAACCCGGACGCCAAGGAAGTGTACGACAACATCGTGGACGAGAACTGCGATGGCGAGTACGGCGGAACTGTGGACGAAGACGAGGATGGATACCCCGGGCTGAGCGCCGGTGGTACCGATTGCGACGATCGGGACCCCACCATTCATCCAGACGCGGTGGATCCGGCCGGGGACGGGATCGACCAGGACTGCAACGGCATGGACGGCACCGGGGCAGCGCAGATCGAACCTGTGGACCAGGACCGGGACGGCTACGCAGACGCAACCCGGGGTGGCAACGATTGTGATGACCAGGACCCGTCCATCCACCCCGGTGCGGTGGACCCGATCGGAGACGGCGTGGACCAGGACTGTTCCGGCCAGGATGGCGCCGATCCGGAAGGGGTCGACGCAGATGGCGACGGCTACACCTCGGTGGCCTCGGGCGGGGACGATCTGGATGATACCGATCCGAGTATCCACCCAGGAGCCTGGGACCCTCCCGGGGACGGGATCGACCAGGACTGCTCGGGCGCAGACGGTCCGGGTGTGGTCCCGGTGGATGCGGACGGAGACGGGTACGCTTCCCTGGGCACGGGTGGGAGCGATTGCAACGATGCCAGCTCGAGTATTCACCCCGGGGCTGACGAGGTGTTTGGGAACACGGTGGACGAAGACTGTGACGGGGTGTTCGGAGGGGCGGTGGACGAGGATGGTGATGGATACGCCTCCATGGCTGCGGGGGGTACCGACTGTGACGACCTGGACCCGGCCGTGTATCCGGGTGCGGTGGATCCGTCCACCGATGGGATCGACCAGGACTGCAACGGGGTGGACGGGACCGGGACGGCGGGAATCAACCCCGTGGACCGGGACCGGGACGGTTATGCCGCTGTCTCGAGCGGCGGGAACGATTGTGACGACACGGACCCAGCCGTACATCCGGGTGCGGTGGACCTGGAAGGGGACGGCGTGGATCGGGACTGCGACGGTACGGACGGCGCCTCTCAGGATGGGGTGGATGCCGATGGAGACGGGTACACGTCGGTGGCGTCGGGGGGCGACGACCTGGACGATACGGATCCGACCATTCATCCCGGTGCGCCGGATCCGGTGGGGGATGGAATCGACCAGGACTGCAACGGAGTGGACGGTCCCGGGGTCATTCCGGTGGATCAGGACGGGGATGGTTATGCCTCGTACGGGACGGGAGGGACCGATTGCGACGACGGGGATCCGTCTGTGAATCCGGGCGCCACCGAGGTACCGGGCAACGTGGTGGACGAGGACTGCGATGGAGTCTACGGGGGTGACCTGGATGAGGACGGGGACGGGTACCTGAACGAGGCGTTCGGGGGTACCGACTGTGACGATCGGGATCCCACGGTGTATCCCGAAGCCGTGGATCCGTTCGGAGACGGCGTGGACCAGGACTGCAACGGCGCGGACGGCACCGGCGCTGCCACGGTGGACCCTGTGGACGTGGACCGGGATGGATACGCGGCCGCATCCCAGGGCGGCAACGACTGCAACGACAACGACGCCACCATCCATCCGGGAGCGGTCGACGTGGCCGGGGACGGCATCGACCAGGATTGCTCCGGGTCGGATGCCGCCACCACCACGGGTGTGGACGAGGATGGGGACGGGTATACCTCGCAGGAATCGGGCGGGGACGACCCGGACGATCACGATCCAAACGTCCATCCAGGCGCAACCGATCCACCGGGGGACGGGGAGGATCAGGATGGAGACGGGACCGACGGGCCGGGCGTCATCCCGGTGGATCAGGACGGCGATGGCCACGCTTCCATCGGCACCGGGGGCCAGGACTGCAACGACTTCGACCCCACCGTTCACCCGGGGGCCGTGGACGTGGCAGGAGACGGAGTCGACCAGAACTGTGACGGCACCGACGCCGGGGAAACCATTGTCCGGGACAACGACCAGGACGGGTACGATGCGCTGAGCGCCGGCGGCCTCGACTGCGACGATCGAGATCCAACCGTCTATCCTGGCGCAGTGGACCCGTCGGACGACGGGATCGACCAGGACTGCAACGGTATCGACGGCACCGGCGCCGCGGTGGTTCCGGATGGGGACGCGCCCACGGATCGGGACCGGGACGGGTACGCTGCCTGGAACGATGGCGGCAACGACTGCAACGACGCCGATCCCACCGTGCACCCCGGTGCGGTCGATGTGGCGGGAGACGGCATCGACCAGGATTGCTCCGGCTCGGATGCCACCGTCACCACCGGTGTGGATGAGGATGGGGACGGGTACACATCGCAGGATTCCGGCGGGGACGACCCGGACGACCATGACCCCACGGTGCATCCAGGCGCATCCGATCCGCCCGGGGACGGGGAGGATCGGGACGGGGACGGGACCGACGGATCGGGCGTGGTACCCTACGACCACGACCAGGACGGCCATGCTTCCCTCGGCACGGGAGGCGACGATTGCGACGACCAGGACCCAACCATCTATCCCGGTGCCACCGAAATTGCCGGAGACGGCATCGACCAGGACTGCGATAGCCTCGACGGCGGCCTGCTCGTGCCCGTGGACGCCGACCACGACGGGTACGCATCCACGGCCACCGGTGGGTCTGACTGCAACGATACAGACCCCACCATCCACCCCGCAGCCAACGACGAGATCGGCGATTGCATCGACCAGGACTGCTCCGGCGCGGACGGACCGGCACCAGGGTCCCACACCGGCCAGGACAGCGACGGCGACGGCTATTTCACCTGCGCCAGCGGTGGATCCGATTGCGATGACACCAATCCCTCCATCCATCCAGGCGGGTACGACATCCCCTACAACGGGGTGGACGAGGATTGCTCCGGCTCCGACCTCACCGACTACGACCAGGATGGGTTCGCCTCCGACCGCGTGGCCAACGGGACCGATTGTGACGACAGCGACCCGGCCGTACATCCGGGCGCCGAGGACATCCCCTACAACGGGGTGGACGAGGACTGCTCCGGCTCCGACCGCATCGATGTAGACCAGGATGGCTACGCTTCGACCCAGGTCGGCGGCGGGACCGACTGCGACGATTCGGCCGCAGCAATCAATCCCGGCGCCTATGATGTGCCCTACAACGGGGTGGACGAGGATTGCTCCGGCTCCGACCTTGCCGACGTGGACCAGGACGGCTACGACGCCGACATCGTCCCCGGAGGCACCGACTGCAACGACGACCGCCGGGACATCTATCCCGGCGCCGTCGAGGTCACCGACGGGGCCGACAACGACTGCGATGGCAGCATCGACGAAGACACCGACCTGACCGACGACGATGGGGATGGATTCTCGGAGATCCAGGGCGACTGTGACGACCGTGACCCGGCCGTCAATCCTCTGGGTGAGGAGGTCCAGGACGGGAAGGACAACGATTGTGACGGGCGCATCGACAACGTCGATCCCAAGGAGTACTACGATGTGAGCGACGGCTGGACCTTCTACGCGCAGGGCGACTACGAAAGTGCCCGCATGGCCTTCACCGATGCCCTCCTTGGTGACCCGTTGCAGCCCGCTCCATACAACGGGCTCGGTTGGACCGCCTATCAGCTCGACGACCTGGAAACCGCAGCCGAGTACTTCGACATGGCCCTCGCGCTGGACCCTCTCCACACCGATGCGATGGCCGGCCGCGCCGGCGTCGCCGCCCTCGCCGGCGACCCGGAAACGGTCACTCAGCTCGTGGAACGCTGCCTGGAGAACGACCCCAACTTCGCCTCGTTCCATGACCCGGTAAACGCCGACACCCTCCTGGTGGCGCTCGGCCACGCCTACGTCATGGTCGGCGATCTTCGGTGCGCAGCCATGACGCTCGACGAACTCGACCCGGACAACGGCCTCGACCCGTTCGTCCCCGACTCCTGGGTTGTGGACGGCGCCCAGTACGCATCGTTCCGGCTGTGCCTGCTCGTCGCCTTCCAGGCACAGCAGCGGTCCCTGGAGTGACTCGAGGAGGAAGAACCATGCACCGCCGCGACCCTATTTTCCTGGCCATCGGGCTGCTTCTCCCGCTCCTGGCAACCGCGCCCGTGACCCATGCCGCCCGGATTGGGCCTCATCTCAAGCACCTCATGGCCTTTCGAGACGGACGCCTCCCTGCCGACGCTCCGTTTGCACCACGCTCCGTTCGGACTGACCACGTCCGCCTCTACGTGGAATTCTTGACGCCGCCCTCCTCGGAGATACTCGCGCGCTTGACTGCTCGAGGCGTAAAGTTCAACCGCTTGCCCGGTTCCGGCGAACCTGCGCACGTGGGCCGAATCTACAGCGTCCGGGTTCCCTGGTCCCGGCTCCCGGCCCTTCTCGAAGACCCTGCAGTGGACCGGGTCGACGCGGTCGAACGGCGCCTCACCGCCCCCACCATGGACCTCAGCATGCCGGCCGTCGACTGGGATGAGGGCCGCTTCATGCCTCAGGACGGCACCGACGGACTGACTGGACGGGGCCAGCTCATTGCCCTGTTCGATACCAGCGTGGACATCTATCACCCCGCCCTGTTCAAGCCGGATGGTGGCCTCTACCGCTGGCTCGACGTGGACGGCGACGGGCTGTTGACTCCGGGGATCGACGCCGTGGATCTGGATGGCAGCGGTACGGCCACGGAAGACGAGACCCTCGGCCTGCTCGAAAACGCCCTGTTCGATGTCCAGTACGGGCCGCTCGTGGACGGTGTGCTCGACGTGGACCAGGACTGGCTCTTTGCCGACACCAACGGCAACGGCGCGCGTGATTTCGGTCCAGACGCGGGCTTTGGGGAAAACGACCTCGCCTACGGAGAACCGCTGTTCTTTGTCGACGATACCGACGGAAACGGCCTGGCCGACCCATCCGAGTACCTGGTTCGGCTGGGCACATCCAAGGTCGCCGGCGCCATGGACGGCGACTCGGCCGTTACCATACACACTCGAGGAATCAACCTCCTGAGCATTTCCGAGGATACCTATCCTCACGGAACATCGGTGGCCGGTATCCTCGTCGGAGACGTTCCGGGGCGTCGGTTCGTCGGCGTGGCTCCCGACGCGGACCTCCTTGTCATCAACAACGAGGCGGCCGGCGTCGACCTCGTCTACGCCATGAGTTGGGCACGGAGCCAGGGCGCTGATGTGATGCTCTACTCGTTTGGAAACTGGATCGGCGAGTTCCTCGATGGAACCTCCGTGGTGGAGCAAGCGGTCACGGAACGGGCCGACAACGGGATTCCCCAGGTCTGCCCGGCAGGAAACATCGGGAACAACAACAAGCACGGCTATGCCGTCTGCCCCCAGGATTCCGAAACCCTGGCTTCGTTCTTCGTGGACGGAAGCTTCAACATCTCCGCAGTCTACCTCACCGCACTCTGGCGTCAAACCTTGCCCGAACTCACCTTTGAAATCGAGTTCATCTCCGCCAACGGGATTTCCCCCAATTCGCCGGTCACGGTGGAGGCAGGTACGGTCCAGCACAACGATGAGGGCGACATCGTCTCTGCCATCTCGAACGAGTCCGCGACCCAGACCAGCATGCTGGACATGGTGCTGTATCATCAGGAAGACGGTGTCCCGGTGCCCATGTACGAAGGGATCTACACGGTGCGGATCACCAATACGGGAGACTCCACCGCCAGGGTCCATCTCTTCTTGGGGGACGACCGAACCACCTGGGCGGGTGGGGCCACCTGGATCGATTCCGAGGGGATCGCGCCGGGGGTCGTCGCCGACCCCACCTATTCGGTGACCAGCCCTGCAACCGCCGACAAATGCATCGTGGTTGCCTCCTTTGCCACCCGGCAGCGCGATGTGCTGGGCGACTTGAGTACCTTCTCGAGTCGCGGACCGCGTGTCGATGAGGAGCCACTCCTGGACATCGCGGCGCCCGGGAACTACGACGTGTGGGCTCCCACCTCTTCCGCGGCCACCTACTTCGACGCCTCTGTCAACGCATACCCCGCGTATCCCTACGCCTCCTCCTGGCTGTTCGGGGGAACCAGCGCCGCCGCTCCCCACGTGGCAGGTACCGCCGCTTTGCTGCGCCAGGTGGACGAGAACTTCACACACGATGACATCGAGGCCGCGCTCCGGGCCGGCGCCGTCGCGGACACCTTCACCGGCGAGGTGCCCAATGAAGCCTGGGGCGCGGGAAAACTCGACGTGCTCAGCGCGGTTCGGGCCGTCGACGACGTGCCGCCCGAGTTCTCCGTGCTGGTCGACCGTCACCCCATCCTCGCCAACTACCTCATGGTGACCATCGTTCCCTCGGAACGGCTGGCAGAACCCCCCACCCTCTACAGCACGACCACCACGGTGGGCGAGGTTCTGCCGGTCGGAAACGACCTCTATGTATCTACTTTCCGTGCGCCCGGGTCTGGAAGTACCGTGGCGCTTGCCGTGACCGGGGTGGACCTGGCGGGCAACGTTGGAACCCTGTCCAGGTCCTACGCCTATTGAATCGGACACGAGGACTGCGGGTAGGTGCAGCAGGGGGTCGGGCGCTGTTGCGAGGCATCAGCCGGGCCGGAATGGCACGGGATACCGCAGGTTCCGCCCGGGGAGGGTGAGGAGGACGCACCGGGCATGCCGTTTCTCGAATCGAGGTGGGGACCAGAACCTGGCGCACTCAGTCGCTCGATGGCTCGATACGCTCCATGCCAAGGTAGGGACGAAGGGCTCGAGGCACGAGCACGGTCCCATCAGGTTGCTGGTAGTTTTCGAGAATGGCCACCAGGGTCCGTCCCACAGCCAGGCCGGACCCGTTCAACGTGTGGACGAACCGGGGTTTTCCCTTTTTGCCCGGGGCCTTGAAGCGGATCCCTGCACGCCTGGCCTGGAAGTCCCGGAAGTTGGAACAGGAGGAGATCTCGCGGTAGGTCTGCTGGCTCGGGAGCCATACTTCCAGGTCATAGGTCTTTGCCGCCGAGAATCCCGTGTCCCCGGCACAGAGCAGCACCACCCGGTAGGGCAGTTCCAGCATCTTCAGGATTTCCTCTGCGTGTTCGGTCAGTTCCTCCAGCGCCTGGTCCGAGTCGTCCGGATGAACCAGCTTGACCAATTCCACCTTGTGGAACTGGTGTTGTCGGATCAGGCCTCGCACATCCTTCCCGTAGCTCCCCGCTTCCGACCGGAAGCAGGGCGTGAACGCCACGTAGGAAATGGGTAGGGCGTCCGCGGACAGGACTTCCCCTGCATGGAGGTTCGTCACCGGCACCTCGGAGGTGGGAATCAGGAACAACTCCCGGTCCCCCGCGGTCTTGAACGCATCCTCTTCAAATTTTGGGAGTTGGCCGGTTCCGGTCATGGTCTCCCGCGTCACCAGGTATGGAGGCAAGATCTCAAGATATCCATGCCGGTTGACCTGCACGTCGAGCATGAAGGAAATGAGTGCGCGTTCCAGGGCGGCGCCGGCCCCTTTCAAGACGGCGAACCGGGCGCCGGAAAGTTTGGCAGCCCGGGCCAAATCCAGGATACCCAACCGCTCCCCGATTTCCCAGTGGGGCAACGGCTCGAATGAAAATGCGGGGGGCGACAGGTAGGTCCGAATCAGGCGATTGTCCGACTCGTCCGCACCGGGCGGTACTCCAGGATCGAGCATGTTCGGTACCAGGAGCAGCGCGTCGCGGAGGCTCGATTCCAGTTCCGTGAGTGACTCGTTCACCTGCTTGATTCTCTCACCAAGCTTCCGCACCGCCTCCTGGGCCGCGGTCGTGTCCTCCTTTTGCGCCTTGAGTCGCCCGATCTCGCGGGAGGCTCGATTCCGCTCCGCCTTCATGCGCTCCACGTCCTGCAACAGACGCTTGCGTTGGGCATGCAGCGCCACGATGGTGTCCAGGTCCACATCGGCATGTCGGGCCGTCAGCATGTCCCGGACCTCGGATTCATGTTCCACGATGAAACGCACGTCCAGCATCGTTCACTCCAGGTAGATGGCCGGAATCCGGCAGGATCACAGATCGAATACGTCGTCTTCCCCGCCTTCCGCCACGGTCAACGAGTCTCGAAGTCGTTGGGCACGTTCCCGGCGTCGGTGCGTCTCGGCCGGGTCGCGCGTCAAGGTCACCGAGTCCTCGGACACCGTGACCACGACCACATCTCCTTCTTGCAACCGCCCGGGAAGCAGTGCTCGAGGCACCGGTCCCACGCCTTCCAGGACTCCGGCGGCGCCTTCCCACCGGTCCAGAACGAATCGGCTAACCTTGCTCTTCATCTCGAGACTCCATCCTTCTCGCCAGGGCCCCTGGCAGGCGCTCAGTGCACACGCCCGGGCCTTGAGCAGGACCCGCCCGGCGCCCTGAGGGGATCGCTTCGTACCGGCAAGCGCCCGGGTTGGGGGCCGGCCGGAGGTTGGATTATAGCCCATGTCCTCCCATGCCGCTGGAAAAAACCCGGGTTCCCGGTTCCTGAAGTCCGCTTCCCAAACCCTTCATGGTCGGGACGCAGGCGATGGAGACGTTGTTGACAACCTCTCACCCGAGCGGATAGCCTGTGCTGTTGCGTGGTGTCCTGTCCCTGGGTCACCGTGCGCCTTCCGGAGGCACTTCCATGCGCGTACTGGTCGTCGACGACGAACCCGACATCTTGACGGTGATTTCGGGCATTTTCGAGGATGCTTTCCCGGACGTGGAGGTCGCAACCGCGACCGACGGGACCTCGGCTCTGGAACAGGTAAAGGATGGGAACGTCAACCTGGTGGTGAGCGACCTGTTGCTCCCCGGGATGGACGGCGAGGCCCTGCTCCAGGCTATTCGCGAGGAAAATCCGCTCATCCCCGTCGTGATCATGAGTGCGCACGGCACCATCGACAAGGCCGTGGCGCTTCTCAAGGCCGGGGCTCGAGATTTCATCACCAAGCCGTTTCGCAACGATGATTTCGTGCACCGGATCTCGCTTGCGCTGGAGACGCTGCGCCTGAAGCAGGAACTGGCCACTGTGCGGGAGGAGCTGTGGGCGGAGCGGTCCGGCGGGCGCATTCTGTATGCCAGCGAGGCCATGAAGCGGCTCATGAGCCGGCTTCCCATGCTGGCGAAATCGGCGGCGTCGGTATTGATCACGGGAGAATCCGGCACCGGAAAAGAGTTGCTGGCAAGAGAAATCCACCTACTGGGACCTCGACGTGAACGGCCGTTCGTGGCCATCAATTGCGGTGCGTTCCCGGAGACGCTGCTCGAGAGCGAAATGTTCGGCTATCGCAAGGGGGCGTTCACCGGTGCGAATCGCGACCATTCCGGGGTCATTCGTGAGGCGGACAAGGGAACACTTTTTCTGGATGAGATCGCCGAGACCAGCCTGGCGATCCAGGTCAAGCTTCTCCGGTTCCTCCAGGAGGGTGAATTTCGCCCGTTGGGCAGTTCACGGGTGGTGAGCGTGGACACGCGGATCATCGCTGCCACCAACAAGGACCTGTTCAAGGAGATGGAAGAAGGCAGGTTCCGGGAAGACCTGTTCTATCGCCTCAACGTGATCCCGCTTCATGTCCCACCCCTCCGGGAACGGCGCGAGGACATCCTTCTCCTGGCCAACGCCTTCCTCAAGCGCTTCTCCAGGGAGGCCGGACGCGAATTGACCCTTTCCCCCCTCTCGGCCCAAAAACTCACCGGATACCCCTGGCCGGGCAATGTCCGGGAACTCGAGAACAAAATGCGCCAGGTCTCCATCCTGGCCACCACAAACCCCGTGCTTCCCGAGGAGATCGATCTGGGAAACCACCATGCGCATGCGGTGGATGAACCCGCACCGCGAACCTTTCGCGAGGCCAAGCAGGCAGCCATCGATCGGTTCGAACGGAGTTACTTGATCGACCTCATGATTCGTCATCGCGGCCGCCCTTCCCCGGCGGCGGCCGAGGCCGGGATCGACAGGAAGAACCTCTGGAGGCTCCTGAAAAAGCACGGATTGTCCAGGACTTCGTTCAAGGAATGAGCTGGGTGCTGCCCGCGCCGATGAACGGCAACGAACCTACAGCATGGCGTCCAGGGCGGCCTGATCGTAACCCACCAGCACTTCACCCCCCACACTGATCACCGGAACCCCGGAACCAGGCGCCAGGGCCTCCTTTTCCGCCGCTGCAGCCGGATCCTTTTCCACGTCTTTCTCGATGAAGGAGACCCCGCGTTTCCGAAGATGGGCCTTCGCAGCCTTGCACACCCCGCACCAGCTCGTCGTGTAGATGATCACCGGACCCTTCGTGCTTCGACTCCTCGAGGCACTGTGTGAGCCGGTGCTGCGAGAACTCGCACCCGTCCGGCCCGTCACGCGGCGCTCGATTGCCTTCACATCGATTCGGTTCGGCGGAGGCGCAAACCCAACCGCGTCCCGTGCGCGGGAACGGGTGGACCCGGTAGCACTCACCTTGTAGGCCACGCTGCCCCCATTGCGCTCGTGAATGGCAAAAAGCTTGGCTCGCCGCGCTTGCTGGATCTCCTTCAGCCAGCGCACCGCTTCCGCCCGGTCCGGGGAGTCCTCGGGAACCATCTGGAGTTCCTGAGCCACCGGTTCCCACGCGGAACTGGAGTAATCCGTGGTTCCTTCTTTCTCCGCGATTTCCGCTGCCATCTGCTTGGCAAGCCCCAGATGATCCACGGTCGGCCCCTGCGGCGTGCACGCAGAGCAGAGCAGGAGCGCTGCGATGACCAGAATGCCGGTGGGACCCAGCAGGGGGAGGCGAAACCTTCGTGGACCGCCCGGGCTGCAAGGAGCCCGCATCAAGGTCTCGATGGCAGTAAAATCGAACAGAGGTGTGCGCATTGCAACGGTTGGGCGTCTGGTGGGCGACATTTCAAATGTTGTTGTTGTCATACTGGTCCGGAGGGCGGTTTTCCACGCCTTCGTACCACACCTCCGGGGGGCCAAGATTGGCCTGAGTGCTGAACGTCATGGATGGAAGCAGTGCCCGGATGAACGGAAACGGCACCTTCTGCTTGAAGTTCGTCAACGTCACCTGAGCCCCAATCGGCATGTCCCCCGATCCGGAAGGCACGCTCACGGGCGCCGCGCTGGTGCCTTTCCACACATCGCCGGTCAAGATCAAATTCGACACTGCGGTGGTGCTCGGGAAAGCCGGGTTGAAATTCCCTTCCTGGGACCGAGCGGTTGCAAAAGCGGCGTAGGTCCCGTAGTGCACCGTTGTGAAGTACAGTCCCATCTCGATGATGAAGAAGAAGATGGCGAACAGGACCGGGACCATCAGCATGAACTCGACCGTGCTTTGTCCTTGCTCCCGGTGCCGGCGAACCAACCTGTCCATGGACACTCTCATGACTTGTCCCTCACATCGAGCAGTCCCTGACCTTCCCCCGGGGCGGCTCCGGTTGGAAACCGGCGCAAACGACCCCTGATGGCAGTATATTCGCCTGGAGCCTGGGTCGTCAACGGAAACTCCACCGGGATCCTGACTTGTCACGAAGCGTGCCAGGTCGAGGGGGATGGCGCCGTGGTAGGAAAGCCTGCCGGGTTTGCGGCGCAACGGCCCGGGTTCTTGTGGCGAAGCGATGGTGAGGCGTACCCTGAGCGTGCGCGGCGGGGACCTTCTACTGGGATATGAGTGTCCCAGGTGCGAACTGTTTTCCCCACCTGGTCTTCGTACCGGCGGTCGGGCGGGTTGGCCGGTGAATGACCGGGTGCCCCAGGGCGGATCGTCGCCGAACGGAAGCGTTCCGGCGGTGTGAGGGGTTTTCCGAAAAAAATGGGTTGACGTCGTTCCAGGCTGGGGCTATTATCCGCCGCTAGACACAGGGGCCAGGTAGCTCAGTTGGTAGAGCAGGGGACTGAAAATCCCCGTGTCGGCAGTTCAACTCTGTCCCTGGCCATGCGGGAGAGCAGGGTCCTTCGCGAGGAGGACCCTTTTTTTGTCTCCTGGTTGCGCTCGAGTTCCCGGTTGGAGGCCGGCCTTGCCGGCTTCAGGTGGCCCGGAGTGCCGTGGCAGGCTCGAGCCTGGAGGCTCGGCGGGCCGGGTAGAGTGAAGCGACCACCGCAGCCACGATGGCGATGACGATGACCACGAGGAGGAACCCGGCGTCGATGTAGGGCCGGATGAAGAGAGGCTTGCTGTAGGTCGCCGGTTGGAACTGGATGCCGCGCACGCCGGTGGTGAGCACGAGGAGGTAGCCCAGGGCCGTGCCGATGGAGGCGCCGATGGCGCCAAGGATCATCGCCTCCCACAGGAAGAGGGCCATGATGCGTTTTCGGCGCACCCCGATGGCCATCATCGTGCCCACTTCGCGCACCCGTTCCATCACCGCCATGAGCATGGTGTTGACGATACCGGTCACCATGACTGCGAAGAGGACGAGAATCACGATCCAGAGCACCAGGTCCTGCATGGTGAGCACGTCCAGAAAGAACTTTGACACCGCCTGCCAGTCGTTGACCGCCAACTGAAGCTCCGGCACCTCCGCGTCGAATCGCCTCTGGAGATCTCGAGCCACCTCTGCCGCGCGCTCGAAATCCACGGCGTTGATCACGATCTCCGTGGCCTCCCCGGGCATGAAGAGCAGGTCCTGGGCCGCGGCCAGGGTCATTTCCACCATGCGCCCCTCGGTGCCGGTCAACTCCGCACCGGCTCGCCGAATCCCCAGAACCGTCACATCCACCGTGTTGAGCGCTCCGTCTCGCGTCGCCGCTGTCAGGGTCACCACGTCCCCCACCGAAATCCCCATCGCCTCCGCCATACGATCAGCAATCACCACTCCGTCCGGACGACCGTTGGTCAACGGCGCACCGCCCGCCTGCACATCCTGCTGATAGTCCGGTGTCACCGCGTACTCGTGATCCGGGTCAATCGCATTGACCACCACCGGTGACGAGGAAAGTCGGTTGGAAAGCACCCCTGCAAACTTCAATCGGGCCGACCACGCATCGATACGATCGTCCGACTCCACAATCGCGCTCAGCCGATTGTCGACCGGGACGGTGAGATCGAGGGGCAGGGCGTCGTTGGCCTCGAGATATCCTTTCCGATGGATCTGGACGTCGCCGGTCACTGTTTGCGTGATCCCGTCCACCATGGCCTTGTGCAACGCCTTGACGAACCCCCGCGCGAACACGATTGCAGCACACCCGATGATCACCGCTGCCATGGTCACCAGGGAGCGGCGTGTGTTTCGGGTCACATTCCGGAAGGCGATTCGGGCGAGCTGAAGAAACATGGACCTTGGCCTCCGCCTTCAACGATGTACGACCGGCCCTTGCACCGGGGGTCACCGCTATCCTAGTCCCGGGATACGTCCTCGTCAAAGCCTATGTGCCGCCCGGTCCCCACCGCTGCCACTCCAAACAGTACGAAATTCCCTCTCCGACTCTCCTCCATCGTGGTATGATGGCACATCTCGGCGGTTCGTCTCGTAGCGGTTGCATGGAACTCCCTCACTACATCGTCGTCGAAGGCCCCATCGGCGTGGGCAAGACCACCTTGGTGGAAAGGCTCTCGGACCGACTCCAGACTCGCAAGGTACTGGAGATCTTCGAGGAGAATCCCTTCCTGCCCAGGTTTTACGAAGATCGCGCACGGTACGCCTTCCAGACCGAAATGTTCTTCCTCCTGTCCCGGTACCGGCAGCAGGTGGAACTGGCGCAGCAGGACCTGTTTGCGCGGTACACGTTGTCAGACTATCTGTTCGTAAAGACGCGACTCTTCGCGACCCTGACGCTCAGTGACGACGAACTCGCCCTTTATGACCGTGTCTATGTCTTGCTCGAGGCCCAGGTACCCCGGCCGGACCTGGTGATCTACCTCCACACCAGCGTGGATGTCCTGCTCGAGCGCATCGAGCGGCGGGGTCGGGCCATGGAGCGAGCGATCGAACCCGGGTATCTCCAGTCGCTGTGTGAGGTCTATGCGAGCTATTTCCGGGACTACGATGAGACGCCGTTGTTGACCGTGGATGCCGGTGCCTTCAACTTTGCCGAAGACGAGGCGGCATTGGACGCGCTGGTGGAGGCCATCCGTGGGATGAGGGGTCGGCGCGGGCACCTGGTCGGGTCGGCTTTTCACCCTTGAGCCGGGGCGCGGGTCTGGTCCGGGCCTGCGTGCTGGTTCCCCCCACATTCGCCATTGGAAGCGTTTTGTAGTATACTCGTAGTGCTCGAGTTTCGAGGGGGATAGCCGAGGCCCCCCGGCCGTGGGTGTGGAATGTGGAAGCGCGGGCGGACGTCCGTTCGGAAGCGAGGATGGGGCGAACATGGAAGCGTCGGATGGAGCGGTCGTGGGCGGCGCCTTTCCGGGAGCGAAAGACGCGCGCGGTCTGAAGGAGCAGCGTGTGGACCGGGCGAGTGTGTCCGGGTCGAGGCCGTCGTCGGAACCGACGCCGGGGACCGAGGGGGGTGGAGCGGAAGCTGGACGCAGCAACACGGCCCGGGACGCCCACGGGCAGGGGGGGAGTGACAGTACCATTGTGGTCACCGCGGATTCGATGGAGTCGAGTCGGTTGGCCCACCGATTTGCCCCGATTCCGGACCCGACTCTGGTCGGTCTCTTCCCGGATCCCGGTTTTCGGTACGATCTGGAGCAGGACACCACCACCGTCATCGGCCGGGATCCGAAGCGGTGCGACTTGATTCTGGTCAGCCCCAGCGTCTCGAGCCGGCATTGTCAGATTGTGGTGGACGACGACGAATGCAGCCTTACAGACCTTGGAAGCTCCAACGGCACCTTCGTGAACGGGGAGCGGCTGTCCGGCCCAAGGCTGCTGCGTCAGGGCGACCTCATCACCATCGGCCGGTATGTTTTCATCTTTGTCTGGTTCCGATTCGCCCGGCAGCCTCGTCCCGAGGTCCTTTGCTACCGGGACGTGAAAGCGCTCTTCTCCCGGCTCTACCCGACCGCGTCGTCGGTCGAACGCATCCTCCTCGCTGCAAACCTGCGTAGAGAGTCATTGGGTCCGTCCGAGGCGTCTTCCGAGCAGATTTGGGACGAGTTGGTGGAACAGTTCCGGCGGCAGGATGTGGTGCACAAGCTCGGCCTCCTGGTCCGGGTGGCGCTCCGGGACAACCCCGGCAACCGGGACCTGGAGAGAATCAAGACGGTGCTGGAGAACTGGACTTCGGCCAGAAAGGAGCCGGGGCTCCAGGAACGGATCAATACGGATGCGCGCAATTCCGCGCGCGTGGTGAGAGAGATTCTCGTGACACACCTGGAATCAGATGGGGAAACGGATTCGATCAGCCAGATGCTGGACGAGGTGACCGAGGAACTTCCCCCAGCCACGGAGCCGGGCGACGATGGGCTGCTGCACGGCGAGGACAGCCTTCCCCCCCCTGCTGCGGATCTCCCCTTCGAGGTGCCCCACGACAGTATCATGCCCGGCCCGCAAGCCGCCGGGGAGGGGACACAGGGGCCACATCGGGAAGACCCCGATGGCGCGGCCCCGGACACCGGGGGAGACAGCCCATGGACGGTGGCCCAAACTGTCGAGTTCGACGCGGAGCCGCTCGGAGCGCTCGAGCCTCTCGACGACGGGGCCGGGTCGGTTCCGGCGGAAGAACCCGGTCCGGGGCGTGGGGCGTTGGTCCGGACGGCGCGGCCCGATTCCGACGGCGCGGCCCGGACAGGCGCACCTCCGGAGGACGCGAGGGCTGCGGCCGGCGTGGTGACCGTGGCTCATGAGCAGGAAGCTGCCGTCATTGCCGGGAATCTGGCGGACCTGCCCGAGGCGCACGAACCAGCACCGGTCGAAGGAGAGCCGGTTTTCAAGCAGCCCGGGTCGCGGCGCAAGTATGTGGTGGCGGGCGTCGGCCTGGCGGCTGCGGTCGCGCTCGCCATCGGTCTCGTTTCTGTGGAGCGGCAGGGTGGAGGACCGAATCCCGGAGGCGGAGGGCCGGGAGGGGCTCCGGCCGTTCCGGTGGCAGCCATTCAACCCGGAGCGGGCCCGGCCAATCCAGCGCAGCCTCCTGCACCCGCGGCCGGTCCCGTGGTATCGCCTGGACCGGTGAGCGAAACTGGGCAAAAGCCTGATCGAGCCGAGACCCCCGCGGGCGACGATGGTGCGCCGGTGAAGGCCGGGGCGACCGGAACGGGGAAGACCGCCGTGGCTGTGCACAGTCCGGCGGTTCCGGACGGGACAGTGCCTGTCGTTCCTCAGTTTCGCGTGATCAACTTCCTGGACGACCGGGGGGAACCTGCCTACAACGCGGCCGACCTGGCCGGTACGTCCGCCTGGGACCCGGATACGTCCCAGATCGTGGGGTCGGCCCTTTCGGATTGCCGGTGGAAGGATGGTCGCACGAAGCGATTCTCGAGCAAGCGTTCCAGGCTTTTCCTCTATATCCAGTGCAAGGCGGACGGGCGTCCGGTCGAGGGCTGGGTCTATCACCGGGCGATGAAGCGCCGGTGAGTTCCCGGCGGCGTGCGCGTTGAGCAATTCGGGGGGGCGTCGTTGATCAAGTGAACCGCGGGTCCGGTCCCGGGTGCCTGGAGACCGCTTCCACCCGCTCGCAGGTCTCCAGGTCCAGCACGTAGACGATCATCTCCTTGCCATAGAACCGGAAGCGTCCCACCTCCTCGAACCCCCAGGAGGTGAGCTGGCGTACGGCTCCCTCGTTGTCCGATTCGGTCGTGATCTTGACCCGCCTTTGACCTCGAGCGAGCAGTTCGTCGAACAGGACCTTGTTGATATGGCCGGAAACCCGTTTTCCCCGCAGGTCGGGTTCGAACGAACAGAACATGGATTCCGCCTCCACGTCGTCGCCGGGGCGGCTCAGCCGGAAGTAGAGCGGCGTGGTGAGGAGCGGGGGCAGCAGTCTGGGATCTGCGAGGAGCCCCTTGGCTGCCGGAAGGACAAGGTGGCGCGCGTGGTCCCGAAGCAGGTCCCGGAAGAGCCTCCGGGCGTTGCTCGACCCCGCGATCATGCCACGGACTCGAGGAGGTTCCTCGTAGACGAATCCGATGAAGTCGGGGTGAGCCAGCATGCCGCGGTAGAGGGTGACCAGGAAGTCGGTACCCAGTCGACCCCAGACACTCGTCCCCATCGCCTTGTGGAGCGCCACGACTCGAGAGATGTCCCGGTGCAGCATGGGTCGTATGCGGGCCATGACCTCCGGGTCGATCGGGAAAGGTTTCCGTTCAGACATGGTCGGTCTACTCCGAGTGGGCTTTTTTCAGCAGTTCGAGGAAACGTTCCGAGGTGATGGCGCGGTGCTGTGCCGCGAGGAAGTTGCCGATGAACTCCTCGTACTGGATGCCGTAGCTCTCGTTCAGGAGCCGCCGGGCGAGTTCCAGGGCGATTGCGTTTTCCGGGGTCCACGCGCGTACCAGGGCGTCGATGGCGGCCTCGAGTTCCGTGGGCGCGGCCACCTGATCCACGAGACCCCACTGTTCCGCGGTGGCGGCGTCCAGTTGTCTTCCGGCCAGCACGAGCGACTTGGCCCGGCCCAGGCCCACGTACTTGGCCACCCGGAACGTGCTCATCCCGGGCAGAAATCCGCGGCTCACCTCGTCCAGCCAGAATGTCGCGTCCGGAGTGGCGACGCGCTGATCGCACACCAGGGCAAGGTGGAGGCCCGCGCCGACGCACCGGCCGCGAATGGCCGCAATGGTGAGTTTGGGGAGCCGCTCGATCCAGGTCAGGGCCTTCTCCCATTTGTGAAACCCATGGATATCCAGTGGCTTGCCAGGGTCGAACGCCTTCATGTCGATCTCTCCGCAGAACCGTTCCTCGGTCCCGCGGAGGACCAGGATGTCGCACGAGGATTCGTCCTCGAGGTATTCGCACACCGCTTGCAAGTCGCGAATGACCGCCACGTCCACCGGGGCGCCCAGGCGCAACGTGGCCACGTTGTCTTGCTCTTCATACGACAGCTTGTTCAGTGTCAGCATGTCTTCTCCCAGTTCCTTGGTCACCACTGCACCAGGGCCGTCTCAATGGCGACACCCGGACCCATGGCCATCAACACCCCGAAGTCCCCGGGCCTGGTCACCCGCTCCTCGAGCAACCGTTCCAGGGAGAAGAGGAACGATCCGGACGACACGTTGCCGTAATCCCGCAGCACGGTGAGTGTGTGGCGGACATCGTGGTCGGTCAGTCCGATGTTGTATTTCACGCTGTCGATCACCTTGCGGCCCCCGGAGTGGACGACCCAGTGGGCGATCTGGCGGCGCTTCAAGCCAAACTTCTTCAGGAGGCGCGCAATGGGCTTTTCCACGTGGGACCCGATCACATAGGGGATGTCCCGGTCGAGGAAGAACGACAGCTTGCCCTCGTAAAGGTCGAAGCGCATGGCCATGAGCGCGTCGGAGATGGTGTGGGATTCGAATCCGAGGATCCGCGGACCGTGTCGCTTGCCTTTCGGTGTGACCCAGGAGCCGGTCTTCAGGGCCACGGCAGCGGCGCCATCGCCGAAAAGGGAGTTGACGATGGCGCTTCGGAGCGTTCCGTCGTTCACGTAGGCTGCGGAACACACCTCCACGCACAACATCAGCGCAAGCTTGCCTGGATTGGTCGCACAGAATGCCGCGGTGGGCTGGAGCGTGTTGAGGCCCGCATTGCACCCCATGCCCACCACGTCGATACGGTGTACGTCCTCGCGAAATCCCAGGTCCCGCACCAGGTAGGCGGAGACACCGGGACACAGGTACCCGGTCGTGGTCACGCAGGCCAGGTAGTCCACGTCCGCGGTGGTCAGACCCAGCGGATCGAGACAGCGTGCAATGGCTTCGCGCCCCAGGCGCACGGACCAGGTGCGATGCTTGTCGATCAGGGCTTCCTGCGACTCCGGTTCCCGTTTCCCGTCCACCGGGTCCGGGAGCACCAGGTGTCGCGTGCGGATGTGCCCGTTGAGGTAGAATCCCCGGACTCGAGGATCCGGAGAGTCGAACATGGCCAGGACTTCTTCCTGGGTGTAGCGGTCCGGAGGGGTCGCGGTCCCCACGGACAGGACTTGAGGTAAGGACTCCGCCAGCTTGGATACCACGATACCACCCCGCCTTCCACTCGGCTTCCGCGCCCCGAGCACGCACCGCGTCCGCACCGTGCCCCGTGGTGCTTTCCCATAGCTTACCCCACACCGTCCCGACCGGCAAGCTCATACAGGAGGGCCTGAGATACCTGGGCCAACCGCCGAGCCGTGCCTTCCCCTCCCGACGCATCGATCGCCTGCTTGGCCAGCCGCAATGCCAGCGGATCTTGACGCGCGATCCGCGCCGCCCACTCGAGCACTGTCGTCTCCAGACTGTCCCGGAGCGCGAGGCGGTTCACCAGACCCCAGCGCAAAGCCTCCTCGGCGTCCACCCGTTCCCCCCCAAGAATCATCGCCTTGGCCCTCGAGCGCCCGACAACCTGGGCAAGACGAAAGGTCCCGCCCGCGGCTGGAATGATTCCGTGCCTCAGCTCCGGCAATTCGAAAAACGCATCCGGAGCAGCCACCCGGAGGTCGCAGGCCAGGGCCAGTTCGAGCCCGCCGCCGACCGCGGCCCCCCCAATCGCTGCGATCGAAACTTCGGGCAACCCGGCCAGCAGGTCGAACACCCCGGCGCTCTTCAGTTCCAGCGCATCCTCGGCCTTCCGCGATCGGATCTCCTCCAGGTCCGCCCCGGCGCAAAAGTGCTTGCCCGACGAGCCAATCACCACCACACGGATTTCCGAGTCATCGTGCAGTTGGTGAAGCGCTGTCTCGAGCTGGTCGAGCATGAGGCGGTCGTAAGCGTTCGCCTTGGCGGGTCGGTCGAGCGTGACAACCCCGACCTGGTGCCGGCGCGTCACACGAATCCTGGGGACTGGTTCTGTTTGTTTCGTCACATCTCGCTCCTGGCAGCGTGTGGGCGACCGGAGCCGCCCGGATCTGGCGTCTGGCGCCGACCGCGTCCCTTGACTCCGTCTCGAGCCTGGGTTCTGGACCGGAGCCGTTCCCGCGGGAAACGCGGGCCGGATGGGACGCCGGACAATATGCTATGGGCTCTGGCCAGAGTATGATATCAGATTCAGGGTGGCGACCGGCGTGTTCACGCCTGTCGCCTGCGGATTTCCTGGGGTCCGAGAGAGGTGATACCGGGTCAGGGGGAGGAAGTTTGCACATGCTGAGGGTTCTGCTCGTCCAGGACACAGGGGATACCGATGATTCGCCGGTGACCGGTGCCGCGGGGTTTCTGGTCCGGCGGGGTCACGTGGTGGTGGCTGGGCGTTCCCTGGCCGAGGTGCGCGCCAGGTGTGTACAGGTCGGGGTCCAGTGGATCGTGTGCTGGCGACAGGAACCGGGAGGGCTGGTCGACGCCTTGCTCGAGGCCCACGGTGGGTGGACCGGGATGGAGGTGTCGCTGCTCGTGGTGGACGGTGTGTCCGGGGGGGGATTGCCGGTCGGCCGGGAGAACGGCCGGGTGGTCGTGTTGAAGGCACCGGTGGCACTGGAAGAAGTGGCGGTTCGAATCGAGCGGGGGGGAGGTTCGGCGCCTGGGGGGCGTCGCGATGCGTCCGAAGGGGTGCACGTGGTGCAACTCGCCCCGGGGGTGGACCCGGTGGTGGGGAGTTGTCCGGCCATGTTGGAGGTGGTGGAGCAGGTCAAGCGGGTGGCGGAGACCGATTCCACGGTGCTCCTGTTGGGCGAGTCTGGGACCGGAAAGGAGTTGATCGCCCAGTCCATCCACCACCGATCCCCGCGGGCCGGGAACCCGCTGATTGCGATCAACTGCGGCGCCATTCCCCTCGAATTGCTGGAGAGCGAGCTGTTCGGGTACGAACGGGGCGCGTTCACAGGTGCCCGGACCGCCCGCAAGGGCCTGTTGGCGCAGGCTGACGGTGGCACGGTATTCCTGGACGAGGTTGGGGAGCTTCCCCTCAGCTTGCAGGTGAAGCTGCTCAGATTCCTGCAGGATGGCGAGATCGCACCTCTTGGCGGAACGGAGACCGCCCGGGTGGATGTCCGGGTCATCTCCGCGACCAATCGAGATTTGCAGGACCTGATCAAGAAGCGCCTGTTTCGGGAAGACCTCTACTATCGACTCGCCGTAATCCCCATTCGCCTTCCCCCTCTGCGCGAGCGGCGCGAGGACATCCCTCAGCTCCTCCGCTATTTCCTCGCCAGGTGCAATGAGCGTGGACTCACTCGAGTCGAAGGGCTGACCGACGAAGCCATGCAGGCCCTCTCCTCCTACGACTGGCCCGGGAATGTGCGGGAGCTTCGCAATTTCGTGGAACGGCTCACCGTGCTCGCCGACGCCCCGGTCGTGGGCCTCGAGGAGCTTCCGGAGAGTATCCGCCGGCATTTCCCGGCGTCGGCCGGACCCGGGGAGGTGCGGCTTTCGGCCGAAGGGGTGGACCTGACCCGGGCTGTGATGGCCTATGAACGGGCCATGATCGCCCGTGCCCTGGAGTGCACATCGGGGAATCAGAAGCGAGCCGCCGCCATGCTGGGCCTGGGGCGCACCACCTTGATCGCCAAGGCCAAGAAACTCGGCCTGCTCTGACCCGGCGGGCCTGTGCGACAGCGGGACCTGCACACGCTTCCAGTTGCCGAGACCGGCTGTTGTCGCCGCGGATTGTGAATGGTTCCAGGGCGCTTTCTCGCCGGCCCATCGTGCCCTACCTGCTATCGGCAGCGAGGAAAAAGTTGTTGACGCCACTGTGGCGAAACGGATAACAAGTATCCTCACATCAGCACCAGTGCGTGCTGTCGGCGGGGGCCCGTCGCCCCTGGAATGATGGGCTTCTGTCGATCGTTGAGGCAGGAAGTCCTTGCAACCTGAACATTTCTCTGAGTCCCGATTGAGTTGGGGGTTGACCGGTCGAACAGCGTCGGACGTGGGGCCTTCCCGCCTCCGCCGTGATGTTCCTCGGACCATGCGATTGGCCCCGGTCCGGTCAGGAAGCCGCCATTCAAGTGGCTCGAGGCGGTAGCGCGAGATGAGTCAACGCATAGTGGTCACCGGGCTGGGGGTCCTGACCGCGAATGCCGGCGACGTGCCGTCCTTCTTCGACGCGCTCAAGCACGGCGTGTGCGGCGTGGCCGAGATCACCCAGTTCGATACATCCAGATATTCCTGCAAGGTGGCGGGAGAGATCAAGGACCTCCCGTTGGAAAGCGGTCGGGAGGAGCACCTGGACCGCGCGTCCAAGCTCAGCCTGCTCGGCGTCCAGGAGGCTGTCCGGGACGCCGGGCTGGATCTCGAAGCCGTCCCCCCGGGTCGACTCGGCGTCTGTTTCGGAACCACCTGCGGCGGCATGCTGAGCCTGGAGCAAGTGTGCGCCGCACTCGAGGAAGGCACCGAGGCGGAGGTTCCGGACTGGTACTACGAGGAACTGAGCTTTTTTGCAGCCACCAATCACGTCGCCCGCGCTGTTCGGGCAACCGGCCCTGTCATGACGCTGACCATCGCCTGTGCATCAGGATCCCACGCAGTGGGCGCAGGCATCGATCTCATCCGGGCCGGAAAGGCCGACGTGGTCATCACCGGCGGGGTGGATGTCATCTCCCGGTTCATTTTCCGCGGGTTCCATGCCCTCAACGGCCTGGGGTCGGCTCCCTACCGGGCCTTTGACAGGAACCGGAAAGGCGTGGTCCTCGGTGAGGGCGTGGGCGTACTCGTTCTCGAGTCGCTCGAATTCGCTCGAGCCCGCGGGGCTCGGATGTACGCCGAATTGCTGGGGCACAGCTTCAACAACGACGGGTGTCACATCGTCTATCCTCGCCCGGACGGAGAAGGCATCGCCCGCTCCTTGCGTGCCGCGCTTCGGGACGCACGGATAGGCGCAGAGGACGTCGACCACATCAACGCCCACGGCACGGGAACCATTGCCAACGATTCCGCCGAGACCGCCGGCATCAAGACCGCTTTTGGCGCACGCGCCACCGAGATTCCGGTGGCGTCCATCAAGCCCATGGTGGGCCACACGTCCGGCGCTGCGGGCGCCATTGAGTTGATTGCATCCATCGCGTCGCTTCAAGATGGATTCGTGCCACCGACGGTGAACTTTGAGGAGCCCGATCCCGCTTGTGACCTGGACGTGAGTTCCGAGCTACGGAAGGCCACACTGGATGTGGTCCTGTCTGCCAACTCGGGGTTTGGAGGCAGCAACGCCGCGGTGGTGGTGAGCCGGCTCGACGCGCGGGAACCACCAGTCGAGGCGTCCAGTCAGCGGGTGGTGGTGACAGGCTATGGGGTTTTTCTTCCCGGGATCCGGGACGCCGGCGCCCTGTGGGACCGGGTGACTCGTGCTGAGGTGGCGCGGGGGGAACCCGGAGGGAGCCTCGAGATTCCCCAGTTCAACGTGTTCGCCGAGACGGGCATTCAGCCCACCAAGGACTCGAGGCGCATGGACCAGTTTTCACGGATTGCCGTGATGGGCGTACGACAGGCGCTTCAGTCGGCTGGTGTTCTTTCGGATGGCCCCAACGATCGTCTTGGGCTGGTGCTGGGCAGTGCTTATGCGTGCCTGGAGTCCAACGCCACGTTTTGTGCGGGGCTTGGCAAGGCCAAGGTCAATCCGGTTGTCTACCAAAACACGGTATCCAACGCTGTCACCGGCTATTTGGCCATGGTGTTCGGGATTCACGGCCCGGTTTCATGCCTGAACCAGGGCCTGTTGTCCGGGAGTGCTGCGATTGCCTACGGTTCCGAACTGGTGCGAAGCGGGCGTACCCCGCTGGTGTTGGCCGGCGGCGTGGAGCGGCTGTGCAACCTGACGCGGCTGTGTCTGGATCGGGCTGGGCTTCTGTCGCGTGACGGAGTCTGCCATCCGTTTGAGTCCGATTCGACCGGGTTCCTGCCCAGCGACGGAGCCGCCTTTTTGTTGCTGGAGTCGCTGGAGTCTGCTCGAGCGCGGGGGGCGACGATTTACGGGGAGTTGCATGGGTATGGGTTCCGGAATGCACCGGCCGGGCCGGATTCTGCCGTGGTGGCGGGGGCGATTGGAGATGCCTGGAGCGCGTTTGGCGCGGGTCCATCGGAGGTGACGCTGTTTGCAGGAGCGGCGGGGCTTGCCGAAGTGGACGCAGCCGAGCGGGAGGGAATGGTCCGGGCGCTGGAGCGGACCGGAGCCTCGGCCACGGTGACGACGGTCAAGCGTTTTGTAGGGGAGCCGCTGGGGGCTGGAGGGCCGGTCTCCGTGGTGGCCGGGTTGCTTGCCGCCCGGCACGGTCTGGTGCCGGGCATGGGCGGGGAGGGCCTGGAGGCGGGCACCGGGAATATCGAGTTTGTGGGGGCCAGTCGGCAGAAGCGTCTTGACAGCCTGATGATCTCCAGTACCGATGCAGATGGTAGTTGCGTGGTACTGGCGCTGTCGTCCGGCGGCTCCACGTGAGGGGTTGTTCCTGCCGGGTCACGTGTGTGACCGGGTGGGTGTGTTTTTTCAACAGAGCGACATTCTGACGCACGCTCGCAAGAACACCTGGGAAAGTAGATGACAAGACGAAGAGTTGTAGTTACCGGGATGTCCCTCATCACCCCCCTGGGGTTGAACCTCGAGGAGAGCTGGGCGAAACTCAAGGCTGGCGTGTCGGGCGTCAAGCAAGGGACCCGCTGGGACATTTCCCAGACCCCGACCAAGATTGCCGCGGAGCTGGATCCCGAGTTTCCGAAGGTGGTGCGGAAGTACACGAGTCGGCGGTTCATTCGGCAGACGAGCCGGTCGGGTCAGGTGGCCATGGTGCTTGCCAAGCAACTGATGGCGGACCATGACCCGGGGCTGGACAAGCTCGATCGGACTCGAATCGGCTGTATCATCGGGACCGGTGGGAGTGCCGGGTATGACCCGGAGATGATGCGGGTGGACGACACGTGGGCGGTGGTGCGCAACATGCCGAACGCGCTGGCCGCATGGGTAGCCATCGAATTCGGGTTGGAGGGGAGCACCTACACGGTGAACAGTGCCTGTGCTTCCGGAGCGGACGCCCTGGGCATTGCGCACACGTTGATCCAGAGCGGGCGGCTGGAGATGGCCGTGTCCGGTGGGGCCGACGCCGTGGTGAACTTCGGGACGGTGCACGGGTTCAACCAGCTTCTGGCTCTTTCTGAGCGGAACGACGAGCCCGAGAAGGCGAGCCGACCGTTTGACAAGAACCGGGACGGATTCGTGCTCGGCGAGGGCGGTGCACTGGTGATCCTGGAGAGCGAGGAGCATGCGAAGAAGCGGGGAGCCACGATCCTGGCGGAGCATGCCGGGTATGCTTCCACGGACGAGGCCACCAACATCATGGCGCCCAAGGAGGGGGGCACGGGCATGGCCCAGACCATGACGTTTGCCATGAAGGACGCGGGGGTCAACCCTGAAGAGGTGGCCTACATCAGTGCCCACGGAACGTCGACCGACCACAACGATCGGTGCGAGTCCCAGGGAATCCGGCTCGCGTTCGGCCCTCATGCTGACAAGCTCGCGGTGAGTTCCCAGAAATCCATGATCGGTCACTCCCTGGGAGCCGCGGGCGCGATCGAGTTCGTGGCCACCTTGTTGTCGATCCGGGACGGGTATGCGACCCCGACCATCAACTACGAGACGCCCGATCCTGATTGTGACCTCGACTATGTGCCCAACGTGGGACGGGAGATGGCGATCGACGTTGCCCTGTCCAACTCGTTCGGGTTTGGGGGGCACAATGTGACGCATGTTCTCCGGCGGTATCGCGGATAGGCCCGCAGAGGATTCCGTCGACCGATCCGAGAGAGCCCCGGCGGCCTGCCGCCGGATACTGGAAAACCGAAACCAAGCATCCATTCCTGAGGAGAAACTCATGGCAACGAAGCTGACTGACGAGCAGAAGGCTGAGCTGGCCGGCAAGATCCGGGAGTTCCTGGCCGAAGAGTGCGACATGGAGGTCGAGGACGTCAAGGACGACACCGACATCATGGAGGACCTGAAGGCCGATTCGCTCGTGTTCCTCGAGCTGATTCAGGAGATCCAGCAGGATTACAAGCTCGATATCGAACTGCGCCAGATCGGCAAGTACATTGTGAAGAACCCGGTGCGAACCGTTGGCGAAGCCATTGAGACCATGTTCAACTTGATCGAGCATGGTGACGAGATCATGAAGCAACTCGATTCGGAGACCTCGATTTAGGTCCCGGTTCGTTCGGCCGTTCCGGCCGCCACGGGCATGCCTGTCTCGACCTTCGGATAGGCTTGAATCTCCGAAAAGGGAGTGGGTTTTCTTCCAGTTGCGGAGTGTGAGGGCCAATCAGGTGGAAGGTGGCAGGCATGTGCCGTGACCCGGATCGCAGTGCCGGGAGAGAGCATGGCGGGCCGGCGGCAGAAAGGAACCGGCGCGGCCACGGGCGAGCGGAGGCCGAGTCGTGGGGAAGATAGCCGGCACCTGCGGATCGTTGGCGTTGGCGTCGACGTGGCGGAGGTGCAACGGTTTGCCCGCATGGCCCGGCGTCCGACGCGCCTGCTTGTCCAGGTGTTCACGGATCAGGAGTTGGCGGTGTGCAGGGAGGCCGGGCGTCCGGCCGAGCAGTATGCCGCCGCCTTCGTGTTGAAGGAGGCAGCGTTCAAGGCACTGGGGCACGGCTGGCTCGATGGAGCGGTTTCATGGCCGGACATCGAGTTGCTGACGCCGCTTGACGCGGTCCCCGTCCGTTTGCGACTTCGGGGCGCAGCAGCGGATGCGTTTCGTCGCCTCGGCGGCACCGGGGTCCTGGCCGCAGTGACCAGCAGTGGCCCGCTGGTCCTGGGGCAGGTCGTGTTCCTTGGAAAGGGCCAGGTCGTGTCTGAGGTCGGGGGCTGACGCGCGGCGGGATCAGGAATTCTTCTTCCTGCCTCCCGGAAGCCCTCTTGGTCTCCCCGCTCGTCGCCGGGAGATACCCGTGGGCCGGGGGAGCCGAACGCGGTTTCCCAGGGTCCGGTGGGTCTCCGAAGCGTTTTCGGGGCTCCTGCGAACGGGAAGACGTTGGGGCGGCTCGAGGGGGCGCGTGGAGCGCCCGAGCATCGTCCCGGGAGGTTAGGCGATGAATGAGCGTCCGGTGAGGATTGTCGGTACCGGTATCTACCTGCCGGGAGAACCCGTTCGGTTCCATGATATCGAAACCGTGCTGGGTGAACTGGATGAGGTGAGTCCCGAGTTCAAGAAATGGTACAAGCGGACTCGGAATCTGATGTACCAGATCCTCGGGATGGAAAACTATTACTACGCCATCGACCGGGAGACGGGTCGGTGCAACGACACGGCCGCGGGCATGGCAGCCAAGGCCGCGCGGCCCGCCCTGGAGATGGCCGGGATCGACCCCGGCGATGTGGATCTCCTCATCTACGGGTCCTCGTCCCTCGACAACTTCATCTGTCCCCCCACCAGCGCATTCGTGCAGCAGGAACTTGGCATCGACTACTGCGCGGAGATGACCATTCATTCCAATTGCACATCCTCGTACAAGGCACTCCAGGTCGCCCATGACCTGGTCGCCAACGGCCGTTACGACGTCGCCCTGGTCTGCTCCAGCAACCTCGTCTCCTCCGCACTCAAGGCTTCATTCTACAATCAAGCCGTGTTGGAGAAAAATCAGGCCATCCTTCGATGGTTCCTCTCGGACGGTGCAGGCGCCGTGGTGCTCAAGGCCGACGACTCCGGCAGTCCGGGCCTCTACTTTCTCGACACCTACGTCGAATCGGTGGGAACCCGGTATCCTCCACACATGTACAACCTCTCCGGGTGCGCCTCCGAGGGGCCGATCCACGACTACGAACAGGGCCTGCACCATATCACCCAGGACTACCGGGATGTCAGCCAACTCGGTCCGAAAATGTTCATCGACGGGTTCCTCAAGTTCTGCGACCAGTTCAAGAAGCGGTTCGGAGAGGAGGAGTATATCCGGCGGATCCTGAATGCATCCTACTTCCTGGTCAACGTGCCCACCCGGCACCTGATTGACCTGGTGGCCGACGAACTCATCGTGAAATTCAGTGAACTCAGAGAGGCATCCTTCGACCTCTATTACTCGACCACCGAAAAGCGTGGCTACACAGGCCCGGCCGCCATTCTGCTCACGCTGGACAAACTGCTCCGTACGGAGACCCTCAAAAACCACGAAACCATCGTCAGCTTTGTGACCGAGTCGAGCAAGTGGATGAACGCCGGGTTCATGCTGGAGTGGCGTGAGTAGTCCGGAACGTCTGCCAGGCACGGCCAACCATGAGGGGAGACATCATGTCGATTCGTAGGGTAGGCATTCTCGGCGGCGGCAAGATGGCCACCGAGATCTTCAAGCTGTTGAGCGGGTTCGACTTCGACCTGGCCTTGTGGTCTCCTTTCCCGGAGGAGGTGGAGGCTGCGGAGCGGGAGTTGACCCGGAAGCTCAAGCGTCGGGCGGCCAAGGGCGGTGCTCGAGGAGAAGCCGCGGCGGCGAAGTTGGCCCGCATGCGGTTCGGCACGGACATGGCCATGATGGCCGACGTGGATCTGGTGATCGAAGCCGTGATCGAGAGCCTGGAACCAAAACGAAAGGTGTTCAGGGATCTGGACAAGGTGGCACGACCGGACACCATCTTCGTGACCAACACCTCCACCCTGTCGCCCTCGTCCATGGTCCCTTCCCCGGAACGGGCGAAACGGTTCGCCGGTCTCCACTACTTCTATCCCGTGTCGCTCATCAGTTTCGTCGAGGTGGTCCCCATCCAGGCAACCGACCCGGACGCCACCGAGGATCTGGTCGCGTTCGTCTCCGCGACCGGAAAACGGCCCCTGGTCGTCACCAAGGAGGTCAACGGCTACCTCGTGAATCGCCTCCTCGGAGCCTACTACAATGAGGGCGGCAACCTCGTTGGCGAGGGCTACTGGCTGCCGGGGCAGGTGGACGAAATCGCCAAACGATTCGCCACCATAGGGCCGTGCGAGAGCGTGGACTATGTGGGCGTGGATGTCATCCTGCACGGCGTCGAATCCGCCGACGCGAGTTGGGGCCGCAAGGACCACATCGCTGTCCAGTCTCGGGGACACGAACCCTGGACGATCATGCACTTCAAACTCCGGGACGACGGCCGGATGGGACGGAAGACCGGGGCAGGATTCTACCGGTACGAGGATGGTCAGGCCGTGGAAGACCCCGACTACATCCGGGAAGCCGTCAAGGACCTCCGGATTTACCACCGCACGCCGGGGCACGACGAGGACATCGTCGAAAAACGCCTCTTCTACGCCCTGGTGCTCGAGGCCGTGTTGACGCTCGAGCGCAACATCGGAACCAAGGAAGACATCGACCACACCCTGAAGGAGCTTCTCGGCTTGAAGCAGGGCCCGTTCGAATACATCGACTCCGTGGGCGTGGACACCGTCCGGGCCATCTCGGACGAACTGGTCGAGAAAGTCGGATCCCGGTACGCCCTGATCGGGTTCCTTCGCCGACCGGACGACGCCATCACGCCCTGGGAGCAGGACGCCTGGTTCCATGACCGGGGGGCTTCCCGGTAGCCACCATCGCCTCCAGGGCAAGACCAAGGGGAGACACCATGGGCACCTTGACAACCACGTTGGAGGACGGAATCCTCCTCGTCACCATCGACAACCCCCCGCGCAATACCCTCTCGCGTGAGGTCCTGGAAGCCCTCGCAGCGCTCGAGCCACGGTTGTGCTCCGACGAGGTGGAAGCGGTCGTGTTCACCGGCGCAGGTCGGATCTTCTGCGCAGGCGCTGATGTCGACGAAATGCCCACCATCGAGAGCCGCGAGCAGCTCGAACTCATGTCCATGAGAGCCCACGCCTTCTTCGAGATGCTCGCATCCTTCCCCAAGCCCATGATCGCCGCCATCAACGGCACCTGCCTCGGAGGTGGCCTCGAACTCGCACTCGCATGCCACTTCCGCATCCTGTCCGAACGGGGCATGGTCGGCCTCCCGGAAATCGAACTGGGATTGATCCCCGGCTGGGGGGGGACTCAAAGACTCCCCAGGCTGATCGGAGAAGGCCCCGCACTCGAAATGATCTGTACTGGCGCCATGATCGGTCCCGATGTCGCACTCGCCCGAGGGCTCGTCCACAAGGTCGTGCCCCGCAAGCAGGTGGTTCCGGAAGCGATGGCTCTGGCGCGCAAACTGCTCGCAAAGAACCGACGGGCCCTGCACCACGCGATCCGCGCCACACGCGCCGCATCACAGGTGCCCATGGCCGCCGGCCTGGAGATGGAACGAACGTTTTTCGCGGAACTTTGGGAAAAGGCGTTCAAATCGACGCACGCGCCCGAGGAGGAATAGTATGATCCCGCGTTCGGAGATTGTCTCGAGAGTCATCGATGTCGTGGTCCAGGTCACGCTGACCGACAAGAGCCAGGTCAACGAGGAGAGTCAGTTGTACGACGACCTCGGTGTCGAGTCGATCGATTTCATAGACATCATTTTCAACTGTGAGACAGAGTTTGGGATTGAGATCCCGAACGAGACGATCTTCACGGATCGAGAGTTCTTCGACCCGGAGAACGGGAACTGGAAGGACGGCAAGTTTACCGAGCAGGGATTGGAGACGCTCAAGCAGTTCCCGTATCTCGATGCTGCGAAGCTCAACGGTCCTGATCCCCGTTCGTACCTGTACTCCCTCGGCATGCTGGTCGACTATATCCAGTACAGGCTGTCCTCCGGGGATGGTGGCGCGTAGGCTGGGCGACCTGGTCGGCGCGGTGCGCGGTCTCCGATCCCTTTTCGGGGCGTTGTTTGGCGTGAGGGTGACGCCGGGGCGTGGTCCCTGTCTGTTGCTGTCGTCGAGCCTGGGCGTCGGCGTGCCGCTCGAGGGGATGTGGGGATGATCCGCAGCCTGATTCGTATTTCCGCCCGGAACGTGGTGCGCAACACCCGGCGCTCCCTCATCACGGCCCTAGCTGTCCTCATTGGCTGCTTTTTCATCATCATGGCCCGAGGCATCCTGAATGGGTTGCAGAACGGGATGATAGCCGCCTTCACGGAGACCCAGGCGGGGGATGTGCAGTTGCACCGTGCCGGGTACCTGGAAGCGGTGGAGGCGTTTCCCCTGGACCGGTCGTTCGAACTGGGGGAGCGCGTGGAGCGTCTGCTGGACGGCGTCGATGGGGTTCGGGCCTATGCGGGGCGGATTTTGTTCACCGGCATGGTGAGCAACGGGGAGGACACGACCCTGTTTGTGGGGATGGGGGTGGATCCGGAGAACGAGTACCGGGTGTGTCCCCGGAATCGGCGCAACGTCCTTCCCGGGGGCACGGCCTTGCGTCCGGACGCGCCTCGAGGTGTGGTGATTGGAAAGGCCCTGGCCCGGTCTCTTGGCGCCGAGGTGGGTTCGGAATTGACCCTCCTGGTCACTCCGCGGCCCGGTGGTATCAGTGGAATGGACGTGACGGTGGTGGGGGTGGCGGAATTCAAGATTCCGGGGGTGGGCAACCGGGTCATCCACATGCCATTGCCCGCGGCGCAGAAACTGCTCTACATGGACCACGACGTGACCGAGGTGGTGATCGATGTGGAGGACCAGCGCGATGTGGAGCCGGTGTGTGAAGCGTTGCGCGCGCGTCTCGATGCGGGAGGGAACGAGTTGGACCTCGAGCCCAACACCTGGATGGATGTGGGGCAATTCTATGTGTCGGCGAACGAGATTCAGGACCAGGTGCTAGCCTATATCATCGCAGTGCTGTTTGTGATCATGGTGGCGGGAATCGTGAACACGATGTTGCTGTCGGTGTTCGAGCGCACCCGGGAAATCGGCACGCTGATGGCAATCGGTGTGAAGCGGAACCGGATTCTGGCGCTGTTTTTCCTCGAGTCGCTCATCTTGAGCGCCGTGGGTGCGGTGGCCGGGGTCGTGCTGGGGGCCGGGGTGGTGGCAGTGCTGGAGCGTACCGGGATGCCGCTTCCCGCCATTGGCAACTTTCGGGGCACGCACATTCATCCGAGCATCGATCCCGGGTACCTGCTGGTGGTGATCGGTGTTGCGCTGAGTGCCGCGGTGGTGGCCGCCATCTATCCGGCCTGGCGGGCCTCGAGGATGGATCCGGCGACTGCGCTCAGGTCCATTTGAGCCGGCGTGGTCTCAGCGGACCGGGTGGGACGTTGGGACCGGAGGCCAAGGGAGATGTTCTCGAGCAGGGCGCGACAGAACGTTCTGGGACCGTGCCTGTTTTTGGCCGTGGGAATACTCGGTGTCCTGGTGCCTGCCGAGGTGGGGGCTTCTCCGCCGAACATGTTGGGGGGTGGAGACGGAGATGACCGTATCGGGCTGGGAATGGAAGGGCGTCCGGTCCTGACCAGCGGCGGCTACTTTCGCTGTGAATTCTTTTATCGAAAGCCCAACCTCTATTACGGGTATGACGAGGTGCTGGGCGCCTGGCTGCCTCGAGGTTCGCCCTACACCGCGTTCGGGCTTGTGTCTTCTTCGGACCGGGAGGCCTATGCCGAGGCGAACCTGGAACTCACCTGGGACCCTGTTCCGTGGTTCTCGGCCTACACGGACACATCGGTGATTTTTGACACGGAGCAGATTCCCCAGTCCATTTTCGAGCAGGCCCAGGACCTGCTGGTGGCTGTCGGCGTCGTGGACCCCACCATGGAACTTTCGTATCAGAAGGGTGTCCCGATTCCCGGTGTGGGAGGGAGCGCAAGTGAACGCCCAGGACCGCAGCGCCTTCAAGTGAACGAACTGTACCTGTCGGTCGATGTGCCTGACTGGGTATCCCTTACCCTGGGGAAGCGCAGGGTCACCTGGGGCAGCGCCTTCACCTGGGCGCCGATGGATGTGGTCAATCCCCCGTTCAATCCGTTCGAGCCCTCGTTGTTGCGGGAGGGCGCCTACACTGCGGTGGTGGACCTGACCCGGTTCTACCAGGTCGGGCTGACGCTGCTCTACCGTCCCTGGGTGGAAGAAAATCCCCGCGGTTTGCCGGCGACGTGGGATTTCGACCAGGGACTGTTCGCGGCTCGAGCCTATCTCAACGTGTTCTCGAGCGACCTCAATCTGGTCGCCTACCAGGATCGAGGCCGATGGTATGGTGGGGCCTCGTTCTCCCGGTACTTCGGTGAGGTGGAGGCACATCTGGAAGCGCTCGTTCAGCGAGGCCGCCCAACCTGGCTCGTGCAGCAGGTCCCGGGTTCGACACTGGATGGACAGGGAACCGCCGCTCCCTACCAGGTAGGTCAATTCGACATGACGCGGTGCCTAGAAACCGGGGACTGTCCCCTCTATCCCGACCTGGTCCTCGGCCTTCGACGCTCGTTCGACGACGGGTCATTCTTGCTACTCGAGTATCGGTACCATGGCGCCGGCTATGACCGGGAGGAATATGATCTGTATCGGGACCTCACAACCTATCTGGAGGAGCAGTTGCCTCATGTCGCCTCGGAACTGTCCCTGGAAGACAGCGTGATGGACGAGGAGGTCGCTCAATCCTGGGTGGAGATGATCTCCTCGGCGCCTTTCCTGTATCAGGAACCGAATCCCAGGGTCCACTATCTGGCGGTAACCTTCCTCAAGTCCGAAATGTGGGATCTCGTCGAACCCCGGGTCACGGCCGTTTGCAACATCGACGACGGGAGCATTATCGTGTATCCTTCGGCAAACTTCTGGATGAGCAAGGGGCAGCGCGGCCCGGGATCCGTCGCGTTCCTGGCAGGCGTCATGATGTTCCTGGGCCGCCCCGACGCGCAGGTGGGCGTCTATCCAGCCAGGTTTTCAGGCAACCTGAGGTTGACGGCACGTTTCTGAGGGCAGCAAACCATGTCTCGAGCACCACGACCGCAGGAAGATGAACGGGACAACGAGCCGGCAGGGGCGGAAGCCACGAAACTCCTGCGGCTTGAGAATGTCTCCAAGAAATACTACATTGGAGCAGATGTCATCGATGCGTTGCGTGAGGTGAACCTCGAGGTCGATCGAGGCGAGTTCACGGTCGTGTCCGGCCCCTCGGGGTCTGGGAAGACCACCTTGCTGAACATCATCGGTTGCCTGGACCGACCCACGGAAGGACGTTATTTCTTCGATGGGGAGGAGGTGGACGCACGGGACTTTGATGATCTTGCTGAGTTGCGTAACCACAAGATAGGTTTTGTATTCCAGAGCTTCAACCTGATCCCGATCTTGAGCTGCTACGAAAACGTCGAGTTTCCCCTGCTGGTCAATCCCCGCCCCATGTCTCCCGCAGAACGGAGGGAACACATCATGGGGCTGCTGAAAGAAGTCGGCCTGGAGCAGTACTGGAAGCACCGGCCGGACGAGCTTTCGGGCGGCCAGAAGCAACGGGTGGCGGTGGCACGTGCACTCGTCACCATGCCCCGGCTGGTGTTGGCCGATGAGCCCACCGCCAACCTGGACACCCGGACGGCGCTGTCCATCATCGACCTGATGTTGGAACTCAACCTGGAGAAAGGAACGACCTTTCTTTTCTCCACCCATGATCAGCGGATCGTCGAACGGGCCAGGAGGATCATTCACATGACGGACGGAAGGCTCCATGTCTGACCATGACGACTTGAAGCACGCATTCGTATACCCAGGAGTGGGTTTTCAATACATTGGGATGGGCGTCGAGCTGATCGAGCGCTATCCGGAGGTGGAAGAGGTCTTTGCCGAGGCCCGTGAGGTGACGGGTCTGGATGTTCGGCGTCTCTGGGAGTCGGGTCCGGAAGAGGACATGAGCGACGACCTGAAGGGAATGACTGCTCTGACCACCTATGGCTATGCCTATTCGAAGTATCTGCTCCAGATGGGACTGACCCCTTCCTATGTGGCAGGGTACAGCATGGGGATCTATTCTGCCCTGGCCGCGACGGGGGCTCTGACGTTTTCCGATACGTTGCGGTGTCTGCACCATTCGTACCGGCTGATGCGGGAGGAGACGCAGGGTGTGGAAGGGGACATGGTTGGGGTGGTGGGGCTCACCCAGGAGGAGGTGCAGGCCCTGTGTGACATGGTTCGGCCGCACGGGATCATCCAGATTTCGAACATCAACGGTCAGCGCCATTGTCTGGTGGCTGGGGAGAAGTCGGCGATTGACAAGTTTGTGCCGTTGGCGCGTTCCGAAGGTGCCTTTGAGGTGCGGCCGTTGGGGTTCGATCTGCCCTATCATTCCCGACTGGTGCTCGATGCTGCGCGGGAGTTTCGATTGTGGCTCGAGGACATCGAGTTTCATCGGCCGTTCTGTCCGATCCTGAGCTGTATCGTGCTTGACGACCTGGTCAGTCCCAAGGAACTACGGCAGGAAGTGGCCTACCAGATCTCTTCGTGCGTCCGGTGGTATGAGCTGGTACTGGGCTTGAAGGAGCGAGGGGTTCGGCACTTTGTCGAAGTGGGTCCGGGCAAGATGCTTTCCAAGATGACTCGAGGGATCTATCGTGGCGCCAAGCTCTACTGGGTGGAGAATCTTGCCGGGATTGAGAAGCTTGCCGAGGCCAACCGAACCAGGGGGCAAGGAGGGTCCTCGCGCGTGGCCGATTGACCGGGTGCGTTTCCAGAACTAGAATTGGGAGGGAGAGGAAGCGGGTGTGGCGTACGGAAAGCGGGATTTCGGGAGTGGAAGATGAAGGTGTTGTTGATCAGGCCCCCGGCGCACCATGCGGTCGAGGCCGAGGTTCCGGCCGCGGTCCGGCAGGAGAACGTCTCCTATCCGCCCCTTTCCCTGGTGGCGATCCATACCTTTCTCGTGCGTCATACCGGTCACCAGGTCGAGGTGCTGGATGGTTTGCTCGACAACATGTCCTATCCCGCCCTCCAGCGCGCCATCGAAGCCCACGCTCCGGACGTGGTGGGAATCTCCGCCTACACCCTGGGGCTGGTCGATGTGGTGAAGACGGTCTCTGCAGCCCGGTCCGCAGGAGTCCCTCATGTCCTGCTGGGCGGCCCTCACGTCAATGATTTTCCTCTCGAGGCTGCGGCGCTGCCTGGTGTGGATGCCGCCGTTCGGGGCGAGGGTCAGGCCACCTTGCCGCCAGTGCTGGATGCCCTGGCCCGGGGTGAGTCCCTCGAGGGCCTGCCCGGAGTCGCCGTGGCCGGGGTCACCCGACCGGAAGACACCGTGCAGGCGCCCAGGCTCTCGGACGTGCTCGACGACTATCCGATCCTGGACCTTTCCGCCATCGATCACGCGCGGTACTACGACCTGCTCGGCGGGGGCGGGCTGTTCACGACCATCGTAACCAGTCGCGGCTGCCCCTATCGGTGCACGTTTTGCAACACTCCGCGGGACCGGTTTCGGAGCATGAGCGCCGCCCGGATCTGTGATGAGATCGAGGACAAGCTCAAGCTGGGTATCCGCGAGATCTATTTCGTCGACGACACATTCAACATCACGAACGAGCGCGTCTGGGAGCTGTCCGAAGAGATACTCCGACGTGGATTGACCTTCCGGTGGACCGCCCGGTTTCGGGCCAACGGGATCAGGCGGGACCTGCTTCGGCTCATGAAGCGGGCGGGCTGTGTGCGACTCCAGGTGGGGGTCGAGCAGAGCACGGACGAGGCGTTGGCGTTGCTCCAGAAGGACGTCACCGTGGCCGAGGTTCAGGAAGCGTTCAGGCTTTGTCGGGAGGTGGGCATCCGGACCGTTGCCTACTTCATGATCGGGACCCCGGCCGAGCGCACCCGAGCCGACGTGATGCAGACCATCGACTTCTCCATCGAACTCGATCCCGATTTCGTGATGTACAACATCCTCACCCCCTTTCCCAGGACGACGCTGTTCGAGCAGGGGGTGGCGCGCGGGGTCCTTTCCGAGGAGCCCTGGCAGCGGTTCATCGAGGCACCGAGTTCGGAGTTCGTGCCGCCGGTGTGGGACGAGTATTTTGAGGCCGGGGAACTGGCCGAGATGCTGGAGATCGCCTACCGCCGTTTCTATTTTCGTCCCAAGGTGTTGATTCGCAACATGATGAGTTTGGCAAGCTGGGCGGAGTTTACCAAAAAGGCGCGCGCTGCCGTTCGACTGATCTCTGGATGATCTGAACACGTGGAATACAAAGAAGAAAAAAGCGTCAAACATGGCACATGAAGTTGCCTATGAAAAAATTTTCCAGATTTCTGTCGTTTTTTTCTTGCCACGGGTGTGTGGTCGTGCTAGCATGAGCAGCAAGCAGTCGATGTTGGGTCATTCGAACCGTGTGCTGAGTGGTCGCCGTCTGTAGCTGCGAAGTCATCCTGCCGTTGCCGCAATCTGGTCGCGCCTTCTGGTCCATTCGTTTTCCTGGCAACAATGTCGAGCGACTGACCCGACCTGGGGGACGTCTGCGTTTTCCGATTGTCGAGAGAGGTCCAAGAGTTTGCTGAGAGGTGGATCCATGCTTGATCTGACCAGGCAAGCCCTCGAGAGTCTGACGATGGCCGTGCTCGTTCCTGCGGTCGCAAAGACGGGGGAAGTGGACGACTATGTTCGGGCGGTCAAGAGGGGGATAGTGGAGTTTGTGGCCCGGCGCTACCAGGCGCCGAAGGAGGTGCTGGCGCGCCATTTTGGGAAGAGTGACCGCTGGGTATATCGGCAGCTCGAGGATGCCGTGAAGGCGCGACGGGATGCCGGGGAAGCCCAGTCGGGGAGTCAGAGTTTGTTGATCGACGTGGTCAACTATTTCCAGGAACTGTATCCGAAGACAGCGACGGCGGGGCAGTGTGCGCGCGCGCTGAAGCCCTTGGGGTGGAAGATCAATGGAGCGGAGCT
Source organism: uncultured Gammaproteobacteria bacterium (assembly GCA_964418585.1). Taxonomy (GTDB): domain Bacteria; phylum Myxococcota_A; class UBA796; order JAJRTE01; family JAJRTE01; genus JAJRTE01. Next base: position 132,100 of record CAYQMG010000072.1, on the reverse strand, counting down.
TGAGCCGTGCCTGCGGTTGTACGAGAAGATGGGGTTTCTGGAGGAAGTGCCGGGGGAGAATGGCGGGGTGGTGCATTTCCGAGTCTCTTCCCGGAATCTGAGTCATTCGGTCTCGAACGAGCAGGATCGGGTGGCGTTGTTGGAGAAGCACAGTGAGGTGTTGTTGCCGATTGCGATGTCGTATCTCAGAGGGGATGCGGGCGCGCGGTTCGGGCTTTCCAAGGCTTCGGTTCTTGCCCGACATTTCGTGGAAGCCATGCGGGACGTGCGGCAGTACCAGGTGAAGCGGATCATTCAGGCTGTCGAGGACACGTTGCGGGACGACCCGGATGAGCGGGAGCCTCGAGTGACGTTTGCCTCACTTCTGGTGGCGGGGATTCTATCGGCGCCAGGGGCGGCGGAGGAGTCAACCTCACCGTCGGAAGAAACACCGTGACACAATTCTCAAGAGGGTAGGACAGGAGGAGGAATTCATGAATCGTGCGTTTGGGATCATCGTGGCATGTTCGCTTTTGTTGCTTCCGTCGTCGGCCGTTGCGGGGACGTGGAGTTGGCATTCGGACATCGTGCAGAAGATCATCGAGGTGCTCCAGAACCAGGAGACGCGGGTAAAGGATCGGTCCGCGGACACCAGTGCGGCTCGAGAGACGACCCGGACCCCGCGCCATGCCGATCGGGACGCGCCGCGCAGCCGGTGACCCCAGGAACTTCCGCGTTCAAGTCCCGCCTTCTTGCTCCCTGGCCGTCGATGTCCTGGGCGGCATGATCAGAAACAGTGACAGGTGAGCCGCCTTGAGGTACTTGGTCACGTCCGAGAGGCTCTCGATCGCCTTGAGGTGGCGCCAAAGTGTCTCGGGTCTGAGGTAAAATTCTCGGTAGAACCGCCGGTGGTACCGAACCAGGTCGTCGGCGCTCATTCCGTGAGGTACGAACGTGGGCTGCCAGAAGGACTTGTCCCCTGCCCGGTCGGACACGATGCGACCGTACCGACTCCCCTCGCGTTTCCAGATCGTCTCCTGAGGGGTCTTGGGCAGGATCGTGTTGATCTGCACAGTGATGTCCATGAGAGGAATGGACTTGGCAAAGGCGATCGTTTCCTCGATGGACTCTCGAGTGTCCTTGAGATGTCCGATCATGAAGAACGCCTTGGGGCGCAGTCCGACTTCGTCGGCCCAGCGGATGACCTGAGCGATCTCCTTTTTGGTCGTACCCTTGCGGATGAACCGGAGCACCTCGTCGTTTCCACTCTCCAGCCCGAACCGCACCCGCCAGCATCCGGCCTGCTTCATCTTGGCCAGGAGTGGTTTGTCCACGCACCCGATCCGTGCCGAGCAGGTCCAGCTTACCCGTTCTTTCAGGCCGGGGCGAGCGAGGATTTCGTCGCACAGAGCTTCTACCCTTTCGTGGGAGCGAGCGAACAGGGAGTCGACGAAGGCGATGTCCTTGGCGCCGAACGAGTCGACCAGCATTTCCATCTCATCCACGATGTATCCCGTGGAGAAACTTCGGTATCCGGACCGGGTCTTCTGGCAGTAGACGCATGCGTGAGGACAACCTCGAGACGAGATGATGGAGAACTTGGGCAGCCCATGCTGGTCGATGGGCACGGGGCGGTAGAGGTGGGGGGAGAGGAGGTGTCTGGCCGGAAAGGGGAGCCGGTCCAGATTCTCGATCTCCGGTCGAGGTCGGTTGAATGCGATCCCGTGGTCCGTGCGGTGCACCAACCCGGGCACCGAGTCCACCGGCCGTTTCCCCGCGACCATGTCGCAGATCTCGAGGATTGCGTCCTCTGCCTCACCGACGAAGCCATAGTCGAATGCCGTGTCGGTCATCGCCTCTTCTGGAAGGAGCGAGCAGTGAGGGCCGCCCAGGACGATCGGGATCTGGGGCATGGCGCGTTTGCACTCGGCAGCCAGTGCCCGGGCGTCGTCGAATCCCACCGTGGTGGATGTGATCCCCACGACATCCGGCCTGAATCGTTGCACCCTCAGGACCGTCTGCCGGACGTTCAGCCTTTCCGCAGCGGCGTCGATGACCAGCACCGAGTGGTGCGCCTGCTCGAGCATGGCCGCCAGGTAGAGGAGGCCGAGCGGGGCGGAGTTGTGGAAAAGGTAGGAGGTGACCGGGGTGATCTCGCCTCGAGCGAGCACGGCATCGAGGGGAGGGTTGATGAGAACGACGCGCACGGGACTCCTCGCAGCAGCAACCAGCGACCAGCCCCGGTTGGCATGTCCGGGCTGGTGGGATTGTCCGGGTCACGGACCGGGCATTCCATTTTCATATCATGGCCAGTTTTCCAGGGCAACGTAGGGGTCGCGCCTGGCCGGGCACTTCTGCCCGGATGGTCGGTGAGGTGCACTTACAGGAGAATGGCGAGGAGCGTGCCCGCCGCAACGAGGGCCACGCCCGCACCGATGAACCACACCCATTTCCGGGATTTCAGCGCCGGAGTCGGCTCCAAGTCGGTTTCCGGAGTCGGCTCCACGGCCCGCGAAGGCTGGACCGGCGTCATCCCCGGCCTGGCCTGGGTGGCACTTTTCCACCCCACGAACTTGCGTTGCGCCGCCTCTGCCGGTTCAGCCGTCGTGCTCGCCAGTGTCACGCCCACAAGTTGGAATGTCAGCGCGAAACGCGGGTGGTCTCCAATCGGAAACCAGCGGCCCGCCTTTTCCCGATATTCCTCCTGGCCGTCAAACTCTCCGTCGTAAATGCATTGCTGGATCTCGTAGGGATTCAGCTCACGCACACTCGACCACTCCGGATGACGCACTTCAAACGTGAGTGTAAACCCATCCCGGAGGCGATCGGCGATTCCGGTGTTCCCGATCTGGGATATCGCGGTCTCGGATGGCCCGGATTCCGGGTCCTCTCCTCCGCTCTCCTCGGTCGCAGGCAAGGTGTGAAACTGAAAGCAGCCCGGGCAAACCACTTCTCGAGTCCCGACTGCGACCGCATCCGGATCCACGGAGAACACGGTACCACACTGCTCGCAGGTAATCTCCATTCGCACCACCCGACTCGAAGAAATTCACCCTACCACGGGACCGGGGCGGTTGCAACCCCGGTCGGCGCACGGTCCCAGGCAGGGCGGCGTTCGCGGCCCACCGGCGTGGCGTTCCGGAGCGGTTCGCTCTATTTCGGTACCATGTTTTTCTCCAGGCTGCGGTGGATTGAGTCGATACCAGGGGAGCAGGGCCGGGAAGATTCCTGGAATGGCCGGGACCGGCCGAGTGTTTCCGTTGATAGCGGTACGAATTGGGCGTTTGCCTTGACCTTCGGATCGGTGGTGTGCACGTTGAGGGTGAAGAAACAGAGGTGACGTTGTCCAGGCAGGGAAGTAGAGTTAGTAGGACCATGTTGGAGCGGACCTCATGCCTGCATGCCTGCGAATCGACCGGCGGGTGCCTGCAGCGGGACAACCCGGGCCATCGAAGAAACCTCCTCTGAGGAGTTGACATGTCGAAATCAGCAAAACCTCAACCAGAGCTTCTGGCCTGGTTTCGTGAAATCGCCGAGCACGAGTACCCCGAAGAACTCGGGATCATTCCATTGCGGAACGCCATCTTGCTTCCCGGTGGCGTGTTGCCCATCACGGCGGGGCGTACCAAGACACTGGAACTGTTGAAGGCCATCGACGCCAAGAGCACCCCGGTGGGGATTGCCACGCAGAAGTCCCCCGAGGTGGAGGACCCCCGGTTCGAGGACTTGCACGAACTGGGTACCGTGGGGCGTATCATCAAGATCCAGCAGGTGAGCGCAGAAACATTTCGGATCATCGTGCACGGGTTGGCCCGGTTCCGGATCGACCGCCTGGTGCAATCGGAGCCTTTCTGGAAGGCCCGGGTCTCGAAGCCGGAGGAAGCCGGCAAGGACAGTATCGAGGCGCGGGAACTGGTGCGGGCGGTCAAGGAGGACTTTCGCAAGCTGATTGAATTGTTGCCCGAACTTCCCAGCGGGGTGGCCGAGATGCTGGACGATGTCTCCGATCCCGGCCTGTTGGCGGACCTGATCGCGGCCAACCTCGATTTTTCCAACAATCAGCGGCTGGAAACCTTGCTCACCCTCGACATCCCGAAACGGCTCAACCACACCCTGGTGGGACTCAACCTGCACCGGGAGACCATCGAGGTGCGGAAAAAGATCAACGCCCAGGTGCGGGCGGAGCTGAACAAGAATCAACGGGAAGCCATCCTGAGGCACCAGTTGAAGGTGATTCAGGATCAACTGGGTGAAAACGATACACCAGACGAACTCGAGGAGCTGGAATCTGCGCTCGATGCACTGAATCTGCCCGAGGAGGCACAGAAGGTCGTCAAGCGGGAACTGGATCGTCTCAAACGGATGAACCCGCAGCAGGCGGACTACCATGTGGCCAGAACCTACCTCGAGTGGATCGTGGAGCTTCCGTGGAACACCTTGACCGAGGATCACATCGATTTGGAGGAGGCCGAGCGGATCCTCGAGGATGGCCACTACGGCATGAGCAAGGTGAAACGTCGGGTTCTGGAGTTCCTGGCGATCCGGAAGCTGAATCCTGACAACAAAGGACCCATTTTGTGCCTGGTCGGTCCGCCGGGGGTTGGAAAGACTTCCCTGGGGACGGCCATCGCGTCCGCGATTGGTCGCAAGTTCGTTCGTGTGTCCCTGGGTGGCGTTCGGGATGAGGCCGAGATCCGGGGACATCGTCGTACCTACGTGGGTGCCATGCCCGGTCGGATCATCGCCGGGTTGAAGAAAGCAGGGACCCGGAACCCCGTGTTTCTCCTGGACGAAATCGACAAGCTCGGCGTTTCGCTGCAGGGAGACCCGGGCGCAGCTCTTCTCGAGGTGCTCGACCCGGAGCAAAATCACACGTTCTCGGACCACTACCTCGAGGTCCCGTTCGACCTGTCGCGGGTGATGTTCATCGCCACGGCGAATCAGACCGACACGATTCCCCCTGCGCTTCGTGACCGGATGGAGATCATCGAGGTGCCCAGCTACGCACCGTTCGAGAAGCTGGCCATCGCCCGGCGTCACCTGTTGCCGAAGCAGATCAAGACGGTAGGTCTGCGTGATGAGCAGGTGGTGGTGTCTGACGAGATTTTGGCCCAGGTTATCGAGCGCTACACCCGTGAAGCAGGAGTTCGGAGGCTCGAGCAGCAGTTGGCCGCCATATGCCGGGCGGCAGCGCTGGAGATCAGCCGTTCTGAGGTGGACGTGTTCGAGTTGGACGAGGATGCCTTGGTGGAGGTACTGGGAACCCCGAAGTATCACACCGAGCTGGCGATGCGGACGAGAAGGCCTGGAGTGGCGACCGGGCTGGCGTGGACTCCGGTGGGAGGGGACCTGCTGTTCATCGAGTCGACGCGGATGCCGGGGAAAGGGCAGTTGAGCCTGACCGGACATCTCGGGGACGTGATGAAGGAATCGGCCCAGGCAGCGCTGTCCTATGTCCGAACCCACGCCAAGGAACTGGGCGTGCCGGAAGACTTCCTCGAGCACGAGGACATCCACATTCATTTTCCTGCCGGTGCGGTTCCCAAGGACGGCCCGTCTGCAGGGGTCACCATTTTCACAGCGTTGACCTCCTTGCTGACGGAGCGGCCGGTGCGGAGTGACGTGGCCATGACCGGTGAGGTGACCTTGCGGGGAGACATTTTGCCGGTGGGTGGGGTCAAGGAGAAGGTTTTGGCTGCCCATCGAGGGGGGGTCCACCGGGTCATCCTGCCGGCGCAGAACGAGCACGACCTGCGCGACTTGCCCGAGGGGACCAAGGAAGCGATCGAGTTCGTGTTCGTGCGGGAGATGCGCGAGGCTCTGGCCGAGGCGCTTTCCGACGAGCCCGCGGCTCCGGAAGTGCCGGTGTCCCTGCCGAGTGAGCCCCGAACCGGTCCCACCTCGACCCCGCAGGCCAATGCCTGAGACCCCGGTCGCCGTGGACTACTTGGGGGCCGAGATCCAGTAGGGCCAGTAGGGTGAGTATCCTTCCTCGGACGATATCCCGATGACAAACCGGTACTCTCCGTATCGGTAGGGCACCACATAGGACCCGTGGAAGCAAGCGGTCCCGCCGGCGGAGGTGGTTGTGCTCCAGATGAGCCCGTCGCGGAGTCCGTCGGGAGTGGGGTCGTGGGAAGTGTTGTCCCATCGGTCATAGTAAGAGTAGACATCCAGGGTGTAGCGGCGGCCTCGAGGGGCGGTCAGGCAGATGTTTCCGGACCAGCTTGCGTCGACGAGGTAGAAATCCAGGTCGTCCGGATGGGAGAGGTAGCTGTAGAAGTTTCCTTTCTTGGTGAGGGCCGACGCCACCCGGATGAAGCGGTCAGGCACGCCGTCCCCGTCGATGTCCTGGCCCTCGTTGGGCTCGTAATTGTCCCATTGATAGGTGCGCAGGTAAGCCGGGAAGTGGGGCGGCAGGCTGGCAGCCTTGTTCCAGGTTCCCTGACCCAGGCTGTGGCAGTAGACGTTGCCGTTGTCGTCCCCGGACAGGACATTGATCCGGCCGTCCCCGTCGATGTCCCAGGCGGCGTAGAGGGAGACGCCCACCCCGGAGACCACGAAGCGGGAAGGAGTGTGCTCCTCGAAGGTGCCATGCTCCTCGTCCCACAGGGCGATGCGGAGTTCCGAACCGGACGAGTAGAGTCGGTCCGGGAAGCCGTCTCCGTTCACGTCCCACAGTCCGAGGTACAGCATCGCCCCGCTCGATTCCACCTGTCCATCGTCGTTCACGTCGGTCGGATACCAGCCGGGGGGCTGTGAGGAGGCAGGAGAGTCCTCGAGTGCCTGGCCGCTGATGTCGAAGGCCCAGTAGCGGCCGGTGGAAGGGTTCGCCACGTTGGGTTCGGCGGTCTCGAAGTAGATCGCATAGACCTGGACCTCGTCTCCGACGCGGAACAGGTCGTAGACTGCGCCGGGGTAGTAGTCCGGAATGTCCGTCTGGAAACAGGAGCCTCCGGAGCAGAACAGATCGTAGCTCAGGGTCCCGCCGTCGTTCAGGGCGAAGGCGTAGACGTGTCCACCCCAGACGCCCGGTGAAGTGGCCTGGCCGTAGCCGTTGCCGAACACGATTTCGGGGATGCCGTCCCCGTCCAGGTCGGTCAGGGTGCGTCCCGCCGTGTATTCACATGTGTCTTCAGGGTCTGCGATGTCGTTCACGTGCTGGATGGTGCCCGAACCGCGGTCGAAGCGGAACATCCGCACCCCCTGGGACCCGTGGCACCAGGAAGTGGTGTAGAATTCGATCTGGCCGTCCAGATTCACGTCAGCAGCCATGAACCGGCTGGCGTCATAGACCCCGTCGCTGCTCTGGAACACCGAGACGGTCTTGTCTGCGTTCAGCTTGTAGAACGTGGGATGGCTCCCGTTTCCAGTGAGGACTTCGATCCACTGGGTATCCGCGTTGAACTGGTCATAGGTATCGATATCGGCCAGCACGACCCGCCCTCTGGAGTAGTTGTGGTTGGCGGCGGAGTAGTCGTAGTAGGGCGTTCCTTCCGACGACAGGATGGCGAAACCAAAGTTGTCCTGGACGAGGATTTCGAACATGCCGTCTCCGTTGAGGTCTGTTGCGATGATGGCGGAAGGTTTTCCGTAGCTGTAGTCGAGTCGGAACGGCCAGTCGCCGTCGCACAGTTCGTAACAGAGCGGGTCCACGTTGCCGTCGCAGTCGTTGTCCTTGCCGTCGCACGTCTCGGTGGCGCCGGTGTAGATGGTGACGTCGGAGTCGTCGCAGTCATCGGCGGTCAGGGAGTAGGTGAGCGGGGGGGATTCGCCCACGCCGTCGCCGTCCTGGTCGTAGAGGCAGGACTCGACCCCGGGGATACCGGATGCGCCGTGTCCGTCGCCGTCGTTGTCCTTGTAGACGAGCACTTCGGGCAAGTTTTCATCCACCTGGCCGTTGCAGTTGTTGTCGATGTTGTCGCATTGCTCGGGAGAGGTGGGGCTGATTTCGGCGTTGTAGTCGTTGCAGTCTCCTCCCTGGGCCACATAGCCGTCTGGAGCGGAGCAGGCCTCACGGGAATTGTAGAGTGCCCCGAAACCGTCGCCGTCATTGTCCAGGTAGAAGGTGGTCTTGACACCCTCGTCCGTCTGCCCGTTGCAGTTGTTGTCCTTCTCATCGCACACTTCGGGGCCGTTCGGGTAGACCGTGGCGTCCGAGTCGAGGCAGTCGGTGGCGTTGGTCGCCGTGTAGACCCCGGTTGGTTCGCACAGGCAGGCGTAGTCGGCCGGGTTGCCGAACCCGTCCTGATCCTCGTCGGCCCAGTAGCGGTCGCAACCCTGGGCGTCCGGTTCGTCCACCTCTCCGTCGCAGTTGTCATCGACGCCGTTGCACTTCTCGCGGGCATCCGGAGAGATACCGGCGTCGTCGTCGTTGCAGTCGCCGCCGCGCGAGACCCACCCGAGTTTGCTTTCGCACTCGCAGCTCGAGGTTTCCCCTCCGTAGGTGTCTCCGTCGTTGTCGTGGTAGATCGTGGCGCACCCCTCGGCGCCGGGTTCGTCGGTATCCCCGTCGCAGTCGTCGTCCTTGTTGTTGCAGGCCTCCAGAGCCGCCGGGTTGACGTCCCCGTCCTGATCGTCGCAATCGGTGTTGTCTGTTACGTATCCTTCGGGAGCGGAGCAGGCGGTGGTGGGGGAGCCGGGGGCGCCGAAGCCATCACCATCCGTGTCGGGATAGAACTCGATGGTCACCTCCTCGTCGATTGCGCCGTCGCAGTCATTGTCCATGCCGTCGCAGACCTCCTCGGCCCCCGGGTAGGCGGAGGGTTCGGAGTCGTTGCAGTCCTCGCAGGCGGGGATACCGTCCGCGTCCTCATCTGCGTAGGCCACAGAACCGTCGCAGTTGTAGTCGTTGGGGTCGGTGCAATCGTCCTCGGTGGCACCGGGGTGGAATCGGGGGTCGGCATCGTTGCAGTCACCGGCGGTTGGAGCAAAGCCCTCGGGAGCGGTACAGGCCACCACCACCGTGTCCTCGGTTCCATATCCATCTCCGTCCGAGTCCTGGAACCAGGAAGGTGCGTCAAGGGCGTCTGGCTCGTCCACCTCGAGGTCGCAGTCGTTGTCGATGCCGTCGCAGATTTCGTTCGCGGTGGGGAACGCGGTCGGTTCAGCGTCGTTGCAATCGGCGGAGTTCTCCACGTATCCGTCCGGAGCGGAGCAGGCTTGCACGGTAACGGCCGGGTCTCCGAACCCGTCCCCGTCGGCATCGAGATAGAACTCGAGGGTCACTTCCTCGTCGACCGAGCCGTCGCAGTCGTTGTCCTGTTCGTCGCAGACCTCCTCGGCCCCGGGGTAGACGGTGGCGTCCTGGTCGTTGCAGTCGGGGGCTCCCTCGGCCACGCAGGCCAGGAATCCGTCCTGGTCCTCGTCGGCGTAGGCGACCGAGCCGTCGCAGTTGTAGTCGTTGGGGTCGGAGCAATCATCCTCGATTGCGTTGGGGTGGAACCTGGGGTCCTCGTCGTTGCAATCTCCGCCCTGGGCCACGTACCCGTCAGGGGCCGAGCACGCCACCACGATGTCGTCGTCGCTGCCGTATCCATCGCCGTCGGAATCCCGGTACCACTCCGGGGCTTCGTTGGGGACCGGAGCATCCTGCGGGGTCGGGTAAACGGTATCCTCGTCGTCCACGGCCCCGTCGCAGTCGTTGTCCTTGCCGTCGCAGATCTCGTCGGCCATCGGGTAGACGGTGGCGTCCTGGTCGTCGCAGTCGTCCGGGTTCGTCGCGTGGCCCTCCGGAAGGGCGCAGGCCTCTGTGACAGCGTCGGGGTTGCCGAACCCGTCCCCGTCGGCGTCCTGGTAGAAGGGCGTGGTGAGTCCCTCGTCCACCTCGGTGTCGCAGTCGTTGTCGAGGCCGTCGCAGATCTCGTCCGCGCCGGGATAGACGGTGGCGTTGGCGTCGTCGCATTCTTCGCATGCTGCGTAACCATCCCCGTCCGCGTCGGCATAGCTCACGGAACCGTCGCAGTTGTAGTCGTTGAGGTCGGTGCAATCACTTTCGTCTGCGCCCGGGTGGAAGCGGGGGTCCGTGTCGTTGCAATCGCCTGGCAGGGCTGCATATCCCGGAGGTGGTTCGCAGGCGGAAACCGTGTCGTCGATCACACCGTAGCCATCGCCGTCCTCGTCCCGGTACCAGGTGCTCGCCCCTTGAGGAGGCGGCAGATCGGCCGGCGTCGGATAGACCGTGTCGGCGTCGTCGACCGCGCCGTCACAATCGTTGTCGAGCCCATCACAGATCTCGTCAGCGCCCGGATGGACCGCCGGGTCGGTGTCATCACAGTCGTCGCCGTTGTCCACAGTTCCAGAATCCAGGGTACAGGTGAATTGCCCTGTATCTGGGTCGCCGTACCCGTCGCCGTCCTCGTCGGCATAGGCGATGATGAGCAGGTCCTCGTCCACGTCCCCGTCGCAGTCGTTGTCGAGACCGTCGCACACCTCCTCAGCGCCCGGGTAGATACCGGGGTCCTCATCGTCGCAGTCTTCGTCTCCAGGAAAGCCGTCCTCGTCCCGGTCCGGGGGAACCGCTGTGCCCGAGAGCGGAACGAAAACCTCGGGCCGGGATTCGTCGTTCGACTCGATTCGCAGCGTACCCTCCTGGTCGCCGGTGTCCGAAGGAGCGAACAGGACCACCACCTCGGTGTGTGTGCCAGGATCCACGTAGAGCGGACCGGGATCGCTCTGGAGCGAGAAGGCGGTGCCCTCGGTCAGGGCCAGTTCGACGACCAACTTGGCATTCCCATCATTGGAGATGGTCAGAGTCGCCGTGGCGGTGGCCCCGACTTCCACTGACCCGAAGTCGATCTGTTCCGGATCGGTGTTCAGAATGGGAGCCGTGGCCGCAGGCTCGGGAGAGGGGCTGACTCCGGGGCTATCATCGTCGTCTGGTTGACACCCCGAACCTGCCAGGAGCAACAAGATCAGGAACGGGCCCAGTTCAAGCGGCCTTCGTGAGCCGAACAACGAGGAAGTGGTAGCCATGAAATACTGCCTCCGTGGAGTTGCTGTATGAGTACGACTGCATCGATTATAGAATGGCCTGGAGGGGAGCACAACGTCCGGTGCCCCTGCGCCGCCCGGTCGGCCCGCACGATTCCGTATGTTTCCGGATTGACTCCCAGGTACGGGTGGCGATAATTGGACAGGGGGGGGCGGTGTGTTCGAACCGACAATGGCAAAAGAGAATCAAAGATAGCGAGGAGAGCTATGAGAATGAGAACAGGCAATCCCGCGTTGTCCGTGCGCGCGTTTCAAAATGTCCCCAGGGCCTATGGGATGGAGGCCATGACCCTGGACGGCACGGTCAACAAAACCGGATTCCTCCTCCTGCTCGTGTTGCTGGGGGCAGGCATCACCTGGTACCTTTCCTTCAGCCCGCGTGGGCCCTCACCTCTGGTGCAGCCGCTCATCGTCCTGGGGATCATCGGCGGACTGGTGTTGGCTTTGGTGACCGTGTTCAAGAAACAGTGGGCAGGGGTTACCGCTCCACTCTACGCCGCGGTGGAAGGGTTGGCCCTGGGCGGTATCTCCGCCTTTTTCGAGATGCAGTACCCGGGTATCGTGGTTCAGGCCGTGGCCCTCACCTTCGGTGTCGCGTTCGCCATGCTGGCCGTATACCGGGCACGCATCATCCGCGTGACCCAGAGCTTCCGGCTCGGGGTGGCTGCGGCCACCGGTGGTATCGCGCTCGTCTACCTGGTCACCCTGGTGCTGCGGTTGTTCGGAATCCACGTGCCCTATCTGCACGGGTCGGGGGTTTTTGGAATCGGATTCAGCCTTTTCGTGGTCGTTGTCGCAGCGCTCAATCTGGTGATGGATTTCGACTTCATCAAGCAGGGATCGGATGCGGGGCTCCCGAAGTACATGGAGTGGTACGGGGCTTTCGGCCTCGTGGTCACCCTGGTTTGGCTCTACCTCGAGATTCTCCGGCTCCTGGCAAAGCTTCAACGACGGGACTGACACGAGGGGCGTGAGGCGACGGCACTTGTGGTGGCAGCAAGGCGCGTCGGGGCCGGGCGGTTGGGCAAGGTTCGAGAGGTGGAACGCTCAGTTTCCTCCGGCGTTTGACGCCGCCTTCTGGTTTTGCTCTTCGAGCCATTCCTGGAGGGGCGCGAAGTAGTCGAGCATGGCCCGGGTGGAGAGGTCTTCGCCGGTGGCTTCGCGGAGCACCTCGCGCCAGTCGCGGGTGGCGCCCTGGGAGAGGATGCGGTAGAGGAACGCTCCCACTTCCTTGTTCCCAAAGTAGTTGCAGGACCGGGGGTCCTGGTGGAGGATCTTCTTCGCGATCGTCTCGTGGAGCTGGTATTTCAAGATGGTCGCGATCGCATAGTCGTAGTATTCGCCCGGATCGTCGTTGATGTGCGTTTTCGAGCAGGCGTCGCACGCGTCCGGATCCTCCAGGCGGTCGGGCGTGGGGCTGATCACGCCCTGATACCTTTTCTTGAGGTTCCACCAGGTCTTCTGCCACTGGTCGGGCGGGAGGTCGTGCTCGTAGAGTTCGTACTCGAAGCGCGACATGGTTCCCGCAGACCAGGGGATGAACGTGATGGTGTGCTCGAGCGCCTCGTTCAGCAGGTACTGGGTTTCGTTGATCTCGACCCCGGGAGGCAGGATGCCCTGCTGGCGGAGGTAGGGAACCTGCCCGGAAGCGATGGTGATCAGCTCGCCGATTCCTTCGTGAAAAGCGCGGTTCGCCCCCTCGCGCAGGATGGGTGGTACCTCGGGGCGGTCGTAGGAGAGGTAGTAGTAGATGTGCCCGAGTTCGTGGTGTGCGGTGAAGAACCACTCGCCGGTGGGGACCACGCTCATCAAGGAGCGCACGTCGTGGGTCAAGTCCATGTCCCAGGCGGATGCGTGGGCGTTCTTGAGCCGGGTGGAGCCTTCGGGAACGGGGTAAAGGTCGGATTTTTCCCAGAAGACCTCGGGGAGCGGGTCGAACCCCATCGACACGTAGAATGCCTCGGCCTGCTTGACGATCCATTCAGATGACCGACCTTCGAAGTAGCGGTCCAGGTTGGCGGCGGGCACGATGCCTACCCAACTTTGTGCCCACCGGTTGGGCGCCCAGTGTGCCGGGATCCCCTCGGTGGGGACCTGCGCGTGGTACCGCTCGGCAAGAACTCGAGCCGTCCAGGTCATCAGTGCCTGGTACAACGGGGCGGTGTCGGTGACGAAGCTGTCGAGCAAGGACATCATCTCGTCCACGCTCATCCCGTACTCGGCGACCCGCAGGTCGAAGAAAGAACTGTACCCCATGGCACGGGCCACCTCGTTGCGCAGCCGTTGAAGCTCAATCAGGCCCGGCTTGAGCACCTTTCCCACTTCCTTGGACGCCTCCCACACGCGCAGTCGTTCGTCCAGGTCCGTGGATTCCACCAGCAAGGCGTCGATGTCGTTGGCCGTGACCGGCTCCACGCAGGCTCCGTTCCCGTCCCGGCGCAGGCAGAACTGGTAGCTGTCGAGCAACGAGGACTGTCGGGATTCGGCCTCGATCCGGGCGTTGACCAGGTCCGGGTGCGTTCCAGGATAGTTCGACGCCGCATAACGAATCGCCTCGAGCTGCTTGACCTGAAGCGGGTCGAGTTCATCGGAGCGGCCCAGGTAGGCCTGGGTGCGGCGGATGATGTCCCTGTTTCCGATAAAGGCAGCATAGGCTTGCCCGGCTGCGGTGCGCGCCCCGTCGTGGAACGGAGTCACATCGGTGGACGCCGCCCACTCGAACTGTTGCAAAGTCCGGTACTGGTCCAGGTACAGCGAGTTGTAGGTATCCAGAAAACGCTGCACCTCGGCCCGAAAGGCGTTCTCGGGAACCCCGGGCGCGGTCTCCTGCGGGTGTGCGCACGATGCCACGAGGCCGGACGCAATGAGGCTCAAGAGCGCGCTGCGCCGGATCCTTCCTTCTCGATGAAACACGCGATCAAACACGTTGGCCTCCTCTGCGATTGGGTCGACTGGACCGGATTCTCGAATCGTGACATCATAGCCGGGAGGTCTGGAGACGTCGACAGGTTGTCCTCGGCAGACGCCGGACCCCGGGCTCGAGGTTCAACCTGGGCGGGAACTCGTGTATAGTCCCTGGCAGCGGTCGTGGCCGGCTGCGGGCGCACCGACAGCGTGGTGGGCGCAGAACAACTTGGGGAGCACGTGTATGCTGAGACGTTGGATCCTGGAGAACTTCAAGCCGATCAACGGGGTGGCGGACCTGAAGCTCAACGACATCACGGTGTTCGCGGGCCTCAACAGCTCCGGCAAGAGCAGTGTGCTGCAATCGATCCTCCTGGTGTCGCAAACCTTGAGCAATCCGAACCCGGACAAGGTGTTGATTCTGAACGGCCCCATCGTGCAGCTCGGCACGTTCGAAGGGACACTCAACGAGCGAGCGGCGGCCAAGGTGATGCGCCTCGGATTCGAACTGCGTCCGTCACCGGCGCGTCGTCACCGGTTCGGCACCGGTGGACATCGGGGCCGCACCACCATGTTCTCCGAACACCAGCTTTCGGCCATCCGCACCACGGTGACGTTCGAGGCTGCTGCCCAGCTTTCGGGGGCGGCTTCCGGAATCGACGCGGTCAAGGTATGCCTTTCCGAGGCCCAGATCGAGGTGGACGTGGTGGACGAACCCGGGGCGCCGGAACGCCAGGTCAGCGCGCGCCTCATGCCCTTGAGCGAGGCCGACGAACAGGCGTTTCTCTCCGACGTGGTGGAGGCCTATCTCCAGTTCGTGCCATATCATACGGGCAGCAACTACGTCTCTGTTCTGGAGGACCAACTGTCCAGACGGCGGATGCTCACCCGGCTCGTCCACTTCCTTCCCCATCGCCTCCTGCGAAAATTCAACGTCCGCGACCGGCGTCAAGAAGAGTTGATGAGCCTCATCGAGTTCGTGTTCGAAGGACGAGCCGCCGGAACCGAGCGGTCCCATCTCCATCCGCGTATCGTCCAGATCTTGACGCACGAGCCCAGCCAGGCGTTTCGCAAGCGGCTGGAGACCATCGCAAAGCACGAATCGACCGACCTCGTGGACTACCGGACCGTTTCAGACGTTCTGGAGTGGATGAGCGACCTGGTCGAGCGCCGGGTGACAAGTCCGGGGTTCGTCTCCAGCTTGAAGGAAGCCGTGATCGCCGAGTTTCTCACCGAGAAAGAGGGCAGGCAGTCGGGTGGAGCCGAGTTCGGGTTGGACACGTTCTCCCGAACACCGGTCCTGACCGCCACCGAGTTCGCCACCGATTACTTCACCACCATGATCCGGTACCTCGGACCCTTGCGTGCCGACCCGCAGGCCGCCCAGGGCTTCGCCCCGTCCAGCGAGCCTGATGACGTGGGTTTCAAGGGCGAGTACGCAGCGTCGGTGTTCGACGCAAACAAGCACCAAGAGGTCGTCTGGTGGGACCCGTTCGAGTGGAAGGAACGGAGGGACCCTTTGCAAACCGCCATGGATGTCTGGCTCCGCTACCTCGGCGTCGGACACCACGTGCTTACCCGCGAGGCGGGACTGTCCGGCGTCCTCTGGTGCCTCCAGCAGACCCCGGGCTCGGGGGAACGGGCGCTCCATGCCGTGGGGATCGGCGTGAGCCAGGTGCTTCCCATCCTGGTCGCCGGCCTGATGGCGCCCCAGGGGGCGACGTTCCTGATCGAGCAGCCGGAGTTGCATCTGCACGAGCGTGCCCAGGCGCGGTTGGGTGACTTTTTCTTCGGCCTTGCCCGAATAGGTAAACAATGTATCATCGAGACGCACAGTGTGTGTCTTGTGAATCAACTTCGGTACCACATCGTCAAGGAAGGACAACCGGCTCGAGACATGACCACGATCTACTTTGTGGAGCAGGATGAACGCGGGGATGCGCGGTTTGAGGAGGTGGAGATATCGGCTCACGGGACCATCCGGAACTGGCCTGACGGATTTTTCGACCAGGCATCGTTGCAGGAGGACCTGATCACACGGGAGAGTGTGCGTGCCCGGGTGGCGTCATCCAGGGGACGGTTCGGGCGAGGGGAGTAGGATGCCGTCTTTCGTCATCGATCCATACCTGGTGACCGTACCTCCTGCGGACTGTTCTGTGGCGGAGTTTCAGGTGTGGATTGCCCGGCTCGAGTCCTGGTTGAACGAGGTCCACGATTCCCCTTTCGAGTGGCGTCATTTTCTCCAGTGTACCTACCGGTTGCAGGAAATCGGGCGGTTTCCCACGTTCCAGGTGCTCCGCGACATGGTACGTGCTCGAGGCCTGGACATCAACATTCGTCACCTGATGGTCCGTATCGCCTCGTTTTTTCAGGATGAGACTCGAGACATCCTGGCGTCGACCCGGACGCGCTTTGCGCTGGTGGAGGAGGAGGTGCCCGAGGTCATACCGGCAGCCTTCGTGAGTCGGAATGCGCGCGCCCTGCACGACGACCTGATGACTTCCCTGGTGTGCCTTGCGTGCGACCGGCTGTCCGGGGAGTCGTTTGCCCGTTC
This sequence comes from uncultured Gammaproteobacteria bacterium, assembly GCA_964418585.1. Classification (GTDB taxonomy): domain Bacteria; phylum Myxococcota_A; class UBA796; order JAJRTE01; family JAJRTE01; genus JAJRTE01. The sequence continues at coordinate 115,671 of CAYQMG010000072.1, read as the reverse complement.
CATCCAGGTGGTGACTGCACCGTTTCAGCGCCGGATACCCTCGCTGGAAATTCGCGGCACCCTGGCGCTCACCGAACCTGACGGCCTGATCCAGGAGGTTTCCCGCCGGCATTTTCACGAGGTGATTCCTCTGGTGTACAGTCCGGAGGATTTCCAGACCCGGGTGGAGGATATCCTGGAGGGAGGGTTCGATGTGTTCCGGGCCGGGGTGGTGCGTCTGGCCAGGCGGCTGTACCGGGACGTGGATTTGCTCCCGTTCACCGCCGGGCCGGAGTTCTGGGATTCTCTGTGGGACAGCACGATCAACACGAACCATACCGCGGTGGAAAAACTGCTGCGAATCTGTGCCGCCATGGTGGCCAATCGGCTGGACGATGTGAAGTCCGAGCTGCGGCCGGTGCGCAGTTCGGTTGGGCCTCAAAGCGCCCAACGGGTGCGGAAACGGGACGGAGCGCGAGGCTGGCGGCTGATCATAACCAAGAAAGGGATTGGTTGGCGGCTTCACTACTGGCACGTTCCCGCCAGGCTTCCGGAACAGCCCGAGTGTCTGGAGTTGGCGAACGTTGTGACGATGAACGAGGTTCCGCGGATACCCGAGTGAGCCTGGTACCGGCTCGAAGGCTCCGGGCCTCGTTCTGCACTTGATGCCGGGCTCGGGGGCGCCTATGATGGAGCCGCGATCAACAGGCGGCCGGGGTGATCGGCTGGCACCTGGGACCTGGGGAAATCGGGAGGCAAGATGAAGGAGAAGCAGGCCCGGAGAATGAGTACGTTTCGCCTTTTCGTCATGGGGCTTGCCGCCGGCGGTGTTGGAGGCTATCTGCTCGGCCGGAGGCTTGCCTTGCGGAGGTCCATGCCCTATCTCGACCTCTGGCAGCGGGAGTTGGAGCCCCGGTGGGGGGAGGTCAAGGCTGCCGTACTGGCCGCGCGCATGGAATCTCGCTACCAAACCTTGTTGGCGGCGAGACCGCGCTTGACCAACCGTGCTTTGCGATTCCACCTCGAGATGGGGATCCTGCCTGGAATCGCCCTCTACCAGATCCTGGCCGAGGAGACCGACGACACGGCCGACGCCCGGCGCTTGCTCGCCTCCATGCTCGCCAAGGCCGTCGAGCCGCTTCGGGACGTGGTGGCTTCCCTCGGCAAATTCGAGGAGCCGTTCGGCGCTTTCCGGAACATGGTGCGGTGGACCATGCGGCTCGCTTTCCCTTCGGTGGGCTGGAAAATCTCTGTGGTCAAGGACGACCCCACCTGCCTCGAGTTGGAGGTGGGGAAATGTTTCTACCGTGAGGTGCTCGAGCACTACGGTGAAGGCGCCTTGACCGAGGTCTACTGCGACGTGGACGACGCTGTGTTCGACGCGCTTCCGCCCACGATCACCTGGACGCGCCGCGAAACCCTGGCTCGAGGCGGCTCTTGCTGCTCCTTCCGGTGGTGTCGTGCCGAGCCATCGGCGGAGGACGCAGATCAGGCGAGCGGCAGCAGGACCGGCAGCCGGACACCAGAGACCGCGGGGGAGACGGGCGGGACATCGGGATGACCCGCGGTGCCCATTCGGTGCTCCACCCGGCTTGCATCATTTCAGCCCGGCGCGAACGGTTCGGCGGTGTGGAAGGGGGGGCAACCAAAGCTTGGGTCGGCCCTTGACAGCGTCCGGTGCATGGTCTAAGTTATATCCATAAGAGTGGGTAAGTTGTGCGTGCAGGGCGGCGTGGAAGAGGAACGGGGTACGACGCCTCCGGAGATCGGGGTGTCTCCGGCGGTGGCGGTGGCGGCAGAGGGGTCTGGGGGTGGTCGGTCCCACCGTCTGGCCAGGGTTCGAGCCTGGCATTCCATCCTTCCGTTTCGCGCCGCGGACCGGGGTCCGGAACCCGGTCGCGGGCACGTTCCCCACAAGCAACAGCGCATGGTCCCGCCACACGAGCGTGGCGGTGGAGATAGTCGTGGGATTCGATGTGCGTCCTCGGGGACGCTCGAGGTGGGCGTTGCGGCTGCCAGGCGGACAGACCGGGCGCGCAAAAGCCCACGGGGCGATTGCCCGGCTCCTCGTGCTGTTGCTCCTGCTCGGCGCATGCACACGGAGCCTCGAGGCGTGGCTCGAGGAGGGTGAGGCCGCGCTCAAGGCCTACCGCCTTGACGACGCCGAACGAGCCTTCTTGAGGGCGCTCGATCGCAACCCCGCATCGCCGAGGGCACTCTACGGGCTGGGGTGGACGCACCACCTCCGGGGGAACGAGGTCGCCGCCCGGGTCTACTTCGAGCAGTGTATCGAAGTCGCTCCCGGTTACTACGGCGGCTACAAAGGGATGGGGTCCGTTCACCTGGCCATGGGATACTATGACCAGGCGGAAGCGAGCTTCCAACGTGCCATCGAGTTGAAGCCGGACGAAGCAGCAACGTATGCAAGTCTCGGCTATGTATATTTCGTCACCAATCGGCTGGATCTGGCGGAGGAGGCCTTTCGAAAAGCTGCGGCGCTCGAGCCCGACAGGGGGGAAACACATTACCTCCTGGCGGAACTCAAGGCCAGGCAGGGCGACCTCAAGCAAGCCCTCGAGCAGTTGGATGCTGCGGAGTCGAGGGCGATCGAGGAAGTCAAGTTTCGCTTCCTCGCTCGGAAGCTGAGGGGACAGGTCCTCCTGCGGATGGCCCTGGAGGGCATATCGCCCAATCGGGCGCCCCAGATCTCCAGCGACGAAAGACAACGTCGCCTGGAGATGCTCGAGGAGGCAGAGCAGGCGTTCCAGGACGCACTGAAGCTCTCGGTGCTGCGAGACCGCGTGCAGTTGAACCGGTTGCTTCGAAAGGTGCGTCGCGCCAGGGCCAGGCTGAGTGGAGACGAGACCTCTCCTTGAAACCCGCGACGCGTCGGGAGAGGTCCTGGTGGAGTCGCTGTTGCACGTGGGAGGTGGCTGCATGGGCAGGCGGGCGGAAGCCGGGTTTTCCCTGCTGGAGCTGGCGATTGTTGTGGCCATCGTCGGGTTGTTGGCGTTGCTTGCCGCCCCCAGCCTGACCCAGATGCTTCCTCGTTATCGATTGAATCGAACGGTTCGAGAGTTCGTGAATCACGTCCAGGAAGCTCGACTCCTCGCCATCTCGGAGGGGGTCGAGTATCGAATGTGCTTTTCCAAGAAGGACAGCAACCCGACCTCTGACAACATCCGCTCCAATTCTGGTCGGTATACCATCGAGGCCGGGAATCTTTCTTCCGGTTCCACGGTGTGGGATCCGTTGCCTCGAGGTGTGAGCAACGCGGAGGGGATCATCGATTTCACCTGGACTCCTTCGAATCGGGAATATGCCGGAATCAGCCTGGTGTCGACGGTGCCATCCACGTTGGGTGGTGCCGGCGTGGGAAATACGAACTGCCTGGTATTTTCGCCTCGGGGATGGTTGTCGAACAACATCTCTGATTTCAGGTACAACTACATTCAGGTTCAGTTCAGGAACAAGGCGGCGAATCCGAGGAAGGACGTTCGGTGGGTTCAGATTTCCCGTGGCGGTATCGCCCGGATCCGGACCACCCAGCGGACGTCGACTGCGGCTGGGGATGTTCCATGAGGACAAGGGCGGACATGCGCGTGGCAACGTATCGGGAGACGAGCAAGGGATTTACGCTCCTGGAGGTGGTGTTCGCTTCTGCGCTTCTGGGGTTTGCCCTGTTGGCGCTGTTTGCGCTTCACAATGTGGCCATCCGAAACAATCGGCATGCCGCCCGGATCACGACCTGTGCCATGTTGGCGCAGCAGCAAATGGAGTACCTGTTGGGGCTGCCGTGGCCGGCGGATCAGGCGGCGCCGACGGACCTCCAGGTGGTGGGACCGGACACGAATCCGACGCCCAACGGATTTCTCTACTATCCCAACGGAGGTTCCAAGCCGTCGCCCATCAACGCCAAGGGGACCACGGATCCGAAGGATGGGGCGCGGCGGTACTACCGGACGTGGACGGTGTCCTATCCGTTTTCCGGGGAGACCCGGGTGATTCAGATACAGGTGCGGGTGATATTCTACGATGAGGCCAACGGGAAGCCTCATGGTGTGACCATCAGTTCCTTCAGGTATATCGATGCTGAAGGGTACACGGGAACCTAGGCGCGTGTGGGGCGTGTCTGTGCGATCGGGGCATCAAATTGTGGTGACCGCAAGGGCCGGATTCGACAGTCGGTGGCAGGGCCGGGACGGGGGGCGTTCCCGGAGCCGAGGTGTCACCTTGATCGAGTTGATGCTGGGCCTGGTGGTGGCCAGCATTTTGAGCACGATCATTTACGCGGTGATCGTGAGCCAGAGTCGTGCGTACAACATCCAGGATCGCATGACGCAGATGCAGCAATCTCTGCGCCTGGCCATGGAATTCATTACTCGAGACATCGCCATGGCCGGATACGGGACGCCCGGGTACGTGATTACCGATTCCGACCTTGGGGACAGCGGGCGGCTTCCTGCCATCCGCGGGTTCGACGGCGGCGTGGGCATGTCGGACTATCTCCAGACCGTTTATGCAGATCCCACGTACATGGCGATGACCCGTTGGGGTGTCAACCAGCCTTGCGGTGGGAACACGATTCAGTTTCAGAATCTGGAGGACATCTACAACTTCATAGAGTCGGAGTACATGCTGTGCTTCGACTACTCGAGTCAGACCAAGATGAAGAGTTTCCTGGTGCGGTTGGCCGGGTATGACGCGGCGACCGGGCAACTGGCGCCGGGGAGTTATGATCCGGACAACGGGACGGTGAAGGTGGAGATGCCGGACAATGTCGCTGATTTCAGCGGTGCGGGTGGGGAGTGTCCCACCGGGGAGAATCTGCCTCGGGATCTCCAGTGCGGGCCGGCCCGGATTCATACCTATTATATCGACATGAGCAGCAGTGACGGGATCGGGCCTGGGACGCCGGCGCATCCTGTGTTGATGATGAGCACCAACATTCAGGCTGCCAATGGGACCAATCGCGTGTCCCAGACCGCGGGGATTCACGATCACGACATTGCGTTGGCGGACAACATCGAACTGATTCAGCTACTGGTGTGCCGGGCCACTTCCGCCAATTGCAAGAGTACGGATTTCGAGGTGTGGCAGTCGGCGTTCAACGCGGCGAGTGCGGTCACGGACATTCGGCAAGTGAAGGTGACTTTGTGGGCGAGGTCGGATCGACCGGCGGCGGAGGGGGCGAGTGGGGGAGATCCGCATCCCTTGTTCGGATTTCTGGACGGGTACTACCGTCGGCCGGAGACCACGACGGTGTTGGTGCGAAACTTGAGGTTGTTGAGCGCCTATCATTGATGCCATGCGGGGGCGACGGGAGAGGCACGAGGTGATGATTGCGAGGATGACACGCAGGATTGGCAGCCTGGTTCCGTGGGCGAAGCGGATGGTGGCCGGCGTGCTCGAGCCTCGGCCGGGCTCCCGGCAAGGTCGAGCGGGGGGTGAGGAAGGATTCATCCTGCTCGTCGCGTTGATCGTGATGGTGGCGTTGACGGCATTGGGCGTGGCCACGGTGACGTCGGCGAGTGTGGATTTGAAGGTGGCCCACAACCTGCGGCGGATGGAGATGGCCCGGTATGCAGCGATAGCCGGGATCGAGCACGGGCGGCGGAACCTGATGTTGGGCATCCTGCCGTCTCAAGGGCAGGTTCGCAACTTCGACGATCCTCAGAGTGAGTCAGGGACCTCCTACTACGTGAACAGCAACGACGCGGTGCTGATGAGAGCGGGGGACGGGAGCTTTCTCGGCACTTACACGGTGAAGGCGGTGGCGGTGAAGTGCAGTGGTCCCCCGGCCGGTTATTCCGTGGACAAGTTCTACGCCCAGTATTTCGACTTGCATGCCACTGGCGTGCTCAAGGATGCTCTTGGCAACAGTCTGGCTCCTGCGAGTTCGGAGATTGCCTTGACGGTCAGAAAAGTGGACGAGGGCCGCTGCTTCAAGCGGTAGCGTCCGGGTGCCGGTCTCCTGGGGTCGGCGAGAGAGGAACGCCATGAAAAGACGGTGGACGGTTCCCCTGATGTTGGTGCTGGGTGCAGGCCTGGCGTCGGGTACCTCGGAGGCTGGAGACGCCTTCAGCCCCTACTCGGACCCGGTGCCGCCCAACGTGTTCTTTCTGGTCGACTTTTCTGCCAGCATGGGTAGCTGCTGGAAGGATCACCAGAAAGACCTGAATGGAGACGGAATCGTCGAGTACTACGAGTGTGATCCGTCTCGGAACAGTGCCGACTCCGTGTGGCACCTGACCACGGTGAAAGAAGCTGTGGCCCGGGTGGTCAAGAACACGGACTCGGTCAACTTCGGATTTGCCGTCACCGACCCCACCTATGCCGGGGACCCGGAAGGTATCGGCCACCGTCCTCCGGTCCGGGATGGTGTCATTGTGCCGTTGGGTTCTACCAAGAGCGAGTTTCTGGCCGCCTGGGATGACATACGGGGCGGACCGACCCAGACCGGGACCATCACGGTCAACGCATTGAATGCCGCCCCCCTGTCGGAGGCGCTGGACAATCTCGGGTTCTATTTCCAGGCCGGGGACTTCACCACCGCATCCGGGTATGCGGGGGTTTCTCCCATCAAGTACTACTGTCAACAGAACCACGTCATCATCATCACGGATGGGGTTACACCGCTCCTTTCGGCCAATCCCGACATCGACAAGGACGTGTCTGCGGCAGGGGTCTATCCCGCCAACCCGGACCTGACCGATACCAAGCCTTACACCAAGCGGGGCGCCTACAATCAGATGCTCGACAATGTTGCCAGCTACCTGGCCAACACCGATCTCTCGCCTCTCAGCAACAAGGACGGCGCCCAGCACGTCATCACCCACATCATCGCGCTGGACAGCGACGAGCAACTGTGGGAGAACGTGGTCGACAATAGCGGCGGGATTTATGCCACCGTGTCCAAGCCTTCCGAATTGGAAGGCGAGTTGTGGAACATCATCAACGACATTTCCTCGGGCGTCTATGTCAAGGCGCCGCCGACCGTCAGCACCGACGGGGACGCCCTGTACCTCGGCTATTTCGAGGTGGAGCCCGAGCGACCGCTTTACTACGGACACCTCCTCGCGTTCGACATCGACAACGATCCCTACTCCGCCCAGTACGGCGACATCGATACCAGCGTGACCCAGCCCACCTGGGATGCGGGCGAGATTCTCGCCAGCCGGTTCGTGGGGGAGCAGGATGTCATGAGCCGGGACAACAACGGAACCGGGTTGCGGGACATCTATACCAACATGGACAATGATCGGATACCCGATCCGTTCGACGCCACCAACCTGGCGACCCTGTGTCCGCTCATGCTGGATACCAGCATGGACAGCAGCGGTACGTATCCCGGGGTGGCGGAAGGGCACGACGTCGATCAGGACAACGACGTCGACATCTACGACTGCGCCTCCCTGATGGATTTCATTCGGGGCTACCACCTGGCCGAGTTCGTCTCCACCGGCCAGCCTCGAGGGCACTGGAAACTGGGCGATATTCGCCATTCCCAGGTGGCCATTGCGGACCGGGAGCCCAAGATCTACACCCGGAATCCTTACCTCAAGGAATTCCTCAAGAACGGCCTCCCTCAGAGCCTCAACCAGTGTCCGTACTCGAGCCCGGACAAGTGCACCTCTGACGTGGTCTTCGTGGCCGCGAACGACGGCATGGTTCATGCCTTCAACAAGAATACGGGCGATGAGCTGTGGGCCTACATTCCGGGGAACCTGCTCGGAGAGGTCGCCGGCGCCGAGGAGAAGGCCGAACTCCTCGACCTCATGTACGGCGAAACCGTCATCATGGACGCCACTGCCACCATCGACTACGTCTGGATTGACGGCTACCAGGGCGATGGTTTGGTCAACGCTTCCGCTGCAGACGGTGAACAGGACGCCAGCGAGTGGCTCCGGGTCCTCATCATCGGGCAGGGAGGCGGCGGTCGGTACTACACCGCCCTGGACATCACCGACCCGCAGTATCCCTTCATCCTTTGGGAGGATACCAACGACCAGTCCCCCGTCAGCGAGATGGGCGCCACCACCTCCACCGCCGCTGTCGGACTCGTCTACGATGCCAACAACGGCCCCGCGTATGATCGGTGGGTCGCCTTCTACGGCTCCGGTCATGAGGAGGACGGCAGCCTGGACGCGCGTCTTTACATCAAGGCGTTCGAGGATGACACCCAGACCAGCCCGGGCTCGGAGGTTTACGACGACCGGGGGGTCGATGTGCTGGTCGACCTGGACGGAGACGGTCTTGAGGACGGCAGCGGCTTTCCATCCAATCCCACCGCCGTGGACAAGGACAACGATGGGGACATCGACGAGGTGTTTCTCGTGAATTCCGCTGGTGTGATGTACAAGTTCGTGATCAACACCACGGACATCGACAATTCCCAGGGGTGCCTCTTCTTTGACCCGCAGTCGGCGACGCTGCCCAACGGATCCACGGTCTATGTTGGAAAACGGACCTCCTCCTACTGGGCGGCCACCGCGGCCTTCAATGCGGACGGTTCCCTCGTCCTCTACTGGGGGACGGGCAGTCCCTACGACCTGTTCACCACCGACTACGGGTACCTGTATGCGGTGATGGATACGGACGGGTGCCAGGAAGGATGGCTCTATACCGATTGCCGGGGTGATGGCTACTATCGCCTCGACCAAGGCGAGAAGTTGACCGGGTCTCCCATCGTGTTTGCCGGAGGGATCTACTTTGCCACGTTCAAGCCCTCGAGCGACCGGTGCCAGGAGGGAACGGCCCGTCTGTATGGGCTGAGCCACATCGATTGTAGTGTGGTGCTGGACACCAACGAGGACGGGGTTGTGGATGTCCAGGATCAGGCCACCGAATACGTGGACCTTGGGACCGGGATTCCCTCTGGAGTGGTCATCGCCAACGATTCCATCTACGTGGCCACCACCGGGGGCCTGGACACGGACTCGGACCTGAAGGACGCTGTGCACCGTATCAGCGTGGAAAACGACCTCTTTTCCGGGACCGTGGCCATTCAGTGGCGGGAGATCTTCTGACCTTTCCCCTCATCGCCCTTTTTCGACACCGGTGCATCATGGCGACCAGCCGGTCGAGACCGAACCCCTCCGTGTGACTTCTGTATCGCGCCGGCCTCATCGAGGATACATCTCATCGAGGCGTCGCAGGTTCTCACGTGCAGCCCGGTTGTCCGGGTCCATCTGCAAGATTTTCTCCCAGCTTTCACGCGCGGTGTCGATGTCACCGTCCTCTGCCGCAATGATGCCCATACCTCCTCGAGCTTCGATGTGGTCCGGGTCCTTGAGCAGGCAGCGTGCGAAGGCGGTGCGCGCCTTTTCGCGCTCGCCTTGCCGGAGTGCGATCTGTCCTTGGAGATTGAGGGCGTAGGGCGTCGGGTCGAGGCGGACGGCGATTTCGGCTTCCAGTGCAGCCGCCCCGGTCCTGCCGCTGCGGAAAAGCACGTCGGCCAGTCCCGCATGGGCTCGAGCCAGGGAGCGATCGAGTTGGATGGCGCGTTCGAAGTTCTCCTTGGCCTTGTCGAGATTTCCCTGGGCGAGGTAGAGCGTCCCGAGGTTGTGGTAGAGGACGGGGTCGTTCGGCCGTTTCGGGGTGACCTGTTCGAGGAGTGATATCGCCTCTGCGTGGCGGCCCTGTTCGCCGTAGAGGCCGGCGAGCCGAACTCGGGCCGCAACCGATGCCGGGTCGAGTCGCAGGGTCTCCTGGTACAGACTCAGCGCCCGGTCCGGGTCTCCTTTTTGTTCGTAGATTTCTCCGAGCAAGAGCGGAACGTCGGAGCGCTTTGGATCGATGATTCGGACCACGCTGAGCTGTTCGATGGCCTTGTCCAACTCCCCTGCCGACAGGTATCGCCGGGCCCTTCGCACGTAGGGGCCGGTCAGGCCCTCGAGTTCGGAACCGTACCCGCGTTTCCCCCCTGCAAGCTTGCGGGCCTCCTCGACCACCTTGGTGAACACGCCTCGATCCAGCTCCATGAGCATCGAGAGGTAGGCCCGATGGTGCGCCAGCACGTCCTCGAGCACCCGCTGGATGGCTTCTGGTCGGTGGTGTGTGCCTTCGACGCGTACCGTGGAGCCGAGTGGCCGCAGCAGGGGGAGCAGGGTGGCCAGAAACGCCTCCCGTTCTCTGTCGCCGTATTCGGGAAGTCGCCGGAAGCACCGCAGGGGCGGTGCCTTCAAGTCTTGCAGTCCTTCCGGTGTCAGGAGGAGTTGAGCGAGCACGTCTTCCACGGTGGAAATCCGGAGTGCCCGAAGCCGTTGTCGCACGCCCGGCTGGGCCAGGCCGCGTTCCAGGGCGGCCACGGAGACGGGACCGGAGGAAGGGCCCCCGGTCAAGGCCAGGCTGGTTTGAGCACCTGGACAGAGCCAGACCAGGCCGTCCGGAAAGACGCGATGGAAGGTGGAGAGTACTCGAGTCAGCCAGTTTCTGTCACCCCCGAGCGGAAGCTCCACCACTGCCACGCCATGGTCCCGCAGGAGGCGCCTGACCGCCTGCAGACCTTCCAGGCTGTAGAGGTGGTCCCGTTCCAGGGTATGGAGCGGAGGGGCGAACACCAGTGCAGCGTCGAATGCCTGGGGGAGTCGCCTCGATAGCGGCTGAAGCGAGTCGAAGCGCACAGCAAGGCGAGGGTCGAGGAGCACCTGGTGGTTGTCGTCGGCGAACAGGCTTACGGGAGCCGCCCGGGAGGCGGAAACAGCGGCCCAGGTCAATCGCGCCGGGTCGGTGGTCCGGAGGAGGTCGAGGGCCTGTCCGGTTCCTGCGCCGGCAATCAGGACCTCGCGTGCCTGGGGATTGAGGAGGATGGGGAGGGCGGCCAGGAAAGGGTCGGTGTCGGACGCTGGGCGTGGTCGGGGGGGGTATCCCCGCACGCTCAGGTAGTCGCCCTGCGGTCTGACGCATGCGACCACGGCCCCGTGTTGGTCTGCCCGGTACAGCGTTTTGACCTCGCCGGCATCCCCCTGGTTGGACGACTCGCCGGGGGGGGACGGGCAAATCGACCCCAGGTCGGGCTCCCAGGGCGTTACGAGGAGGGGGAGTGGGATACAGACCGCGAACCCGATACCTCGAGTGATTGTGCCGAAGGTCCGCGCAGCAGAGTGTCTCAGTGCGATGAGTGTCCCCGTGGTAGCCAGGGAGAATCCCAGGAAGGCGAGCAGTCGGAGGAATCCTTCGGTGCCCAGGGTCGGGAGAACGGTGGCCTCCCACACGTAGCCGGAGGCAGGTACGGCAATCGTCAACAACCGGGCTTGACGCCGAGCCTGGGGAGCCGCGCAGACCGTACTCAACGCAGCCCCGCCCAGGGCCGTGAGCGTTATCACGAGCAGCACCGCCGGGTCCAGGAGTGCGACCTGGTCCTCGGGAAGAAGTCTCCGAACAGGCCATCCGGGAGGGGCCATGAGAGGAACCGCGGCCGCCACACCGCTCACCGCGAACGCGATCGAGCCGACCGGTTGCGAAGAGAGCCAGGTAGGCAGTTTCTTCCGCAGTAGCAGCGCCAGGGTGGAGGCGAGGACCAGCGCGCTCAGTCCCCCCCACAGAGGCAGCCGGGTCGGGAACCTTCCACTGTCCAGGAGGTGGACCGTGGCCACGAGCATTCCGCCGAGCAGGATGGCGGCCGCAAAAGACGAAATGCTCGCCCCCCGGGTCGTCGCCTGGCCGTGTGTGTCCACGGTGTTGAGAGCGGGTTTTGTTGTTCGTGCAAACCCCAGGGCGACCGCAGCCAGGAGGAACGCCATTCCCAGGACGGACCGGGCTCCGAACCTGGCGGTGAGGAGGAAGGCGGGTGCGATGCCGACGCCGAGTGCAGCCGTGCCGAGTACGGAGAGTCCCGGAGCGCGTCGCGGGTCGGTTCCGAGCGGGCTTGCCAGTCCGAACAAGGCACTGAGAAGCATGAGGCCGGCCGTGTTTGCGTGGGTGGCTCCCCACGGTGGAAAGGTCCCGGCCTGGAACAGCCACCAGGAACCGGCTGCCGCCGCCATCAGAGCGACCATGGCGGGACGGCGCGTCGAGCCCGCACGGCTGGTGGCCGCGAGCCGGCCCAGGGCGAGGCCGGTGAGGGTGGCGAGCAGTGCGACGGAGAGGTGAGCAGGGCTTCCGCCGAGGCCGATGGCAGCCGTGAAGGACACGGGAACGAACCAGAAGGCCCAGGCAACGCCGGAAGTCACGGCCGCAGCAAACAGCGTCAGCAAAGCAGGTAGACCCATCCGTAATCCTTGATCCGCGGGTGTGGAACTCAGTATAACTGAAAAACCCTTGACAAGGTACCTGCCCTTCGAGACAATTAGACGCTGGCGGTGCCCGTTTCCTGTCCCGTGGGGCTTGCCTGCGCCGGGCAAGCATACGGGGTCCGGCCTGGGGGGGTGTGATCTTGGTCGGGGTGGGTGGCGGTCCGAGCCCTTGTTGCAAGACGACCCCTAGTGTCGGTGGTGCGCCCATGTTGTCGTTTCTGTCGAAAAACAAGAACGCTGTCGCTTTGGACCTGGGTTCGAGCTACGTGAAGGTGCTCGAGGTGGTACAGGTCAGGAACAAGTTGAGTGCGACCGCGTTTGGAATTCAGAAGCTCCCCCCGGAGGCGATTGTCGACGGCGCCTTGATGAATTCCAATGTCATTGTAGAGACGATCCGCGAGTTGATTTCCCGCCATCGTATTCGGACCAAGGACGTGGTCACGTCCGTCTCCGGCCACTCGGTGATTATCAAGAAGATCACCTTGCCGAGCATGACCAAGGAGGAGTTGGCGGAGTCTATCCAGTGGGAGGCGGAGCAGTACATTCCGTTCAATATCGAGGATGTGAACATCGACGCCCAGATACTCTCCGAGGTTCAGGACGAGTCGGGGCAGATGGAAGTTTTGCTGGTGGCGGCCAAGAAGGAGTTGATCAACGACTACACTTCGATCCTCTCCGAGGCCGGGCTGACGCCGGTGGTGATCGACGTGGACGCCTTTGCCGTCCAGAACATGTTCGAGTTGAACTACGACATCAACGAGAGTGACACGGTGGTGTTGGTGAATATTGGCGCGAGCATCATCAACATCAACGTGATCAAGAACGGGACTACGGCGTTTACGCGGGACATTTCACTGGGTGGCAACCAGTTTACCGAGGAGATCCAGAAGCACCTGAACGTGAGCTACGAGGAGGCGGAAGCGCTCAAGATCGGCGGGGAGATCATGGGGGATTCCCAGTCTGTGGTCCCCCAGGAGGTGGAAAACATCATCGTTTCCGTCTCTGAAAACGTGGCCACCGAGATCCAACGCTCCCTCGATTTCTACTCGGCCACCTCGACCGACGATCACATCGCAAGGCTCTACCTCTCCGGTGGGTCGGCCAAGGTGCCGGGTCTGACTCGGATGATCGAGCAGCGAACAGGAATTCCTGTTGAAATTGTCAATCCTTTCCGGCAGATTGAAGTTCCAGAGAGGATTTTGAAGCCGGCTTACCTCGAACAGATCGCCCCGATGGCTGCGGTTGCGGTCGGGCTGTCAATGCGTCGAGCAGGTGATCAAGAATGATCCGAATCAACCTTTTGCCGGTCAGAACGTCTCGGAAGCGGGAGACGGCGCTTCGCCAGATCCTGCTCGCCGCGGCGGGGGCGGTGCTCATCATCGCTGGCTGTGCCTACTTCTACTTCGAGTTGGACTCCGAGATCGATCGCCTTTCCAGCGAGAATTCCCGGGTCGAGCGCGAGATCGCCCAGTTGAAGGAAGTCATTGGGCAGGTCGAGGAGTTCGAGTCCAAGAAGGAGGAGCTTCAGAAAAAGCTCGACGTCATCAAGACGCTCAAGGCGAACAAGACCGGTCCGGTCCACATGTTGGACGAAATTGCGACCAACATACCCGACAAGTGTTGGCTCACCTCCATTTCGGAGGTGGATCGGAAGGTAGAACTGAGCGGTGTGGCCATCAATAACGAGGTCATCGCCGACTTCATCTCCAAGCTCGAGGTGTCCGACTACTTCGACGACGTTTACCTGGTGTCCACCAGCGCCAAGGAGAACAAGGAAGGGCTCAAGCTGAAGGAATTCTCGGTGACCGCCAGGATGACGACGCCCGAAGAGAAGCGCAAGAAGCACGGCGCCGGGGCGGGCTGAACGCGGGTCCCGCGGGGGTGACATGAACGACTTGATGGAAAAATTCATCAAACTGCCGAGGGGGCAGAAGCTGGCGATCGTCGTCGCCCTGTACGCCGCCATCGTTGGCGCATTCTGGTACTTTCTTTACACGCCCAAGTCCGAGGAGCTGGCTCAACTGGTCGCCGCCAACCGGAAGCTTCAGGACGAGCGCAACAAGACTCAGGATATCGCCGACAACTTGGAGCGGTTCAAGCAGGAGGTGGAGGCGCTCAATGAGGATCTGAACCGGGCGTTGAAGGAGCTGCCCAATAGCCGTGAGATTACCCAACTCCTCAAGCGGGTGTCCACCATCGGCAAGAAAATCGGCCTCGAGTTTCTCCTGTTCCAGCCTTTGCCCGAGGTGCAGGAAGGGTTCTACGCGCAGGTCCCGGTCAAGATCGAGGTCGCCGGCTCCTATCATGAAATCGCCATGTTCTTCGATCGTATCGGCAAGCTGTCGCGTATCGTGAACGTGAACAATATCAAGATGAGCAACCCTACCGAGCGAGGAGGCAAGATCATCCTCAAGGTGTCGGGCAAGGCCACCACTTACCGGTTCGTCGACAAGGCTGAACAGGAGAAGGCGAAGAAGAAGAGGAAAAAGGGCCGGAAAAAGAAGGGGCATTGACCGTGACTCGCACAATGTCAAGCTATCGCAAAAGCTTCTTCCGATCGGCGCGTGCCTTGTGGCTGGTCGTGGCCGTTCTCTCCCTGCCTCTCGGCTGTGGCGAGGGGGGAGGCGGAGAAGCCCAGGCACCCGGACCCGAGGCCCAACAGGAGGCTGCCAAGAAGGGACCCGAGCGGGCGGGCGCCAAGGAGGCCAAGGCCCAGGAAGGTGAAGAGGACGAGGGGGAGCGGCTGGCCTACAGCTACAATCCCATCGGAAAGCGGGACCCTTTCCGGTCGTTCATCACCAAGGATACCGTGGCCATCGAGAACCGGCCCGAGACCCCGCTGCAGAAGTATGAGATCGACCAGTTCAAGCTGGTGGCGGTTATTTGGGGTATCGATGACCCCGTGGCCATGGTCGAAGACCCGGAAGGCATGGGCCATTTCCTGCGCAAGAACACCTTGATTGGCAAGAACTGGGGCAAGGTGGTACGTATCAGTCCCACCGAGGTCATCGTCGCCGAGGAGTATCGTGACTTCGAAGGCAAGCTCATCGTGAACGAGATCCCGCTCAAGCTCCCTGCCGAGCAGTGAGCGGAGCACCAGGAGAAATCCTGGACGTGCCGGTTTCCGGGCCGGTGAACGGCCCGACAAGGGTAGGACAATGGAGGCTCACATGTTCATCGCGCGCGGGCGCATTTCTCGAAACTTGCCCCCATGGATGGGTTTGTTGGCCGCCTTGCTGTTGGCGGTCACCAGCTCGGAGAGACACGCGGCGGCGCAGCAAGCTCCCGAGGCCGACAACGTGGTCATGGACATCCAGTCCTCCGGTACCGCCGACGACCTCGAGATCGTCATTGTCACCGCGAAGCGACCTGACGCGAGTGTGTTCGCCCTCTCTTCGCCCGCCCGGATCGTCATCGACATAGCAGAGACCTCGGTGGGGAACTTCGTCAACCCCATCGCCGTGGACATTGGGGCGGTCAAGGACATCACCACCCGGGAGTTCCGCGACGCCGAGGGGATCATCTCTCGGATTACCGTGGGGCTTGATGCCGTCGTGGACTACACGACGAGCATCGAGGAGAACGCCATCCGGATCCGGATTCGCCCTCGCTCCGAAGGCGCGGCCGAGGACACTGGTGGGGAGGAATTGGACCTCATCGGTGAGGAGATCGCCCGGATGGAGCAAGGGGCCTCGGGAGAAACCGAGGAGCGGGTGGAGGAAGTGGTCATCACGGGCACTCCGGCGGTGCGTGAAGCCCCTCTGGAAACGTCGGCCCCGGCCCCGGTGGCCATTCCGGACGACACCGGCCTCAATGAGATTCTCGGCCTTGATTTTCTACCTTACGAGAAGTATTCGCAGGTCCGTATCACGGCCGAGCGTCCGGTTTCCTACAAGGTGCATCCGGTGGGGAAGGACAACCAGCTCGTGGTCGACCTCTCCGGGGTCGAGCTTCCCCCCAAGTTTCGGAGACCGCTCGACACCAGTGAGTTCCCGAGCAACATCAAGATGATTTCGGCCTATCCCCTCAGGGGGCGTCCCGGGATGGTCCGACTCGTCGTCAAGTTGAGAGAGCAGCAGGAACCCCGTGTGGAGGAGCGTGGGAATATCGTCTACTTCGAATTCCCGGTTCCGGAAAGCATTGCGGCTGGAATCCCGCAGCCTCCACCCACGATGGAATCCGCTGGAGTGGCGCACGTGCCGGACCAGGGGGCGGAATTGCCCACTGGAGGCGCTGAGGTCCCCACCGGGCCGACCCGGATCTCCGCGTCGGGTGAGGTCATTCAGGGCGATCTGGGCCAGTCCATGGCTGCCCAGGGGGCCCTGGCGGTGTCGAGCACGGACAATTTGGCGGGAACCAAGTATGTGGGACGGAAGATCTCCATCGATGTCCGTGAGGCCGACCTTCACAACATTTTCCGAATGATTTCCAACGTCAGCAAGTTGAACATTGTGGCCGGCGACAATGTCAAGGGGAAGGTGACGGTTCGGTTGACCGATGTGCCGTGGGACCAGGCTCTGGACGTGATCCTGCGTTCCAAGAATCTGGGATACGAGCGGAACGGCAACATCGTGCGTATCGCCCCGCTCAAGGACCTGAAGGCCGAGCGCGAGGCGCGGCTCAAGGCCGAGAAGTCGCAGCAGCAGTTGGAGCCGCTCCACGTGGACATCATCCCCTTGAGCTATGCCGTCGCCGACGACATTCGAGATCAGATCGAGGGGGCGTTGACCGAACGAGGAAAGTTGACGCTGGATACGCGAACCAATTCCCTGGTGGTGGAGGACACCCGGGCGGCGTTGACGAAGATTCGAGCGCTGGCGGCTTCGCTCGACACGCCCACCCCTCAGGTATTGATTGAAGCCCGGATCGTCGAAGTGAACACCACGTTTCTGAGAAACTTCGGAATTCAGTGGGGCGGGGATGTGAACGCCGGTCCCAACTCCGGCGTGAACACGGGGCTGTATTTCCCCAATGGAATCTACGGCAGCGGTGGGTTGTCTGACGCGGGCTCTCCCATCCGGGCCAATTCCGGCCAACCCAATTGGGTCGTGGACCTCCCGTCCGCGAATGTCGCCGGCGCCCTTTCCCTGCACCTCGGCAGTATTTCCAACATCGTCAACGTGGACGTGCGCCTGTCTGCGCTGGAACGGTTCGGACAGGGTAAGGTGATCTCCAGCCCCAAGGTCATCACGGTGGACAACAGCACTGCGAAGATCAGTCAGGGGACCCGGATTCCATACGAGACCGTGTCGGCCGCCGGAACTTCGGTGCAGTTCATCGAGGCAACGTTGGAGTTGACCGTGACACCGCACATCACGCAGGACAACCGGGTGTTCCTCAAGGTGGAGGTCTCGAACAACCGTCCCGACTTTGCCCAACAGGTCAACGGGAACCCTGCCATCGAGGTCAAGGAGGCCACCACCGAGGTCATGGTGAAGGACGGGGACACCACGGTGCTCGGCGGCGTCTACACCCTGAACGAAACCAAGAGTGTCACCGGTCTCCCCGGGCTTCAGAAAATCCCGTTCCTCGGTTGGCTGTTCAAGAACAAGCTCGAGACGTCTGAGCGCAAGGAGCTGCTTGTGTTCATCACGCCGCACGTGGTGGTGGCTCCTTCTTCTTCCTCCTGATTGCAGGTATCGTGCCCTGGCGTTGTCCCGGGCGCATGGACCGCTTGCCCGTGGCGTTTGCATGGCCGGGGAGGGCGGAAGCGTGAGCGACCGACGTGTCGCGGGGAAGAGCATGAATCATCCATCGAAAGCAGAATCGGAGGGGAAGGGTACCGGAGGACTCCCGGCCGAGGAGCGACTTGGGAGGGTTCTGGACGCGCCTCCCGGTGCGGAGGGGAGGGGCGACCTGGAAGTTCCACTGGGGCGGCGATCGTACCGAATCGAGTTTCGGGCCGGCGGACGGCGTCGCATGGGTGAACGGATTGGTGAACTGTTTCCCGGCGTGCGTCGAGCGGTGGTGGTGACGAATCCCACGGTAGGCGCCCTTTACTATGACGATGTGGCGGCTGCGTTGTCTGCGTCGGGAATTGCCCCGCACCGCGTCGATGTTCCGGACAGCGAGACGGCGAAGTCTTTGCAGGAGGTGGAGCGTGTCCTGGAGGACCTGATTGCCCACCGGTTCGAGCGGGTGGAGCCGGTGATTGCACTCGGGGGGGGCGTGGTGGGGGATCTGGCTGGTTTCGTCGCCTCCATCTATCTCCGGTCGGTCCCGTTCGTCCAGGTTCCGACGACCTTGCTGGCTCAGGTGGATTCGAGCGTGGGAGGAAAAACCGGGGTGAACAGTCCCCAGGGCAAGAACCTCATCGGGACATTTTACCAGCCAGCGCACGTGATGATCGACGTGGAGGTGTTGCGAACTCTGCCTGACGTGGAATACCGGGCAGGGATGGCCGAGGTGGTGAAGTATGGCATGATCCGGGACCTGCCGTTCTTCGCCTTCCTGGAGAACCAGGTCGACCGTGTGGTGGCACGTGACCCGGAGGTGTTGGAGCAAATCATTTTCCGGTCGTGTGCCAACAAGGCCCAGGTGGTGATGGCCGACGAGCGTGAACGGGGTGAGCGTGCACTGCTCAATTTCGGGCACACGTTGGGTCATGCGTTTGAGACCTTGGGGCGATTCACCGGGCTGCGCCATGGCGAGGCTGTGGCACTGGGCATGGTGTTTGCATCGCGTCTCAGCCGTGTA
Source organism: uncultured Gammaproteobacteria bacterium (assembly GCA_964418585.1). Lineage (GTDB taxonomy): Bacteria > Myxococcota_A > UBA796 > JAJRTE01 > JAJRTE01 > JAJRTE01. The sequence goes on along the minus strand of CAYQMG010000072.1, from coordinate 96,760 downwards.
TTGGGGCATTGTGACGAGCGTGTGGAGTCCCGGCTGGTGGCGCTTTTGAGCGCACTGGGGTTGCCGACGCGCCCGGCCGACTGGACCGCGCGGCAATGTTTGGAAGTCATGACTCTGGACAAGAAGGTGCGCGGCGGGAAGGTCCGGTTCGTTCTGGTGCACGGTGTGGGGAAGGCGTTCTTGCAGCCGATGGCGTTCTCGGAGATCGAGCCGGTTCTGGATGCGTTCCTGTCAGAACGCTGTTGACAGTGGCCGCCTGCGCCCGGTAGAGTGACAGTGAGTCTTAGTGCTCCTGGCAGGCGCCGCTCGAGTCTGGCGGCGGACGGTCGCCGGAACAGGGGACGGGTGGTAGGTGCACCCTGATACGAGAGGCGTGGGGTTTTGTGGGAGGCTGCCTGCGCCGTTTTTGAGGGAGTGTGTTCGCCAAGGTCTGATCGATACGAATACGAGGCTACCCGATGAGAGGCTTGACGAGAATCGTTCTGGGAGCAGGCGCCTTTGTGATGCTGTCGAGCTGTGCCAGCGACCTACCGTACCCGGCGCCGCTTGGGGCCGAACTGAGTATCAATCCGCCCGAGTACACGGTGAACTCTACCGGTATCGTGGCCGCGTTCGACGTGGTGGTGTGGAATCCGTCGGAAGAGGTGTTGATGAACAACATCCTTGTGACGGTGAAGTCGGCGTATCCCGGTGTGATCATTGTGCCGGAGACTGCCATTTTGAGCCTGAGCAACGAGGACACCGACTGGCAGGTGCCGGCTTCGGAATGGTATTACCAGTTGAGCAACGTGGCCGACGACGACGTGCAGCCTGACTACCTGGAGACCGCCACCGATTATCGAGGGGTTGCACGGGTCTACCTGTATCTCAAGTGCCTGCCGATGAAGTGTGGGACGATCATTTACGACAGTTGCTACGTGGACGAGCAGCGGGCGGCGGATCCAGACGACGAGACCTACGATAGCTGCCAGTATGCCAAGGCTCAGGTCTATGTCTCCATCGGGGTAGACTCGGAGACGATCGTGATCTCCGCTGGTAAGTAACGTCTCGTGGTCGAGGTGTCCGTAGGTGTCCACCCTGAGGCGAATACTGAAGCGGGCTCGGTCGTCCGGGGGTGGAGAGGACGACCTGTTGCGGCTCAAGCAGGTGCTCGCTCAGGATCCCACCTCGAGGCAATTCGCGCTTCTGGCAGACATCTACCGGCGGAAGGGACTGCATGACGAGGCCATTGCCGTGTGTCGGCGTGGGTTGTCGAGTCACCCGACCTACGTGAGTGGGCATGTGGCGTTGGCCAGAGCCTACGAAGCGGCCGGGGACGTTGCGCGGGCGATTGCTTCCTACGAGCGGGTCGTGGCGCTGGCGCCGGACAATCTGGCCGGTCATCTCGGCCTGGGAACCCTGTACGAACGGGCGGATCGGTTCAAGGAAGCGCGGGACCATGTGCGTGCAGCCATGCAACTGGGTGCGGACGGTCCCGAGGTTCGTGCCGCGCTCGAGCGTCTGGAAGCGCGGGAGCGAGCGGAGGAGGGCGCAGCCCTTGGAGCCGGGGAGGGGGATGGGGAGCAAACGGAAGGGGGTCGGTCGGCCCGGGTCGTGTTGTTGCGCCGGAAGATTCAGGCGCTCGAGGCGTTTTGCGAGCGTGTGAAGCGGGATTACGAGGGGAGGAACATTGTATGAGTGGGGACAGGCGGCGCGTCCTGGTGCTGCACGGACCGAACCTCAACCTGTTGGGCGTGCGGGAGCCGGAGCACTATGGAACCAGGACACTGCCCGAGATCGTGCAGCAGTTGTCTGACCTTGCCGAGGGGATGGGGTACGAGATCCTGTCGTATCAGTCCAATCATGAGGGCGTGCTGGTGGATCGGATACAGGACGAGATGGGGCGTGTCCAGGGGGTGCTGATCAATCCCGCGGCGTTCACGCACACCAGTGTGGCTCTCCGGGATGCCTTGTTGGCCACCGGGCTGCCGGTGGTGGAAGTTCACCTTTCGAACATTCATCGGCGTGAGGATTTCCGGCGTCGTTCGTACATCGCCGACATTGCCGTCGGACAGATGACCGGGTTTGGGCCGGACAGCTATTTTCTTGGGCTTGTGGCATTGATCAACCATATCGAGGGACGCTGGGGGCTGCCCAGGGCGTCCTGACGAGGAACAGGTACGGGCGTATGGAATGGGACGATGTGACGAGGCTTTTGAAGCTTTTCAAGGAGAGTGAATTGGCGGAACTCGAGTTCGAGGACGAGCGGTTCCGTCTTCGATTGAAGGCAGCGCATGGCGAACCCCACGTGGCCGTGTCGGCGCCACCACCCCCTCCCCCGGCTCCAGCGGCCAGGCCGACCGACACGGGAGAGGCTGCGGAACCGGAGGATGAGGGGCACGTGATCACCTCGCCTTTCGTGGGCACCTTCTATCGGCAGCCCGCCCCGGACGCCCCACCCTACGTGGAAGTCGGCCAGGTGGTCTCCAAGGGGCAGGTGTTGTGTATTGTGGAAGCCATGAAGCTGATGAACGAGATCGAGGCCGACATTGGCGGGCGGATTGCCAAGATCTTCGTGGAGAATGGAAAACCCGTGGAGTTCGGTGAGAAGCTCTTCTTGATCGAGCCGCACTGAGAGCACACCTTCGGTCCTCAAGACTGTATGCTTCGGAGTCTTTCATGTTTCGAAAAGTCCTCATCGCCAATCGAGGGGAGATTGCGCTTCGAGTCATCCGGGCGTGTCACGAACTCGGTGTGAGCGCGGTGGCCGTACACTCGGAGGCGGACCGGAAGTCGCTGCACGTGCGGTTTGCCGATGAGTCCGTCTGTGTGGGGCCGGCCGATGTGCAGGAGAGCTATCTGAACATTCCCGCGATCATCAGCGCAGCGTTGGTGACCGGGTGTGACGCGGTGCATCCCGGGTATGGGTTTCTCGCAGAGAATGCGCGATTTGCCGAGATGTGTGAGCGGAGTGGTCTTCATTTCATCGGCCCGTCGCCCGAAGTCATTCGCACCATGGGAGACAAGGTGTTGGCGCGGGAGGTGGGGCGCAAGGCCGGTGTACCCATGGTGCCCGGGAGTGAAGGCGCGTTGGGGGATGCCTCATCGGCGGTCACCATTGCCCGGCAGATTGGATTTCCGGTCATTGTGAAGGCGAGCGGTGGCGGCGGCGGACGGGGAATGAAGATCGCGCGGAATCCAGAGGAACTTGAACGGCTGGTTCAGGTGGCGCAGTCGGAAGCGCTTCTCGCCTTTGGCAACCCCGAGGTCTATCTGGAGAAGTTCTTCATCAATCCGCGCCACGTGGAGATCCAGATCGTGGCCGACAAGTATGGTGCCGCCATCCACCTGGGGGAGCGGGATTGTTCTGTCCAGCGTCGATTCCAGAAAGTGGTGGAGGAAGCGCCCAGTCCGGGCCTCCCCAGGGAGACGGTGGCCGCGATGGGAGAAGCCGCGGTTTCCCTGTGCCGAAGCGTCGGGTACGCCACCGTGGGGACGGTGGAATTCCTGGTGGACGACAGCAACCGCTTCTACTTCATCGAGATGAATACCCGGATACAGGTCGAGCACCCCATTACCGAGATGGTCACCGGTGTCGACGTGTGCAAGACCCAGATTCTTCTCGCTGCTGGTGAGCGTTTGAAACTCAAGCAGGAGGACATCAAGATACGGGGGCACGCCATCGAGTGCCGGATCAACGCCGAGGACCCGGTGACGTTCCGACCGTCGCCCGGCCTGGTGACCGAGTACTATCAACCCGGCGGCATCGGCGTCCGGGTCGACACCGCGGTCACCGCGGGATCTCGTATCGCCCCACACTATGACTCCCTGATTGCCAAGCTCATCGTGCACGGCGTCGACCGCGGAGAAACCCTCCGGCGCCTTCGATGGGCGTTGGACCAGTATGTCATCGAAGGCATTCAGACCAACATTCCCTTCCATCGCCGGCTGCTCACACATCGTCCTTACGTCGAGGGACGCTTGAACACCGGGCTGCTCAACGACGTGATCGAGCAAGGAGCGGCGTCCTAACACCTTTTCCTGGATGGGATTATCTGGTTGACGGCCTTTCCCGACTGGGGCAAAATGGAATGTGCTGGACTTGGTCCGTACAGGGGAGGCGCAGGCGCCTCGTGGAATCCGGCTGACAGCTCACTGGCTCAAACCCCCAGGATCCAAGAAGGTCGAATCACTTGGCAAAGAAAGACTCCTATCTCAAGTCTGCCCAGAAGTTCCTGGTCAAGGGACAGTTGGACAGGGCCATCAAGGAATACTACAAGGCCATCGAGTGTGACCCGCGCGACTATCGTGTGAGACACAAACTGGGCGAACTGTTGGCCAGGCAGGGCAACCGCGGGGAGGCCATCAACGAACTGGGTACCGTGGCCGAGGCCTATGCCAAGGAGGGATTCCTCCTCAAGGCCATTGCCGTCTACAAGCAGATGATCAAGCTGAAGCCCGACCTGTACGACGTCCATCTGAAGCTTGGAGACCTCTATCACCAGCTCTCGCTCATGTCGGAAGCATCGGAGCACTACGCGCTGGTGGCCGAGTATTACGAGGTGGAGGGGACTGCCCGTGAGTGTGTCGAGGTGTTCCGGCGTATCGTGGAGCTGGATCCCGAGGACATTCACAGCAAGCTCAAGCTGGCCGAATACCATGTGCGGGAGGGAGAGAACGACGCTGCCATCAAGCTTTACTACGATGCGGCCAGTGCGTTGAAGGAGAAGCAGCGAACCGACGAACTCATTCGGGTTTATGAGCGGCTCATCCAGCTCGATCCCTCCCGGTTGGAGACGTACAAGGCGTTGGCCGAGCTGTATCTTCAAGTGGGAGACCCTCGCCGGGCACTCGCCAAGCTCCAGATCTGTTTCAAGGCGGACTCGAGCGACGAGACCACGCTGCGTCTATTGGGGGAGTCTTTCCTGGCCATGAACCAGATTCCGAAAGCCAAGTCGGTTTTCAAGGAACTGGCCCGTATCTACGCCTACCAGGGGTTTCCGGAAAAGCAGCGGGAGGTATTCGAGCGTATCCATCGCATGGACCCATCCGACCCTGACGCACTCGAGCTTCTGTTTGGAGACAGCGGCTCGACGGCTTCGGGAGGGACGGACGAGGGCACCGGGGCGACGAGCCCTGCCCAGGCCCCCATCGTGGCACGGCCGGTCGAGGCTTCCCGGGCGACAGCGCCTCCTGTGGTCGCTGCGTCTGCCCAGGGACCGGGCGCTGCCCCGGCTGACAAGGAACCCACCCCGGCACCGGTGCCTGGCCCGGACCCGGCGGCGACTGAAAAAAACACCCCTGCCTTGCGTGAGATCCCCAAGTCGGTCGCAAAACGCATGGCCGAGGTCGATGTCTATCTCGAGTACGGTTTGCTCGAGAAAGCCAGCAGCCACCTCGCCAGTATCATTGAGCAAGCGCCCTCCTGCTATGTGGCCAGAGAAAAGTATCGTGACCTCCTGATCAAGCGGGGACGCAAGGAGGAAGCCGCGGCCGAGTCGGCCGAGATGTCCATGTTGGCGTCCACTGCCGGCGATACGGTCCGGGCCAAGCTCGACCTCGAGACTGCGGTGCAGCTCGACCCCGGCAACCTGGAGTACCAGCATGCACTGGCATCGTTGAGCCGGATTGTGGGACCGCCTGCCGGGTCGAGCGGGCCGGGGGACTCCCCCATGCCGGCGTTTCGGCCCACTTCGGCCGTGGACATTGAGATCGAGGAGGAGGACGACTCCTGCGTGAGCCTGAGCCAGAGCCTGGTGTCGCCCGCGTTTCAGGAGGAATCGGAGCTGGTGGACGACGGGGGGGAGGAGGCCCAGTCGATCTATCTCACACTGACCGGGACCGACGTTCAATTCGTGGGTCTCGAGGGAGGGAGTGAGGAGGAAGCCGGTCAGGCGGGTGGGTCTGCCGAGGTGGGGGCGGGAGGCGAGCCTGTTGTCACACCCTCCTTGTCGGAGGAAGAGGTTGCGCCGCAGGAAGAGGTCGGCGCCGAGGGATTTCTGCTCGAGTTCCAGGAATCGGCGGAACTCGTGGAGGATGACGAGAGCGAGCTGGACCTGGTGTCCGAGATCGAGCATGAGTTGGGTGAGGAAGTCGCTCCGGATCTCGAGGCGATGAAGGACACTTCCCGGGCGCTCGAGGTGGCACGGGCCTACTATGATCTGGGGTTGTATGACGAGGCACTGAAGGAGCTGGAGCAGTTGGCGGGTGACGCGGAGGAGGAGGTTGGGGTATCCTGGCTTCGAGCGCGCTGTCTGTTTCAGAAGGGGCGGACTCCGGAGGCCATCCGGCTGTTTCAGGCCACGCTCAACAGGACGGATTTGACCGAGACTCAGGAACTCTCCATCATGTACGACCTGGGGTTGGCCTATGAAGCCCAGGGAGAATACGTACTCGCTTTTGAGCTCTTCGACGAGATCTACAGTATCAACCAGCATTTCCGGCACAAGGAGGTGGGGGCCAAGCTCGCCGAACTTTCGGCAAGGGTCTCCGGGGGGAACAAGGGAAGCGTGGGATCTGCGCGTTGATGCCCATTTCGTCGTACCGGATCACCGATGAATTACCTGTCGTTCTTTGAACTGAAGCTAGAGCCTTTTTCCAATGCGCCGGTGAGCCAGTACTATTTTGGCAGTCAGCAGCATGGACGGGCCCTGGTGCGGCTGATGCATGCCATCGAGTCGATGAAGGGGCTTGCCGTCTTGATCGGGGACATCGGGGCAGGGAAGACCACGACCGCACGGCGATTGCTTGAGAGTTTGCCCGAGGAGCAGTACGAGGCGGCGTTGCTGGTCATGGTGCAGGCCGGGGTGTCGCCCCAGTGGCTTTTGACGAAAATCGCCTATCAACTTGGCGTCACACAACCTTCGGACGACAAAACACGCCTCCTGGGCCAGTTGTACCGCAGGCTCTACGCGATCCACGAGAGTGGACGCAAGGCGGTGGTGTTGGTCGACGAAGCTCAAATGCTGAACACCCGGGAACTCATGTCCGAGGTGCGAGGCCTCCTCAACATGGAGATTCCGGATCAGAAACTCCTGACCATCCTGTTCTTCGGGTTGCCTGAACTCGAGGACAACCTGAAGCTCGATCCGCCTCTCTACCAGCGAATTGCGGTCCGGTGTCGGCTGGATCCTCTGTCGATGGAGGCGACCGAAGCCTATATCAAGCACCGGTTGCGCCTTTCGGGCGCCCGGCGCATGCTGTTCACGCAGGAGGCGGTCCAGGCCATCCATCGGGCGTCGTCGGGAATTCCGCGGCTGATCAACACCATTTGTGACAACGCCTTGTTCGATGGATTCTTGACCCGCACCAACCCGGTGACCGCCCGGATCATCGATCGGGTTGTCAGCGAGCTTGGCTATGACGGTGTCACCGAGCGTGGGGGGTATCGTTCGGGACCTCCGTCACCGTTTGCCGGTTTTGCCGAGGATACCGGCCACCGACCTCGAGGTTTGGGACAGGTGGAGGAGGTTGATTTCGGACGCAGTCGTGGCGAACCGCCTGGGGGGAGCGACGAGCCGGGTCGTGGCGGAGAGGGCAAGCGACCGGGAAAACCTGAGGAGCCACGCAAGGACGGGTCGTCGAGCTTGAACGACATCAACGCCATTCTGGCCGCGCTCGAGAACAAGTGAGGTTGAGCGGGACTGCGTGAAAATGGGTTGACACGCGTCGCCAATCGGGGTATAAGGAAGCTGCTCGGCATATGTGGTCGAGCGCGCAGGATGATGCGGGCGTAGCTCAGTTGGTAGAGTACAAGCTTCCCAAGCTTGGTGTCGCGGGTCCGAGTCCCGTCGCCCGCTCCATGCCGCGCACGGCCCATGTTGCGCGGGTAGAGGCCTCGCCCCGTTCGGGGGGAGGCCTTTTGTCGTTATGAGGTATCTGCGCCTGCTTCGATATCTCGTCCTGGGCCTCATGCTCCCAGCGGCTCTGTATCTCGCGACCCAGTATCAGAACTTCCTGGAACAGACGGCTCGAGTGCTTTCCCTTCAACTTTCCGCCTGGTTGGGAGAGGAAGTCCGCATCGAGCACCTGGAAGTGGACCTGTGGCAACTTTCGGTGCATGCGCGGAACATCCGCGTCACCTCCCTTCGGCGGACCGAGGCTCCTTGTGTGGCCCACATCCCATCCATGACCGTCCGACTGGCTGCAATTCCCGAGCGAGGGCGGCTTCATATCCGCGCGATTGAACTCGAGGAGCCAGTGGTGGACCTTCGATTTCTCGAGGGGGTTCTGCAGGATTTTCCCGGGATGATGTCCTCGGCGGGAACGGAGGAAGCGCCGAGCGGGGGCGGCACTCGAATCGATGTGGACCGGGTCGTCCTTCGCGCCGCGTCGATTCATGCTGCCGACGAGGCCGCCGGATGGGAGGTTCACGCGCCTCGAGTCGATCTGGAGATGTCTCTTGTGGACGGGAGGCCGGGTCGTGTGGTTTTGGTCTGTGGCCCGGCGCGGGGTTCTGTGGGCGAAGTGGAGGAGGCGGTCGATTCGCTCGCGGCGCGCCTGGTATTCTCCTCGACCGGCGTGCTGGTCAAGGAATTGAGATTGGAACTGCCTGGAACCGTGCTCGAGGGGGAAGGAGAGGGGGCCTGGCGCGGGGGAGTGGATGATGGCCCCCGTCTGTCGCTGAATGTGACTGTCCGGGCCGACCTCGCATTTTTGGAACGGCTGGTTCCGGATGTGCCGGACATGGCTGGCAACCTCTCATTTTCCGGGGTGCTCGACTACTCCGGGGAGGTACGGGTTGCGGGTGAGGCCGACTTCGACGCGGTGCGGATCGGTCCGTACCAGGTGGGCGACGGCGTGGCGACTCTGGAAGCTGACAGCGGTCGTATCGAGGTGCTCGAGGGACGTTTGGACCGACCTGGAGGCCACCTTTCGTTCACGGGTATTCTGAAATTGGAGGAACAGTGGCCTTTGCACCTCGAGGTTGGATTTCACCAGGTGCAGCTTGCAGATCTATTTGAGGCCGTCTCGATCACCGGACCCTGGGTGGACATGCGGCTCAGCGCCCACGGCACGTTGGAAGGTTCCCTGGAGCCGGTCGATCTGCACGGTCGCGTCACGTTGTCGGGCAGGACGTTCCGGGTGTGGGACGAGTCCTATCGTTCCGCAGGCCCCGACTCCCTGGTACTGGGGCTTGAGCAGGTGGCGTTCGAGACGGGGTTTGAGGTGGACGGGCACGAGGTTCGCGTCATACGGGGGCGCCTCGAGACGCCCGGGTCCACGCTGTTCCTGGATGGTGCCATACGGTTTGACGAGAGCATGGACCTTGCCTTCGACGCAGCGCGTCTGGACCTTTCGGAGATTTGTCCCTTGGCCGGATACGCCATCGCCGGCAAGGGATGGGGAAGGGGGAGGGTCCACGGACCCTTTTCCGCCCTGGTCGGATCCGCGGACCTCCGACTGTTCGGCGCCCGGTTCGATACCTACTATCTCGGGGAATTCACCGGCCGATTCCTCGCCCCGTTGGCCAGTGGGCGCTACTTTCGCGATCTGGCGGAAGCTGGCGAGGAGGTGCGGTCGGCCGGAGGGACCGATGGGGAAACCGGGGGCGAGGCCGGATTCGATGGCCTCGAGACTGCCCTGTTGGGGCTGAGCGATACCTACTACGGTGGGGAGATGTTTGCGCAGGATCCCCCCCTGCTGATGGTCTCCAGGGGGACCGTGGCCGTGGGTGAAACCAGGGCCGACGGCGCCTTGATCGTGGTCTTCGGTCACCCCATGACCATCTATGGCACCGCGACCATTGCGAACGAAGGTCTCGAGGGCCGGCCCGCCGGACGGTTGGCGGACCTGCTGACCATCGCCGGTGCGGACCTGCCCGACCGACCTCTGGACGGCCTGGTGTACGGACACGCCACGGTCCACGGCGACCCGCTGGCCTTGAATGGGTCGGGGAGACTCGTGCTCGCCCGCGGCCAGGCCTACGGCCAGGTGGTCGATCACGCCGAGGTGCGGTTCCGGCTCGATTCAGGCGCTTTGCTCGTGGACGACTTGACCGCCACCCTGGGCGGGGGACACCTGTTTGCCGCCGGAGAACTGGGCGCGGAGGGGAGCCTGGACGCCTCCCTTCTCGTGCAGAGCCTCCCGTTGGAGGCCCTGGACGCGCTCTCCACTCTCCCCGTGCAGGGACGCCTCGACGCCTCCGTGGTCCTGGGCGGCTCCTGGGAGGCTCCCCAGCTCACAGGCTCCCTCACCGCCACCGAGGTCGCTTACGCTGGAACTCCCGTGGGCGAGACTGTGCTCACGTTCGGCATGGAGGAAAATGTGCTTATCCTCCAGGGCCTGGTGCTCGGCCAGTTCGGACGCCTCAAGGCCGCGGTCACCATGGCTCCCAGCATCCCCTACAGCGTCACCCTCGAGCTGGACGACCTCCCCCTGCGCGCGTTTCTCGAGGCCGGCGCCCCGGCGGGACAGGGGGCGAGAAGCCGCATGTCCGGCGTGTTCTGGGCGTCCGGTGACCTTCTCGGTGACACATCCACGCACGTCATTGCACAGCTCGACGCTTTTACCCTCGACCACGGGGGCCTGTCTCTGACTGTGGATGAACCGGCGACGCTCGAGCTGTATCAAGGCCAGTGGAACCTGTCGCCGGCACACATCGTTGGAGATGGAACCGATTTGGTCGTCCAGGGCACGGTGAGTGCTGACGAAACCGTGTCCATGGACGTGTCGGGATACTTCAACCTCTTCTTCCTGGACGCACTGCTGCCCGGCCTGTTTCAGCGGATTGACGGGAGGGTGACGTTCGTGGACCCGGATACCGAGAATTCTCCGGCAGAGTTCCACGTGGGCGGAACGCTCGACGCCCTCCAGTTCCAGGGAGCCGCTCGGATTTCGGACGCCGCGCTCAGTACCGAGTACTTCCCGCCCATCATCGACCAGTTGAGTGCCCGGGTGGTGGTCGGAGACGGGAACGTGGTCGAGATCCAGGATGTGGCCGGTCACGTGGGCGGAGGAAGGCTCACCGGGAGGGGGCGGCTCATTCTCGGCGAGCACTACTATCCCAGGTTCTACGACCTCGAGCTGAAGGCAGAGGACGCATTCGTCCAGTATCTCACCGACCTGCCTCCCGGGTTGATGGATGCCGAAATCGGATTTCACGGCCCGGTGGGCAACCTGCTCATGTCCGGAGACGTCTACCTCAAGCGTATGGTCTATCGAGAACGCTACAACTGGGAAAAGTACCTGACCGATTTTCGAACCCACCGCCTCGAGGACATTGAGATCGTGGACGATGAACCACCCTACTTTGCAATCGATATCCGGATCCATGCTCCCGGAACCTTCTTCATCCGCAACAACCTCGGTCAGATGCAGTTCAAGGGAGAACTCCAGGTGGTGGGAGACACAAACGTGACCCAACTCCTTGGCGAGATCGAGTCGGTACGCGGCACGGTCACGATACTCGACAACACCTTCGAGTTGACCCAGGCCAAAATCGAGTTCACTGGGGACTACTGGAACCCATCCCTCGACATCCGGATGCAGACTCAGATCCAGTCCTATACCATCTACTACATGGTCACCGGCACCCTGGAAGACTGGCAACTCATTCCCGACTCCGACTCGGGACTCTCGGAACGTGACATAAACTCCTTGATCGCGTTTGGCACCCTCGCCGACAACATCACCGAAGGGAATGAAGCCAGGGCAGTGGCCGCTCCAGCCCTCGAGTTCTTGATCGGACGGCTGGGCGTGCTCGAGCAGCTCCAGGCCTTCACGCGGCTGGACCGGTTTACGATCATTCCCGCCAGCGACGAGGCCGGGAACGTGGGGGCACGGGTCTATGGCGAGAAGGAGTTGATAGAACAGAAGTTGTTTTTCAGCGGTTACTACGACTACGCGGTCAACGGTACGCAGACGTACCTGATGGATCTCGAGTGGCGCACGTTTGATTGTTGCTCCCTCATCTTCAGGCTGGATGGCAGCGACACGGTTGGAGCCGGATCGGTCAGGCCCGGGCTTCGACTGAAACTCAAGTTGGAGTTCGAGTGATCGTTTGTCCGTGCGGGACATTGATGAGAGCCCTGTGTGCATCGTGGGTGCTGGGAGCCATCCTGGTGGGGCAGGCTGGTTTGGCCGCGGGCGCGGATGGAGAACCGGGCCACCGGCCGGAGGTTGCAGGACCGGCGTCGTTTGCCGGAATGAACGTCCGGGATGTGGAGGTGGTGCTGGAGGGGCCTTACCGGCGGGAGGCCCTGGGGGATGTGGTGGTGGTTCAACCGGGTCGTCCTCTCTCGATGCAAGAGGTGGGGCGTTCGATTGAACTCCTTTACAGGTTGGGTGCCATTGATGACGTGGTTGCCGAGGCCGAGTCTGTGGAGGGTGGTGTCCGGGTCCGTTTTCGCGTATGGCCGTCCCAGATTGTCCGAAGCGTGCACTTTCGGGGCAACCGGGCAGGCATGACGCGGCGTCTGAGAGAGCAACTGACCCTGCGTGCTGGTTCTCCTTACGCCTGGTCGCAGGCCCGGCTTCAGGCTGCGAACCTGGAGCGTTTCTTGCAAAACGAGGGCTTTTTTCAGACCCAGGTCGATGTTGAGACGCACCGTGCGCGAAAGGGGTTTGTCGATGTGGTGTTCATCATCCGGGGAGGTCCGCAGGCGCGGGTCCGCGAGGTGGTGTTTGAGGGCAACAAGGCGCTCTCCACCCGGGTGTTGACGCGCGCCGTGGACCTGGATCCGGGAAGCGCGTTCCGCCCGTCAGGGCTCGAGGCGCAACGGCGAGCGGTGCTGGACCGGTGTCGCAGGGCGGGGTACCTGGCCGCGAGGGTGAAGGCGGACTACGAGCTGGACTCGAATCGTCTTTGGGCCACGGTTCGGTTTCAGGTTGAAGAGGGGCCGCGGATCGGGTTCGAGTTCTGGAGCTACCGATTGCCGCAGCGGGGACCGTTGAATGGCTTTCTCTGGTATCGGATTTATCAATGGTTGAAGGGCCGCCGTGGGGAGAGCGCCCCGCGTGAGTTGGGATGGTTGCGGAAGCGCCGTTGGATGGACGTGCTGGACCTGGAGAACGAGCGGCAGTACTCCTCCGGGTTTGTCGAGGAGGCGAACGATCGCATTCGCCGTACACTCGTGACAGCGGGTTTCGACAATCCCACGGTGACGTCAGACCGGGTCGTGGACGAGGAAAGCGGCCGTGTGACCTTCAAGTTCGTCATCGATCCTGGTCCCAAGATCTCGATTCGTTCCGTCTCGTTCAACGGCCAGGTCTTTTTCGACGAATCCATGCTGCGTGCCCTCTTCGATGAGGCCATGGCGCGCTTTGCACCTCGAGGTATCTACACTGCCGAGGCGCTCGACAGCGCGTTGGCTTTGATGGCCGACTACTACCGGAGCTACGGCTTCCTGAATGTGCGCATGGCCCGCCGGGTACACGTGGAAGAGGTGGCCGGGTTGCTCCGGGCCACCATTCACGTCAGCGTGGACGAGGGGAGGCGGACGCTCATTCGTGCCGTGGAGTTGATGGGTTGCAACGTGATGCCCACCGACGAGGTGCGTGCCCAGATTCCCATCGTGCCGGGGGAGCCTTACGATCCGGCCAGGATTCGGGAGGCCATGGACCGGGTGGAGAAGTTCTATGCAGAGCACGGCTACGTGAACGCACTGGTTCTGGCCTCCCGGGACGCATGGCAGGGGGACCGAACCCAGGTCGTCGTGCGGTTCGACGTGGACGAGGGTGCCCGGGTGCGGGTCGGGGAGGTGATTGTGCGCGGTGCGCGTCGAACGCGCCCCCAGGTCATCGCGCGGGAACTCACCGTCCATTCCGGAGACATCTATCGTCCTTCCGCGATCGAGGAAAGCCGGACTCGACTGCGCAAGACCGGGCTGTTTCAGAAAGCCTCCATCTACCCCGTGGCCGGCGAACGGGTACGGGACCTGATGGTGGACGTTCAGGAGCGCAAGGCCCGGGTGGTGGCGCTCTCGGCCGGGTTTCTGCTCAGCGGCTACGATACCAGTTTTCGGTCTGCGCAGTTCGATACGTCTCTCGAGCTGACACACTACAACCTGTGGGGGCTTGGCCATCGGTTGTCTGGGCGACTCGATCTGGCCACCAGCTATCTTCCCAGGCTCCAGGAACGGACTCCAGGAGAGGACCCGTATCAGTATGCCGCCGAGTTGGGAAAAGACCTGGCCGCGTACCTGGAGCAAGCGGCGAACCGCCGGATGGTGTTCGCCTACCAGACACCTTATCTGCTCGGCATTCGCATGGACACCATTGCGCAGGTGACGTTGTTCGAGCGGAAACTCCTCCCCACGTTTCTCGTGCACCGAAACATCCTCGGCTGGGGTCTCTCAAAGGACGTGCGGCCGCACCTCAACGTCTCGGTACAGCTCCAAACCAGTATTCGGCGGTTGGATGCGGCGCAAACCGAGGAAGTAGTGCAGATGTGGGATGTGGACCGGGAGCAGCGGCTTTTCTTGCAAGCAGGTGCGGTGATGGTCCTGGATCGGCGCACGAGCGATCGATTGCCAGCCTCTGGTTACCTCCTGAATCTTCAGGGTGAGGTGACGCAGGGATATGGGTGCGGGGAGTCGTGGGAGGGACTCTCGTTGTGCGACCCTGGACAGTGGCAATCCGAAGAGATGTTCGCAAGAATGATCGGATCTGCTTCCTTCCTGCTGCCCATCCTGCCCTGGCTCGGCGCCGAGGCGCGACTTACCCTCGGCTACCTGGCCTCGCTGCGAGGTGAGGAAGGGGCGATTCCGGTTGAGCGCCGCTTCTACCTCGGTGGCGCCGGCACCGTGCGTGGTTTCCCCCAGGGGTCGTTGGGCCCCCAACGATTCCGGGAAAAGAGCCTTCCGGCCCAGGTCGTGTCAGGATGGACTTCGGTTCCCACCGGCGGAAATCTCACCGCCTCCTACACCCTCGAGGCTCTGTTCGAACTCGAGTACCTTGGTAGCTGGTTCGAGGATCTGGAACTGGCCCTGTTTCACGACGCCGGGAACGTATTCTGGGTCGGACCAGCATGGACACGCTATCAGCAGGCCCTGGCCCAGGATCAGGCCGACCCGGAACTCCAGGCCTCCGCAGCTTCGGCTTGCCTCGCCGCAGCCGGGCAACAACGGTTGCGATACTCCACCGGAACCGGGCTCCGCTGGCGGACCGGTGTCGGCATGATCCGATTCGATATTGGCTTTCCCCTGGCCAGGCTTTGCAGCCTGGAGCGGCCATGGGCGGCTCATCTCTCCATCGGCGTCTACTGATTGGACCTTCGATCGGAGCCGTCCTGCGCAGGAGAGCAGGTGGGCGCCGCTCGACGTGATCTCTTCTTCCCATGAGATTTCTTTTTCGCAACCAGTCGGGCCGATGTCCAGGTGGCAAGGATTACCACGCCCGCCAGGAACAGGCGTACCCCCCAAACCCAGCCTCGAGGTTCGTACCGCATGCGGACAGTCTGCTCCCCGGGAAACACCACCACTCCTCGGAAGTAGCCCCCAACGCGGTACAATGGCCGGGGCCGACCGTCCACCCACACGCGCCAGCCAGGGTGCCACGCATCCGCCACCACCAGGAGCGAGACCTGCTCCGGCTCGATGGACAGAACGACCTCTTCCGGTCGACGTTCCTCCACGAACACGGGCATGATAGCACCCGCGTGGGTTTCGGCGCGGCCGGGGGCGCTCAAGTAGGTGAGAGCCGACGCGATTCGAGACAGCCCGGGACGATCCGCGGGCAGCCCGTCCGGCCCGGGAAGTTCAACCGGTGGTCGGGCTCGATCCGACAGTCCCGACTCGAGCCTGAGCAAGGCGGTCGAGGCGTCCGGAACCAGGTCGATACGGGGGGCCAGCCATGCTCGAGGCGCTTCAGGCGCAAGGGCCAGGGCGGTGAGGGGGGCGGTGCCGATGTCCACAGGATCGAGTCCGGCCACCGGGTCGAGGGAAAGGACGTGGCGAACCGCGGCGAACCGCAACAGGCGCATGTTTTCCCGGGTCAGCGTTTGGATGGGATACCACAACGGGTGCGTGTCTGGATCGATGGCTCGAGCGAATCGTTCCCATGCCTTGGACACGGGAAAATCGTAGCCCCGTACGTCCCTGAGACCTGCCAGTGCCCCGGTGTTGGGCTGGAGCAACCATCCCAGACCGACGACCCGGCCGTCTCCGGTTCGCTGTCTCAATACCCGGGTCCAGGCGGCTGGAGCAGGGTCGTGGGCCTCCGGAGGCAGGGTATGACGGTCGAGGCGCCGCTGCCATCCCCCGGCGATGAGCACCACCAGCGGAGCCACCCAGACAAACTTGCGTGGCAGGCGTCCCACCCCCATGCCGGCGCCCAGCGCGAGGAACCAGGCACCATACTGGGCCAGCCTCGCATGGTGAAATGGACCCGGGAGCCCGACCACTGCACCCGCCACGGTGAGCAGCCAGAGCCCTGTCCAACGTCTCGCCCCTGGCGTGCGCCAGGCAAGGCCCGCAAGGATCAACGTGGCCAGCCCCGGGTGAATCACTCCGTCTTCCCAGGCCCCGGGACCATGATAGCCTCCTCCTGCCGGATGGCCGAACCAGCCGGGCCAGAGCAGGTCCAGAAGTTGGGCCGGTTGGAGACGAGACCCGATTCGAGCCCCAAGAGTCACCGAGCGGGCAGCCTGGTCCGCAAGGGGGAGCCAGAACGGCGCAGCCAGGAGGCAGCCGATGACGAGCGCAAGGGCGGTCGAGAGACGCCGGCGGTGGAACGCAGCCCAACCGATTGCGAGCGCGAGGCCGTAGAATCCTGGATCGGGATGACCCCCGCCCAGCATCCCTGTGACCGCCAGAGCGACCCAGATGGGAGACCCGCCATGTTTCCAGTGCTCGAGGGCGAGCAGGACCCAGGGAATCCAGACGAACGACCCGGCCAGAGGATACTGGAGCCACACGGCGAGGAACGGCCCGGTCATCGTGGCCAGTGCCCCGCTCAGGGCTCCAGCCGGTACGGCTCCCAGTTGCTTCAGGAGCAAAAACGTGCCCAGCGCCGACCAGGTCAACAGCCACCACACCCCCGCGTCCTGGGCTGTGTCTTCCGGGAAGACCAGCCGGAACCAGGTCACCGGCGACCCCACCATGGTCTGGCCGTCGGCAAGCAGTGGCGCTCCGCAGAAAATGTCCGGGTTCCACAAGGGCGCGTAACCCCGGCTCAGCGCCTCGACAACCCGCCGCCGGATCGCCTTGAGTTGTACCGCCGGGTCCGAAAGTACCGGATTGTGCACAACGCCCCCAGGAATATCCTGGAAGGCATGGTGAACCGACAGGTGGTCGTCCAGAGAGACCACTCGAGGCCCCGGGAGCGCTCCCGGATACAGGAGGGTGGGAGTCGCCAGAAGGAGGGCCAGGGCCACCCACCATCCGGTGCGTCCGCCATGCCCGGAACGCTCCCCCCGCACGTGGGCCGTCCCGGACCGTCCTTGCACCCGCCCTCCCGTGCTCGTCATCCTGTCCACTCCACGCCACAGCCGGATCCTGCTCCTCGTCGAACCAGTGTATCAGAGTGCAGACCTGCTTGCACCCGTGAGGCCCCACGGGCCTGGAATGGCCCACCCGCCTCCAACCCAGGATAAACCGGGGGGGAACGCCCGACCCGGCGACCTCGTCCACGCTGGCCCGGTGCGCGACCCGCTTGCACGCTCGAGCCGGGCGTGTCATCGTGTGCTCAGGGAGCTGTCGAGGGGCAAGAACGGACCTCGTGGGCGCGGCGAAACGCGGGGTGGAAAGGTGGTCCTGTGGAGGTGCCTTCGAGATCGAGATTGCTGGTGGATGAAAGCGGGATGCGGGGCATGGTGATCCTGGCCGGAGTTGGATCGAGGGGGCGGCGCGTGCGGTGGCTTGCGGCCGCAAGCCTGGTGATGGTGATGTGTACGCCGGAGCCGGAATGTGGGGATGAGGGGGGACCCAGGGCGCGAAACAGCATGGAGCGCCCGGACGTGGTGTTGATCAGCATGGACACCTTGCGTCGAGATCATCTGCCGTTTCATGGTGCACGCCGTTCGACCGCTCCCCACCTGACCGAACTGGCCTCGAGTTCTCTGGTGTTCGAGCACGCCTTTGCTGCGCACACGAATACGGGTCCATCCCATGCCAGTATTTTGACGGGGCTCTATCCTCCGAAGCACGGAATCCTGCGCAACCGGTATCATCT
Organism: uncultured Gammaproteobacteria bacterium; assembly: GCA_964418585.1. Taxonomy (GTDB): domain Bacteria; phylum Myxococcota_A; class UBA796; order JAJRTE01; family JAJRTE01; genus JAJRTE01. The sequence goes on along the minus strand of CAYQMG010000072.1, from coordinate 78,670 downwards.
GGGCTCCGGGGTGGTCACCCTCGCCCAGATCCTGGGCGAGGAAGGATACCAGACCGTGGGGGTCACGAGCAGTGTCATGCTGAGCGATCGGCTCACCGGGCTGGGCCGAGGTTTCGAGCGGTACGAGGAGGTGGCGCAGGGACAGAGCGATCGGCAGGCGAATGAAACCTGGGAGGTCGCCCGGCGGGTCCTTGGCGACCTGGATCCTGGAAAGCCCCTGTTCCTCTTTTTTCACCTGTTCGACCCGCACTATCCGTATCGAGCGCCGGTCGCCTTTTCCATCGCGCTGGGGTCGACGGAGGCGGAGGAGGCCCGGTTTCCAGAAAACGCAGACCTCCCCCGGCTCCGGTCCGGCGGCGCAGCGCCGGGAGAACTCGAGGTCTATATGCGTCGTTACGACGCCGAGATTCGGTTCGCCGACCAGGCCATCGGTCGTTTGTTCAATACCTTGAAGGATCTGGGCCGACTTGACAGGAGTATCGTCATCTTCCTGTCCGACCATGGGGAGACCCTGGTGGAACGCCCGTTCGTATTCGACCATGGGGGTAGGGCCTACGAGGAGCAGATTCGCGTGCCCCTCCTGTTTCACTTGCCCGGAGGCCTGTGCGGAGGGCGACGGATGACCAGGGAAGCGCACCATGTGGATGTGGTGCCCACCCTCCTCGATCTCCTGGGGCTCCCCATCCCCGGGGACGTACAGGGCGTATCCTTGTTGCCGGGGGTGGGACCCATCTTCGTTTCCGGGCAGAAACGGCGTGTCACCGAGAACGCCCGGGAAGGTGACCTGCGCTGTCCCGGTCGGAATCGGGGAAGGGCTGTGTCGGTGGGGCGCCCGGGAAGTGGGCGACAGATTGTGAGCTTTGCACGGCCTGAACCGGACCGGGTGTCCCACATTCAGGCGCCGTTGGTGCGCGAGGGGTTGGTGATCGCTCTCCGAGTCTGGCCCTGGAAACTGATTGCTTATCCCGGGCAAGGGCGTTTCTACCACGAATTGTTCCGACTGGATCTCGATCCGCTCGAGCAGCACAATCTGGCGCAATCAGACCCGGCGCAGTTGGCGCGGATGAAAGCGACGTTGGACCACTGGCTCGCAGCCACCGGGGGCGACCTGGGGCGACCTGTGCCGCGCGTGCCTTCCGAAGACGAGGCCATGTTGCGTTCGCTTGGATATGCGAGATGATGGGGAGGGGAAAAGGGAAGCCGGGCAGCGGCGGACGGCCTACCAGTTCACCCTTGGGGACCAGTCCGGGTTTGTGTAGGATGCCCGTCCGTTCGTGATTCGGACCTGGGAGCGGCCGTCCAGGCTGGAAATGTAGAGTTGTGCGCGCTTGGGGTGGTCTCGAGTGGACGAGAAAACGAGGAAGTTTCCGTCTGGTGAGAATGCGGGGTCCTCATTGTCGCCCTGGTCCTGGGTGACACGGACAGCGTTGGAACCGTCGGCATTCATCACGATGATGTCGAAAGCACCCAGGTCGCGGGTGGCATAGGCGATCTTGGTTCCGTCCGGGGACCACTCGGGTGACACGTTTTGGGTGCCGGTGTAGGTGAGGCGCCGAATGTCGGAGCCATCCGCGTTCATGACATAGATGTGGGCGCCCCCTGCTCGGCCGGAGACGAATGCGATCTTGGTTCCATCCGGGGACCAGGCGGGAGAAGAGTCGACGCCGTAGGAGTGGGTCAGTCGCCTGAGTTCCTTGCCGCGTTCGTTGATCAGGTAGAGGTCGGGGGCCCCGTCCTTGGAGAGGGTGAGGGCGATGATGTCCTCGACGGGAGACCAGGCGGCCCCACTGTTGATCCCCTCGAACGCAGCCACTCGCCGGGTGATTCCCTGGACCAGATCGGCCACATACAGATCCGGGTTGCCGTGCTTGAAGGAAGTGTAGGCGATCTTGGTTCCGTTTCTGGACCAGGCCGGGAGGATGTTGATGGATCCGTTTTGGGTCAAGGGGGTGAGGCCGGCGCCGTTCACGTCCATGACCACGATTTCCTTGTGCCCGGACGCTGTGGAGACGGCCACGATCTTGCTATCGAAGAACCCCGGCGTGCCCGTGAACTGGTAGACGATCTCATTGGCCATCCGGTGAGCGAGGCGCCTGAGTTCCTTGAGCGACCCGGTGTAGATTTTTCCACCGATCTGGGCGGAAGCGAGCACGTCGAACACGCGAAGTTGTACGGTGATCGTGCCCCCGTTGACCTCGTAGCCGCCTTTCACGAGGCCGAGTGCGTCGATCTGCTTCCAGGCGGAGAAGTCGATCTGGTCTGGGAGCAAGCCGGCGGTTGCCGGGTTCTCGATGTACATGTCCCGGTCCAGGAGCTTGAAAAGGCCGGTCACGCGCAGGTCGGACACGAGGAGGTCCGGGAGCCGAGAGGCCAACTCTGGCGCAGTGGGCACCTTGCTCAGGTCCTTGAAGAGGGGAATGGCCAGGGGAAACGGCTCTCGAGTCGGCTCGTTGATCTCCACGTAGACCTTCCCAAGGGCGGTCTGGGAGGAGAACCCGCTCAGCACCAGGCAGGTCAGGCAGGCGACCAGGAAGGTCGGTCGTCGCACCAATGCCGGAAGTGGTGAAATCACTGCTTTAGCCCCTTTGGGTTGAACATGAGCACGAATCCCTCCGACAGAATGGCCCGCCGAAGGTCCTTTTTCGTAGGAAGGGGAAGGGGAGCGGCCTTCTTCACCGCCCGGACGGCCGCTTCGTCAAACCCTTTCTCTCCTGACGATTGCTTGACGGTCACGGTTCGAATCTCGCCATCGGCGTCGACCTCCACGTTCACGTGCACCACCAGGTTCCTGGCTTGCAGGGTCGGCAGTACATACCACACCTGGCGGAAACGCTCGTTCAAGGCTCGAGCCCATTCCGGGTCGACGCTGCTTGCCGAGCCGGAAAAACCTCCCCCACTCCCCGAGCCCTCCCGTGTCCCTTCCGGAGAACTCCCGGTCCGGTTCCGTGCGCCTCGAGTCCCGCTCAACGCCGCCACACGCGCCCGAAGCCGCTGCCTGGCCAGCACCTGGTTGAGACGCGCCCGGGCCTCCTCGTCCAGGCCGCGAGGCTTCGGCGTGGGCTCCGGTTTCATCGCAGCTTCAATGGATTTCGCTTCCGTGGCTGGATCAAAGACCGGTTCATCCCCGGGCGCCGGCGGCTCGGGTTCCGCTACATACGTCTCCTTTCGCGGCGGCGTATTCGACTTCTTTCCGACCGGACTCTCCCCCCCAGGCATGGTCGACACCAGGCTCACCACGATGGTATCGTCGAACGGAAGCAACGGCTCCGCCATCCCGGTCCATTTGACCAACGATACCACCGCCAGCAGGGCCGCGTGCAGGGCCGCCGACAGCCCCACCATTTTCAGGAACTGTCGCTCCCAGACAGGCCCGTAGACGGCGTGCCTCGGCTGGATCGTCACGGCTTGGCCTCGTCCCCGGGCTGAGTCACCATGCCCAGTCTTGTCACCCCAGCTTTCCGTATGGTCGCCATGACCTGAACCACAACCCCGTATGGAACCGCCCGGTCCGCCTTCAGAAAGACCTGCTTGTCCGGGTTGTTGGCCACGATCTTCTGAAGCTTCGAACCCAACGCCTCCAGGTCCACCGGCTCTCGAGCCATGAACACACGCTGATCCTGGTCGATGGTCACGATCAATGTCGTCTCACCCGCCGACTTCAATCCCGGCGCGGTGGTTCGCGGCAACGCCACCTCCAGCCCCTGCTGCAACAGCGGCGCGGTCACCATGAAGATGACCAGGAGCACCAGCATCACGTCCACCAGGGGCGTGACGTTGATTTCCGCCATCATCGGGCCCCCGCTCGAAACCCTCGACGCATCGTCACCGGTGACCATTCCCATGCAATCTGCCTCGCTCGCCTTTCACGACGGGACCCGTCCCGCCCAGCACCGAGCATTCCATCAATCCTTGACGAAATGTCGCTTCACGATGTTCAGGAAGTCGGACGAGAAGTTGTCCATCTCCGCCGTGAGAATTCGAACACGACTCAAGAAGTAGTTGTAGGCGATCACCGCCGGTATCGCCGCAAACAAGCCCACCGCCGTCGCGATCAAGGCTTCCGAGATCGCAGGACCCACGGTCGCGATCGACGCAGAACCGGCCGCACCAATACGCTGAAATGCGCGCAAGATCCCCCAGACCGTTCCGAACAACCCGATGAACGGCGAGGTCGAACCGCACGTGGCCAGGAACGACAGCCGCCGCTCGAGTACGGTCACCTGGGCGGTCCCCGCCCGGCGCAGGGCCCGGATCACGTTGTCCAGGCTCGAGGGACCCATGTTGGCGGTTGCTTCGCCCTTGCGCTCCTTTTTCGGAGACCGGTCGTCACTGTCCACCGCCAGCAGACGCCGAAGCTCGGCAAAACCTGCCCGGAATACCTGGGCAACCGGAGCATGAGGGTAATTGCTCACCGACCGATACGCTTCGTCCAGGTTGTCCGACCGCCAAAACGCCTCGAGAAACTCCGACGTCTCACGAGCCGCGTGGCGGAGATACCGGAACTTGTAGAAGATGATTCCCCACGAAACGATCGAGAAAACGATCAATACCAGGAGGGTGAACTGCAAGACCGGCTCGGCCTGAAGGACGATGTCGATCGTGCTCAGCTCTCTTCCGGTCCCCAGGGGCACCGGCGTCGCAGTGGCCAGCCCCGCGGAGACATCACCAAGGCTACCGTCCATGTGCGTGATTCTCCGATCGCGATTTCACGTGTCCCGCTCGCTGCCTTGTCGAGCAGCGATACCGGCGGCCGGAGACGCCTTGGACAGACCGGTATCGCACACGCTGAAAGACCGTACGGTAGTCCAAGTCGGCCCCATTGTCAACCCCGCTCGCCCGCCGATTCACTCTGGTACGGCTCGTGCCACCCGCTCGACGCCGTTTCCAGGCGCCTCGCGTCTCCTCTCTTCCCGGATTTCCTGGTGTTCCGACGGAGCCCAGGCCCGCTGTCGGCTCGAATCCGAACCGGTGAGCAGGCTGCCGGTCGGGGCTCCATCAGCCCCTATCCTCTTTGCGCATCGTGTATGGGATCTCCTCCGAAAATCCTTCCTCATCAAGCTTCAAGTGGAGCAGTTGGTGCCGGGCCCGATACTCCTCCTTCAGGTGTTTCCCCAGATTGGCAAGATAGGTGTAAGTCGTAACCACTCCCACCCCGGCGCCCACAAGCGGGATGAAACGGGCCGCTCGAGTCGAGAGGCGGACGCCCACCGTGACGAGCACTTTCTGCGCGAGCTTGAGCATCAGAGGGTCCCGGAACGGCCCTGTCCCAAACACCACCGGAAGTTTCCGATAAAGTTCCGACTCGAGTCCCTCCAGGTCCAGATCGATTCCCATGCTTCGACCCAGTGCAGACCACAGTTCGATTCGACCGCGCTGGGTGTCGTACTCCTGGCCGTAGCAGAGAGACACCTGCTGGGCAAGGCGGATCATGGTGACGAGTACGTAGCCCAGTTCGGGGGGGATCGACAGCATTCCGCCCAGGCCGAAAGTGGCCCCGTAAAAGGTCCCACGCCAGGTGGTCCGCCGGATGAGTTTGTCCACCACAGGGTCGAGCACTTCGGTCGGAACTCCTTGCACATCAGTGACCGAATACACCTTGATACCTGCCTCACGGAGCGTGGAAAAAACGTCGCCCGGCTGTACCGATACGGTATCGTAGAAGTGCCCAAGCAGTCCTTCGTCCAGGTTCGCCTGAAGTTGCCTCACCCATTCGTCCATATCCACGTCGCACCACCTCTCATTCACCAGGGTCGTGTACGAAGACGACTGCCTGGTCGTCTGCATAGGTTTCCGTCCAGTCTGAGGCTCGCCTGGCGGCTTCGATCAACCCGGACTGCGTCTCGAGACAGAGGACAAGAGTGTCGATGGCATATCGCCTCATCAATTCCTCCCAGCCGTCGTCTCCGCGGCTGGCCGACAGGTATTGTTGCCAGACTTCGTCGGAGAAGATCCAGATGCGGATGTCGATGAACGGCTGGTAGGCCGGCCAGAGTCGAAAGGCCAGGTATCCTCCCCATTCCAGACGATGGAACATCCGTCCGCCATCCCCCTCCGACAGATAGGTCACCACCCGGGCCGGCGTGTCGTCGTCGAGGCCTGCATAGTCCCCCCGGTCGTCCTGCCGGTCATCCAGTACGGAGGGGAGGGAAGCGGCGAACATGGCGATCCAGAACCCGATCATGCCCCACCCGAGCCAGCTGTGCAAGCGTTGTGGCTTCCCGTGGTCCGTGCCAACGACCGTTTTCCGGTCTTCCGCAAGAGCGCGGCCCAGGATTGTCGGAATCACCAGCCCCCACCAGGCAATCATGCGCTGGCTGCTGAACGCGGGGACGGTGAAAACCAGGTAGAGGCCGAGGTCGCACAGTCGAAGTCGGTGACGCTTCCACACCAACAGGCCGGTCACGACCGCTGCACCAAGGAAGAAACGGCCCCCGAGAAAGCTGCTCGGCGAAGGCGGGAGCCATTCGCTCAAGCGCCGTGTGGCTGGAAGGGAGCTGTTTTCGATGAAATAGCGATAGATGGTGATGCCGTAAGGGTTGACCAACGTTGCCGCAGCCATCACCGAACCCAGCAAGACCCATCGTTGCCAGGTCGCCCCGGTGGTCGAGGGACGCTGAAGGCGCTGTTCGAGTCCCGCTTGCGCCGCAAACGCTGCGGGGAAGGCCATGGCGACCGGGAACGCGCCGTGGAGGTTGGTCCAGAGGGCCATGAGGGCGGCGAGGGTGGGGGGGGTGGCGGGATGGTTGGGATGGCGCAAGAGGAGCCACAGGATGGCTGCAAACAGGGGGAAGGAGAACATTTGGGGCCGAATCGCCATGTTTTGGAGCAGGAAAGCGAATGCGACGCAGGTGCCGATGACGGTGATTCGAGGGCCGAACGGCTTGCACAGGAGAGAAATCGTCGCCAGGGTGAGCAGGACCGTCAGGCCCAGGAGGAGCTGGAGTGCGGGATAGCCTCCCAGGAGGAAGACCCCGTGCAACACGAGCTGGGAGAGCCATGTTCCGTTGATGTACGACTGTCCGAGGGCCGCCGTCGCGAACGGTTCCACTTCCAGCAAGCGGCCGTGGGTCCACATCCAGGAGCCCATCTGCAGGAACATGCTCAGGTCGATCGTGCTGACCGGCTTGGAGCAGGCGAAGAGGACCGCCACCGCCACGATGGACGAAGTCAAGGTGAATTCCAGCGACAGTGGAGGCAAGAGAGGAGATCCGGAACGCATTTCGAACTGATACCGTGCCTGCAAGTGGAATGTCAAATTCATTGACACTTGTCAGCGCCTACGGGGCGCGGTATAATCGAGTCGCATTTGAACGAATGACGTGGTACCGGACCACGCATACCGACAGAGGACGTGGTACCGGCATTGTTTCCCGCTTCTGGGGCACCTGGGCTTGCCTGCGCCAATGGCATTGTTTTCCGACTCATTGCTGGCGGAGATCCAGGGTCGCGGCGAAGCCGTGAACGGCTCGTTCCTGGTCTCGATCCTGGTTCGTGATGACGAGCCCCAGATCCGTGTGTTCCGGGAGGCCATGGAGGAGTGGTTCCGGCAGGTCCCTCGGCGCGCTGCAGCGCTCTATCGAGATCGGCTCACCTCGGTCAAGAATGACGTCTTCTTCCAGGGATTCGCCGAACTGGCCATCCATCAGCTCATCCATCGGGAAGGGTTCGAGATCCTGGAATACCCACGGCCCCCTTCCCAGCCGTTCTACCGCATCGGGGCTCCGGACAGTGACCGCGAGTTCTGCCTCACCGTGGTCTCCTTCATCCCCGAAGGGCATCCACACTATGCACGCCGAGCCTACCTCAACTTCATCGACGAATTGAATCGGATCAAGCACCGGTATCGCTTCGCCGTCTATTTGAGGCGCTGGCTCCCCGCGGATTTCGACCCCGGCATCGTTCGGAGAGCCCTGGAGAGCTGGTTCCACCGCCTCGACGAGGACCCTCACGGCGGCCACTACGCCGAATATCGTGACGGGGGCGTCCACGTGGAGTTCTCCGTGCTCGGGCGTGTGAGCAAGTCCACCGACAAGCTTGTCGGCTTCTACCTCATGCCCCTGGAGACGCAACAGGTCCTCGACCGGTTCCGGGAGGTCATCGCCCGGGAAGTGGCGCGGCACCAGGAGGTGGGCGATTCGCGGTGTCCCCTGGTCATCGTCCTGTTCAACAACGATGAGTGGAATCTGAGCAGCAACTACATCTACGACTTCTTCTACGGCAAGCCGCGCATGTCGTTCAACTGGCGTACCCTGGGGGGACGGCGGGAGCTGATTCGGGATTTCTCCACACGGTTCGCCGAATCGGTGTTCAATCGCAAGGAGGGTAGAAACCTCGGGGCCGTGTTGCTCGCCGAAAAGCTGTGGAAGGAAAGCGGCGTCGATCTCAGGCTCCTCTGTTGCCACAACCCCTGGTGCCGTCGCCCGCTCCCGGAAGGGTTCTTCTCCGACCGCGCAACACTCAAACCCCTCGCAGGAACCAGCCCGGATGAAGTCGTGATCCGTTGGACACACCTTGACGAGGCCACCATACAACTCACTTGAACCGGAAGAATCGACATGTACTTGATGCCTTCTGGCACCGGCTGGATCGAAGTCGTGACCGGCTGCATGTTCAGCGGCAAGACCGAGGAATTGATCCGGCGCTTGCGGCGCGCACAGTATGCGAAGCAACGGGTGGTCGTGTTCAAGCCCATGCTTGACACCCGCTACTCCCGTACCCACGTGGTGAGCCATGACGACACCCAGATGGAATCCATCATGGTGCAGGACCCCGCCGACATGGTGGCCCTGTCCCGCGAATTCGACGTGGTGGGAGTGGACGAGGCCCAGTTCTTCGATGAATCCCTGGTGGACACCTGCGAGGAAATGGCGAACATGGGGAAGCGGGTCATCGTCGCCGGCCTGGACCAGGACTACCGGGGCCAGCCGTTCGAGACCATCGCCCGGTTGCTCGCCGTGGCCGAATACATCACCAAGAACCTGGCCATCTGCATGGTGTGCGGTAATCCCGCCGACCGTTCTCAGCGGATCGTAAACCGCGAAGCTCGGTTCCTGCTCGGCGCCACGGACGCCTACGAGGCCCGGTGCCGCCGGTGCTTCGTTCCTGAAAAGCCGGGGGACGTGCAGGAAGCATTGCCCCTCAAGAAATAGCCCCCGATCCCGGCGGATACCATGAACCTGGTCTGGTGTGAAGTCGATGTCTCGGCCCTCCGGCACAACGTGGCCTCGTTGAAGTCCCTCCTCGCACCCCAGGTGCGCCTCGCTGCCGTGGTCAAGGCCAATGCCTATGGACATGGCCTCCTCGTTGCGGCTCGAGCTTTCCTCGAGGGGGGGGCGGACTGGCTTTGCGTCAACGCCCTGGAGGAGTTGGCACGTCTTCGATCCGCCGGAATCCAGGCTCCGATCTATGTGATGGGATACGTGGCACTCGAAGACCTCGAGCCCCTGGTTGCGCTCGACGGCCGGGTGGTGGTCTACAACCGGGAAACCGTGGTGGCCCTGGGCGAGGCGGCCCGGAAACTCGGGCGTCCCGCCCGTGCGCACCTCAAGCTGGAGACCGGCAACAATCGGCAAGGTGTCGATCTCGAACACCTCCTGGACCTGGCTCGAGCCTGTGTGGACGAGGGGGTCGTGCTGGAAGGGGTCGCCACCCATTTCGCGAACATCGAGGACACCACCGACCACCGGTTCGCCCAGCTTCAGCTTCGGAGGTTCCAGGAGGGGATCCAGCGGATCCGCGCCTCCAGCCTGCCCCCGCCCATGTTCCACGCGGCCAACAGTGCAGCCACCATCCTGTTCGAGGAAACTCAGTTCGACATGGTTCGAACCGGGATCGCGACCTATGGACTCTGGCCCTCGCCCGAGACGCTCGTGTCTGCACTCCGAATGCACCGCGAGCAGGTCGTGCTTCGTCCAGCACTCACCTGGAAGACCCGCGTCGCCCAGGTGAAGGTGGTTGAGACCGGGGAGTTCGTCGGCTACGGGTGCACCTTCAAGGCCACCCACCCCATCCGTCTCGCAGTGCTCCCGGTCGGCTATTACGACGGCTATGATCGCAAGCTCTCCAACACCGGCCACGTGCTGGTTCGCGGGGTCCGCGCCCCGGTGCGAGGTCGGGTGTGCATGAACATGATCATGGTGGACGTTACCGACATCCCTGACGTGAAGTTGGAAGAAGAAGTGGTATTGTTGGGCGCCCAGGGGGATGAGGAAGTAACGGCCGAGCAGATGGGTGCCTGGATCGGGACCATCAACTACGAGGTGGTCACCCGCATCGCGGAGCATGTGCCCAGGATTCCACGCAACGGAGACGGCAACACGGCCGAACATGGAGGTGTGCATGAGTGAATCGTTGTCTCTCGAGGAGATCCTGCGTCGGATTCCTCACCGGTATCCCTTTCTGTTCGTCGACCGCGTGCTGGAAATGGAGCCTGGCCAACGGGGGAGGGGGGTCAAGATGGTTTCCGCCACCGACCCGTACCTCCAGGGGCACTTTCCGGGACACCCCATTTTCCCAGGTGTCCTGATCATCGAGGCCCTCGGCCAGATGGGTGCCCTCCTGTTCAGCGAACCCTCCGAGAACGGCGCACCCGACTCCGAAGGGAAATATCTCGCTCGAGTGGAAAAGGCGCGGTTTCGGCGACCGGTACGGCCGGGGGAAATGCTCGAACTCGACGTGAACGTCTTGAAAGTCTTTGGAAACCTCGTAATATTACAAGGAAGGGCCTTGGTCGGTGAGGAGTTGGTAGCGAGTGCGGAATTGACCTTCACCATCGGATGAATCCTTGAGCGCCAGGCAGGCGAAAGTCCTAAGTTTGCTCGCCGGGCTTCCGAGTGAAAGGGTACAGGAACAACAACGGTCTCAATGCGTGCGGTCCAGCCCCGGTGGCTGCGTGCTTCGTGGAGGTTGCAATGAAGAGACGACTCCTCGGCGTCGCGTTTGCGGCGTTGGTATCCATTGGCTTGACAGCATGCGCGCTCCTGGAGGATTCCGCGCAGTATTTCGCTCCGGTTGCTGCAGAGGTGGTGTTGCTCGGCGCGCCTCCTGAGGCGACCGATACGCTGTCCCAGTTCGGAATCAACGGTGACGTGCCCACCTCCGTCGTCGTCGCCATCGGCCGGTTGACCGAGGCCAGCGTGGAAAGTTCCAGCCCCTTCTCGGGAGAGGGGGTGGCCGATGCCACCGTCACGATCACGACGCCGAATGGGACCTTCGACTTGATCCCTGATGAGGACAATCCGGGCCTGTATGGACTCACCTCCCTTCAGGAACCCGAATTCAAGTACGTCGTCGGCGGCGAATACACCGTCAACATGAATTTCTCCGGAAGCGACTACTGGATCAAGTTCGTCGCGGCCGACGCCATTCAGCTCGAGTCTCCCACTGAGTTGGGCGAGTACCACGAACCCGGAACCGACTTGCCTCTGCGCTGGGCCAATCCGGTGGACAACGTGGTGGCCGCCGTGTTCGATTCCTCGGGGAACGAGGTGTATGACAACTTGCCTCGAGATTTGAATGAGCTGTTCGAATTCCTGACCCAAAGCGACGTGACCTCCCTCACCCTTCCGGGAGACCTGTTCGTCGAACAGCAGATGTATGCCATCGCCCTGTCTGGCCTCGAGCGGGGCGTCGTGGATGAGCAGCACGTGTCCACCAACCTGAATCACCTGGTGACGAACGCGGTGAGCGGTGCCGGGGTGATGTCGGTGGTCACCACGTTCGATATGCCGGATATTCCGGAAGATCTCGGCCAGTAGGTAGCAGGGTTCGGGGGGGCGGTCCGCCGCCGGTTCGAGTCGCGTCTTGTCAAGGGGACGGCGCAGGGGACCGGCGCGCGAAATCAGAACATCGCTTCATCCTTGCCTCCCGGGACGACGACCAGGGGCGTTTCCCCTCGCTCGGTCACTTGCCCGATGACCGCGTGCTCCAGGTGGCCCGCTTTTTCGAATGCGGATGCGATGTCGTGTGCCCGGTCGCCCGGGACGGCGATGAGGAGCCCCCCCGAGGTCTGCGCGTCGCACAGAGCCAGGAGGAGGGGGTCGGGAACAGCGGGCGAGACCGTCGCATGAGGGAGCGCGTGCTTTCGATTCTTCTTGGTCCCTCCGGGCACGGTGCCTCGCTCGATGTATTCGAGGGTGCCCTGGAGTAACGGGACTCGGTTGGCATGGATCTCGAGCGTGACGTTGCTTGCGCGGGCCAGTTCCAGGGCGTGGCCCAGGAGTCCGAAGCCGGTCACGTCTGTGGCCCCCCGGACACCGAGCGTGCGCATGGCCCCAGCGGCCGCGCGGTTCAGAGCCGCCATGACCTTGACCACCGGCTCGAGCTTCTCGTCGGGTAGTTCCCCGCGCTTGTGGGCTGTGCACAGGATGCCGGTTCCGATGGGCTTGGTCAGGACCAGGAGGTCCCCCGGTCGTGCTCCCCCATTGCTGATCACCTCGTCGGGATGGATGGTGCCGGTCACTGCGAGGCCGTACTTGGGTTCGGGGTCGCTGACCGTGTGTCCTCCGACCAGGGTGGCGCCCGCCTCGTTGATGGCATCCAATCCTCCTCTCAGGATTCGGTCCAGCACGTCCATCCCCAGGGTTTTTTCCGGGAAACAGACGATGTTCATCGCCGTGAGCGGGTGTCCGCCCATGGCGTACACGTCGGAGAGCGCGTTCGAGGCCGCGATTCGGCCGAACCAGTAAGGATCGTCGACGATGGGGGTGAAGAAGTCCACCGTCTGCACCAGGGCCAGGTCGTCGCCCAGTCGATAGACGGCCGCATCGTCCGAGGTTCCGAACCCCACGAGCAACCGGCTGTCGGCCACGAGCGGCAACCGAGCCAGTGTATCGCCCAACACCGTTGGGCCCAGCTTGGACGCTCAACCGGCCGCCTGAACCATGGCGGTGAGGTTGCACCGTTGTTGCCGTGTCATGAGTCCTCTCCTGCTCGTCTGAAGGTTCCACCTCATCTCGAGTGGGACGCCCGGAACCGTCTGCTCACCGATCCTGTGCCCGGATTCCAGGGGGCGGTGAGCAATGGAGGGCGCTCCGCACCATGGACCACGAAGCGCTGTTTAGCACACATCCAGCCCGGGGCGGAAGTGAAATGCGCGGAGAAGGGTTCGTGAGCCGCGCTTATTCATTGCGCTTGCGCCTTGATCGCGGTACATAGTGAACACGACGAGGTGAGGCTGCGCCCGCTTGGGTGCGAGGGAAGAGGGTTCGGAGGCCGTCTCGAGGGTCACGATGTCGGGTCGAGACCAGGTCCACAAAGGGCTTTGCGGGACCGTGGCAGGTGTGCCGATGGTGGGGCTCCGTCTCGCCTTGGCCTTGGGGGGGCTGGCGTTGATGGTGGGAGCACGCCCGGCTTCGGCCACGAGTGAGCTGTATGGCAGTGCGGTAGATCGGCTGGAAGCGGTGCAGCCTCAAGGACAGGGTATCCGGACGCCGGACCTGTACGGGGCCTGGCGAATCGCGGCTCCGGAGCTGAGTTCTCGCCGGGAGGCTCCTGCGGACGTGGCTCCGATTCAGGACATCCTGTCGCGCGACCAGGCGGAGCCTCCCCCCTTGCAGAGCGAGGCGTCGCGGTGGCCGTTGGGCGGCACGATTGGGATGGTCATCGGAGGGGGGCTGTCGGCGATACTCGTCCTGGTAGCGTGGCGAAGGGTCCACCGTTCCAAGGTGCACCCCTCGACGGTGGAATCCCGGGGGACGGGTGGCGGAGTCGGTGTGGATGCCCCGGTCGGACCGAGCTTGCCCGACCTGGCCGGCGTGGACGGGTGGGCACTGGACCGTCTGGCGGTGCGTGGCGACGAGCAGGATAGGGCCGAGGTGCCGCGCCTGGAGCGTCCGCCGTCTCCGGAGGAAATGAACAGGCATCTCGAAGAGCTGCTGGGAAAGGTGCGTGGGGCGAAGCCCTTGCACAAGCACAACGATGAACTCTGACAACTCGCCGACCAAAGCGGAACGAGCACCCACGTCGCCGTCGTGGTTTACGCGGCTGATCAACTGGTTCTCCGCCCCGGCCCGGCCCGTGTCCCTCGGGCTCCCACCGGAAGAGCCGGAGCGGCCATCGCGGGAGACGGCACCCTTGGTCGCCCCGGTCGGCCCCCAGTTGACCGGCGCGTTGCGACGCCTTGCTGACCGGCTGAACCTCGAGGAAGTCGAACCGGTCATGGCCCGGGGCCTGGTGCAAGAGGTGTGTCGGATCCTGCCGGAGGCGCACTGGGGCAACGACAAGGACGTGGCGGCCGCCGCGGCCGAAGTGGTCATGCGATGGGTCTCGGTCACCGGACCTCTGAAGGTCGCTCGAGGGGGCCAGACCGTGGTCGCCCTGGTCGGTCCCACCGGGGTCGGCAAGTCCACGACGCTCGCCAAGCTCGCCGCGCTCTCATCGTTCAAGGACGGGCGCAAGGTGGGCCTGATTTCCACCGATACGTACCGGGTGGCTGCAGTCGAGCAGTTGAGTGCCTATGCCCGCCTTCTCGAGCTACCCTTGATCGTGGCCGAGGACCGGGACCAGATGCGGGAGGCCCTGGCGTCTTATTCGGAACTCGAGCTGGTGTTCATCGATACGGCCGGGCAAGGGCCGCATGACGAGGCGCGGTTGAAGGAGGTCCAGGAACTGCTTGGCGTCGAGGATCGGATCCACACCCACCTGGTCATCAGCGCCACCACCAAGCATTCCGACACCCGGGACATCCTGAAACGGTTCGACCCACTCCGGTATGATGGCCTCATCGTCACCAAGCTGGATGAAAGTCGGTCCCACGGTATCCTGCTGAACGCCCCGCACTGGTGCGGCCGTCCCTTGGCCTACCTCGGGCTGGGCCAGAATGTGCCCCAGGACATCGAGGTGGCCACCGCCGAGCGTGTGGCCGACCTGGTGTTGAATCTTTCCCAAAAATTCGGAGCTTGAGCGCTACGCGGTCTCGGATGACGAACCCGGCTTGCGCCCCACCACCACCCGCACTTGCCCGGACAGGTCGTTGCGCGTGTAGCAATCCACCAGACCAGCCCGAAACATGCCCTCCTCCACGGACCGGGCCTGGGCAGTGGTGCCGATCTCGATCAGGAGCCATCCCCCGGGCGCCATCCAGGCAGGCGCCTCGGCCACGATCCGCCGGCACACTTCCAGCCCGTCCGGACCTCCGAGGAGCGCGGTTCGCGGTTCGTATCGGTTGATTTCCGGAGCAGCTTGATCGAGCATCCCGGGTGTGAGGTAGGGCGGGTTGGCTGTCACCAGGGCGAATCGGCCCCGAAACCGTCGAGGGACGGGCTGAAGCAGGTCCCCTTCCACGATGGCCACCTGAGATTCCAGGTGATACCGCGCGACGTTCTTTTTCGCGTACTGGACGGCCCGGGGCGCAATGTCCACGCCGATCACACGGCAAGGCGTTTCACGAGCCAGACAGATCGGAATGATCCCTGCGCCTGTACACAGGTCCAGTACCAGCGGAGGCTCGGCAGTGGTCGTATCCGCCGCGTCGGCGCTCCCATCGCTGCCCGACTCCTCCTGCGCTGGCCCCCCTCTTCGCGCGGCTGGATCGTCCTCCGGGTTCGCCCCGTCCCCTTCCTCAGAACCGATCGCTTCTCCTGCCTCTTCCTGCTCGAGATTCGGACGCCAGGGCAGGTGTCGAGCCTGGGGCTTCCTCTTGCGACGTCCCAGCAGGGTTACCGCCTCCTCCACCAGGACCTCGGTGTCCGGCCTCGGAATCAGACACCCCGGGCCGACCTCGAACTCCAGGGCATAGAACTCCTTTCGGCCGGTAATGTAGGCCACCGGTTTCCGGGCGCACCGGGCCTTGACGCGCGCTCGAAATCGGGTCAACTCCGGGCTGGTCAGGGGCTTGTCAAAGCTCGTGTACAGACGGACACGATCCATGGCAAGTGTGTCGGCAAGAAGCACCTCGGCATCGAGGCGAGGGGTGGGCACCCCATGGCGCTTGAAGTGCGATGTCGTCCAGTTGAGTACGTCGAGGACCGTCCAGCCCATGGTGATCAGGCTCTCCCGGACTCGGCCTGGAGTTGCTCCGCCTCGAAATGGGCGGCAAGCGCGTCGATCACCTCGTCCATCTCCCCATCCAGGAACGATTCAAGCTTGTAGATCGTGAGACCGATACGATGATCCGACACCCGGCCCTGGGGAAAATTGTACGTCCGGATCCGCTCGGAACGGTCCCCTGTCCCGATCATCGCCCGCCGCGTCTGCGACAACTCCTCCGCAGCCCGCGCCTGCTCCCGCTCCAACAACCGCGCTCGCAGCACTTTCAGCGCCTTGTTCTTGTTTTTGAGCTGACTCTTCTCGTCCTGGCACACCACCACCATGCCCGTCGGAATGTGGGTGATCCGCACCGCAGAATCGGTCGTGTTCACGCTCTGTCCACCAGGACCGGACGACCGGAACACGTCGATCTGGAGATCCCGCTCATCGATCTGTACGTCCACCTCTTCCGCCTCGGGGAGGACCGCCACCGTGACCGCCGAGGTGTGGATCCGTCCCTGACTCTCGGTTTCCGGCACGCGCTGCACCCGATGAACCCCGGACTCGTACTTGAGCCGACTGTAAACGTTTTTGCCTTCGATCAGGGCGATGACCTCTTTGAAGCCGCCCATTTCGGACACACTCTGAGACAGAATTTCCATCTTCCAGTGGTTGCGTTCACAGTACCGACTGAACATGCGGAACAGGTCGGCAGCAAACAGGCTTGCCTCTTCTCCACCGGTTCCCGCGCGGATTTCCAGGACCACGTTGCGGGCGTCGTTGGGGTCTCGAGGCAGCATTTGGCGTCGCAGGGTATCTGCGAGGGTTTCCTTTTCCCGTTCCAGGCTGGCCAGTTCTTCCTTGGCGGCTGCGCGCATGTCGGGGTCGGAGTCCCGCAGCAACTCCTTGACATCCTGAAGTTCTGCCTCCACCTGCTTGTATCGCCGATAGCTCACCACGATGGGTTCGAGGTCGGCGCGTTCCTTGGCGATCTCTCGCAATCGTTTCGGTGATCGGACGATCTCGGGGTCACTGAGTTGCTCGGTGAGCCGATCGAACCTGGTGAGCACTTCGTCGAGTTTGGAGAACACCGACACCATCCTTTCCCGGGAGGCGGCCCGGTTCGGTTGCGCTCGCCAAGCCTGGCAGCGTCCGGCACACTGCAACGCGCGCGCACCTACACCCTGCCGGAAGAACGTTGCGGGCGTTCTGATTGCGTCTCGCGGATGTCCCAGGTCCAGGTGTTCCTGGGCGCCGTGAGACGGGTCGGGTTGTGACCGGAGCCCGCACGTTGCCGGGATGGGGAGCCGGGCTGGAGCCGGAGTGGGGTCCGGGAGGTGGTCCCTGTCCGGAACCGCTCACAGGCGGAACGCCCGGCAGCCGTTGCCACGTCTAGCCTTCTGTCTCGAGCCCGGTGAGGTTGTACTTGCGCATGAACCGCTCCACCCGACCGGCGGTGTCCACGATTTTGTGCTTGCCGGTGAAGAACGGGTGGCAGGCGGAACAGATTTCGACGTTGATTTTCTTCAACGTGGAGCGTGTGGGGATCTGGTTTCCGCAGACACACTGAATGACCACGTCGTGGTATTCCGGATGAATGCCTTTCTTCATGGTATCTTTCCCTGGGTCGCTCCGCCCGTGGCGGGAGGCGACAGAATGGTCCGTGAAGGGTCTCGACGAAAATCGCCCAACACTATAGAAACAAATCTTTCCCGTTGCAACGAACAAAAACCCCCGGCGGCCTCCATCCGGGTCGAATCATCGAACCGGTCGGGTGCGCGCCAGGGGAACGCCCCACGGGCGGGCCCGGGGAGGGCTAGCTGTTCATCGCAGCCAGGAACTCCGCATTGTCCTTCGTCTTCATGAACTTGTCCAGGAGGAACTCCATGCTGTCGATGCTGTTCAACGGGGAGAGCACCTTGCGCAGCACCCAGATCTTGTTGAGAACGTCCTGCTCAAGCAGCAGCTCTTCCTTGCGCGTTCCCGACTTGTTGATGTCGATCGCAGGGTAGATCCGCTTCTCCACGAGGCGCCGATCCAGGTGGATCTCCATGTTGCCCGTTCCCTTGAATTCCTCGAAAATGACCTCGTCCATCCGCGACCCGGTGTCGATGAGCGCCGTGCCCAGGATGGTGAGACTTCCACCCTCCTCGATGTTTCGCGCTGCCCCGAAAAACCGCTTCGGCCGGTGCAATGCATTGGAATCGACACCGCCGGACAGGATCTTGCCCGAAGGCGGCACCACCGTGTTGTAGGCTCGAGCCAGGCGCGTGATCGAATCCAGAAGAATCACCACGTCCCGCTTGTGCTCCACCAGGCGCTTCGCCTTCTCGATCACCATCTCCGCAACTTGCACGTGCCGCGACGCCGGTTCGTCAAACGTGGACGAAATCACCTCCCCCTGCACGTTCCGCTGCATGTCCGTCACTTCCTCAGGACGCTCGTCGATGAGGAGCACGATCAGAACCACCTCGGGATGGTTCGCCGTGATAGCGTTGGCAATGTTCTGCAGCAGAATCGTCTTGCCGGTCCGCGGCGGAGACACGATGAGGCCACGCTGCCCCTTGCCAATGGGCGTCAGCAGGTCGATGATCCGCGTCGAGTAGTTCGTCGGCTCGAACTCGAGCGAGAACTTTTCGTCCGGATACAGCGGCGTCAGGTTGTCGAAAAGGATCTTGTCCCGGGCCACCTCCGGGTCTTCATAGTTGATCGTCTCGACCTTGAGCAGTGCGAAGTAGCGCTCCGAGTCCTTGGGCGGCCGAATCTGCCCCGCAACCGTGTCCCCGGTGCGAAGGTTGAACCGGCGAATCTGCGAGGGCGATACATAAATGTCATCCGGACCGGGAAGGTAATTGTAGTCCGGCGCACGCAGGAACCCAAATCCGTCCGGAAGACACTCGAGCACCCCCTCCCCGAATATCACTCCGTTCTTCTCCGCCTGCGCCTGCAGGATCGCAAAAATCAGCTCCTGCTTCCTCAGGCTCGACGCATTCTCGACCCTCATGCGCTTCGCAATGGTGGTCAGTTCGTTGATCCTCTTCTGCTTTAGTTCTTTGAGATTGAGTTGCATGACGTCTCTCTTCATGATGGATGAGAATAGACAACAATGGTGGGAATCACTTCACCGATGAGGTTGGCCCCTCCACGTCCTCACGCCGAGGAGTCTGATGACATTCGGCCTATTCTTCGTTGCGTTGACACGGTAATGTCATGTCTTCTGCTATGGTCTGAACCGTTGCTTGAACAACACTTCTGTTGGTCGGACTTCTTCGATCAGCTTGTCTGGGATACTGTCTTGCCTGATTCTCGGCGGCGGCTCGTTCACTCAGCACGGTGCCGGCTGGACACCCCTATTATAGAAACCCCCCAACCATTGTCAAGGTCTATTTTTCGGCACATCCCCCTCAGGTCCCTGCAGGGACCTGCCCGCCGCCCGGGATGTCAGGCACGTCCCGGTCCCGGCTTTCCGGCTCCCCGTTTTCTGCCGGGTCTCCGAGAATCGCGGAACAATGCGCCCGATGTCAAGCCCTTTTTGCTTCCCGTTTGTTTGCCCGGACAGGCCACACGCCACTCGGAGCTGCACGCCGTTCGACATCTTGATCTGTGGCGCGGGGTATGACAAACTCGCCTTGCCAGTCGCTCACCATACCCCGATCCTCGATCGAGGAGGCCGTTCATGGATGAGGCAGAAGCCAGAAAGCGCATGCAGGACCTGGGTCGAACGCTGCGATATCACAGCTATCGATACCACGTGCTTGACGATCCCGAAATCCCGGACGAGGAATACGACCGGATGTTCCAGGAGTTGCTGGCGCTCGAGGAACGGTTTCCAGATCTGGTGGAACCGGACTCCCCGACGCGGCGCGTGGGGGGTGAACCTTTGACCGGGTTTCAACCCTATCGTCACAGCACACCCATGCTTAGCCTGGCCAACGCATTTTCCGCCGGCGAGTTGGAGGAGTTCGAGCGTCGCCTCAGGCGCCTTGCCGAACTCGAGGGTCCCCTCACCTACGCCGTATGCCCCAAGATCGACGGGTTGGCCGTGGAACTGGTTTACGAGCATGGCCGCCTGGTCGTCGGGTCCACTCGAGGCAACGGCGAGGTCGGCGAGGACGTGACGAGCAACCTGCTGACCATCCGAACCATCCCCACCCGGCTCGAGAAGCTCGGGGAAAACGCCCCGGAATCCCCTCCGGCCCTGATGACCATTCGTGGGGAGGTCTACATCGGCCTCAAGGACTTCGAGCGCATGAACGAGGCACGCAGGCTGAAGGGCGAGGAACCCTTTGCCAATCCGCGCAATGCAGCGGCGGGCTCCATACGACAGCTCGATCCGGCCGTGGCTGCTTCCCGGCCACTGCGGTTCTTCGCACATTCGGCCGGCAAGATCGACGGGGCGACTTTCCGGGGCGAATGGGATTTCTGGCGTGCGGTCGAGGACTATGGATTTGCACTTCCGCCACACCGGGTACGATGTGACGGCATCGCCCGGGTGATTCAGTTGGTGGAAACCTTCGACCAGGAGCGGCACCGCCTGGACTTTGAGACGGACGGGCTGGTCATCAAGCTGGACGACTGGGCGTTGCAGCGTCGGGTGGGGGCGGTGTCACACCATCCGCGGTGGGCCATCGCGTACAAGTATCCTCCCAACGAGGTGGCCACCCGCGTACGGGACATCGTGCTTCAGGTGGGGCGCACTGGAGCGGTCACCCCGGTCGCCGTGCTCGAGCCGGTTCGTGTGGGTGGAGTGGAAGTGAGTCGGGCCACGCTGCACAACGAGGAGGAGGTGCGACGCAAGGATGTGCGTGTCGGGGACGTGGTCCATGTGCGGCGCGCGGGGGAAGTCATTCCAGAAGTGGTGCGCACGGTGTTGTCCGAACGTCGAGGAAACCCTCCGAAGTTTGAGATGCCGGAACGGTGCCCGGTGTGCGGGTCGGAGCTGGAGCGGGCGGAAGGCGAGGTGGTCTGGCGGTGCTCGGGTACCGCTTGCCCGGCCCGGCTCAAGGCGGGGCTGTTTCACTACGGCTCTCGCAAGGCGATGGACATCGATGGGCTTGGCGAGAAGCTGGTGGACCAGTTGGTGGATCGGGGTCTCGTGCGTACCCCTGCGGATCTGTATCGTCTCGATGTGGAGCAGGTGGCGGCGCTGGAGCGGATGGCCGAGAAGTCAGCCCGGAACCTGGTTGCGGCCATCGAACGTTCGAAAGACCGGCCCCTTCACCGGTTCATTTTTGCGCTCGGTATCTTCCATGTGGGCGAGCACACGGCGCGGGTGCTCGCCCGGGCGTTTCCTCGTCTCGAGGACCTGATGTCTGCTGACAAGGAGGCCCTCGAGGCGTTGCCGGACGTGGGGCCGATCGTGGCGGACAGCATCCTGCGGTTTTTCCGGCAGGAAGCGAATCGGGCGATGATCGAGGCCCTGGCCGAAGCAGGGGTGCGGGCTGCCGGTGGGGGCGACGTGGAGGAAAAAGGCGCGGATCCGGATGGACCGGCGGAGACGGCGGTCGACGTGGATCTGAGCGGCAAGAGTTTCGTGCTCACCGGCACCCTGGAAAGAATGACTCGAGAGGAAGCGCGCGAGCACATTTTGGCCCGGGGAGGGCGCGTGAGCGGCTCGGTCAGTCGGAAAACCGACTACGTGGTGGTGGGAGCCAAGCCTGGGTCCAAGGCGAAAAAGGCCGCTGCGCTGGGCATCCCGGTACTGGACGAAAGGGGGTTTCTCAAACTGCTGGGCATGGCCGACGCCTCCGAGGGGCGTGAGAAAGGAGACGAATGATCATGGAACGGTTGCACTTGCTCATCGAAGGGCGGGTTCAGGGGGTCTGGTTCCGGGCGAGCACCCGACGTGCCGCAGAGGAGCTGGGTGTGGTGGGTTGGGTGCGGAATCTCCCGGACGGGCGGGTGGAAGTGCTCGCGGAAGGCACGTCCGAGCAGATCGACCGGCTTCTCGAGTACTGCAAGCACGGGCCACCGCTTGCCGAGGTGTCGCACGTGGAGATCGAGCGTGGGCCGGCGCAGGGGGATCTGGGAGAGCGGTTCCGGGTCACGGGCTGAATGTTCCGTCTCGCCGCGCATCCAGGCTTCCCGGTTGACAGCACGGCCCCTGGCAGGTAAGGTAATGATACGCGCCGGAGAAGATGTACCCGCGGAGCATCTGTCTGCTCGTGGGCACATTCCTGAGATGACGCGCAACAGTTTTCAGGTGGATGACGGCCACGGGGTTCGACAAGCCGGGCTCCCCACGAGCTGTGCTGGTGGACGATTCGCGTCGGCGCCGGGCGGGCGTTTCGGCGGGATGGACGGGGTGATGGACATGGAAGGTTTGCGACCCGCGGCTGCTTCCCTGCTACCACAAAAGGATTCTTTGTTCTAGTTTCTAAACCTTTTTTTGGCCTTCTGCACGTCATGGCCAAGGCTCGAGCGGGAGACGAGGACTCCGAAGTGCTCCGGAAAAACAGCGGATAGGTCCTGTTGGTGGTGTGCCTTCGGGTGAGTGACAGTCGGGTCTGTGCCCACGATCTCGCCCGGATGGACATGCAGATTCATTTCCGTCGTTCTGTTCGGTTCGCTGCCGAGAGGAGGTTGGAGGCATCCAGGATTTGACCGAAAGCAACCGGTTGGGAGCCTTCGGGTGTGCCAAGCCAGAGGGGAGTATCTTCTGCAAAAAACAGAGTTGGTGCGCTGCGTGCTCGAGGTCCAGCAGAGGATGACGCATGTCGTTGGATCTCATCGTAAACTGCACGGGCAGTGAAACCCGGGTCGCGCTCATGGACAACGGGAAGCTCATGGAGCTATACGTGGAGCGCGAGAGAGACAGGGGGTACGTCGGCAATGTCTACAAGGGGAAGGTCGTTCGCGTCCTGCCGGGGATGCAGGCGGCTTTCGTGGATATCGGGCTCGAGAGGGCCGCGTTCCTCTATGTCTCGGATGTTGTGAGGAGTTTCGTCGGAAACGGCGAGCATGATGGTTCTGAGGACGATGACGAAGAGCTGCCGCACGGCAACAGCCGTGTGCCTCCGGATGCTCACATCGAGGATTTCGTCAAGGAAGGGCAGGAGATCCTGGTCCAGGTGGCCAAGGACCCCATGGGGACCAAGGGAGCCCGTCTGACCTCTCACATCACCCTGCCGGGTCGTTACCTCGTCTTCATGCCCACGGTCGAGCATGTGGGTATCAGTCGCCGGATCGAAAAGGAAAAGGAGCGGCGGCGTCTGCGTGAATTCGTGGAGGCGAACAAGGAAGAGGGCACCGGGTACATCGTTCGCACCGTGTGCGACGGGCAACCGCTGAAGAACCTGAAGGCCGACATGGAGTTTCTTCAGCGGTCGTGGAAGAACCTCCTGAAGAACCGGGATCGCCTCTCCGCCCCGGCGCTCCTTCACCAGGACCTCAACCTGGTTCTCCGTGCGGTCCGTGACCTGTTCACCAGCGAGGTGAACCGCCTGATCGTGGACTCCAAGGAGGAATACGAGAACATTCTCACCTTTGTCGAGTCCTTCATGCCTCGTATCAAGGGGCAGGTCCATCACCACAGCAGTTCCGAACCCATTTTCGACGCCTACGGGGTCGAGGTGGAGATCAATCGCGCCCTCGGCCGCAAGGTGTGGCTCAAGAGCGGTGGCTACCTCATCATCGATCAAACCGAGGCCCTCACCGCCATCGATGTCAACACCGGCAAGTACACCGGCACCGTCAACCTCGAGGAGACCACGCTCAAGATAAACCTGGAGGCCATCAAGGAGATCGTCTACCAGCTCCGCCTCAGGTCGATTGGAGGGATCATCATCATCGACCTGATAGACATGGAAAAGGAGGCCAACCGGGAGAAGGTGTATCGGGGGCTGGAGGAGGCCTTGCGCGAGGACAAGGCCAAGACCAATATCCTGAAAATCTCCAAGCTGGGCCTCGTCGAGATGACCCGGAAACGGGTACGCGAGGACCTGGTGCACCTGCTCTCGGAACCATGCGCCTACTGCGATGGCAAGGGTTACCACAAGAGCCGCATGACCATCGCATTCGAGGTCTTTCGGCAGATCAAGCGGGAGGTGGCCACGTCCGAGGGACGGAACATCTATCTCACCACCCACCCGGCCATTGCAGACCTGCTTTACGGTGAACTCTATCCCGACCTGGCCGATCTCGAAGAACGGCTCGGCCGGCGCGTCATCATCACGCCCGCTGTCGACTACCACATTGAGCAGTACCTGGTTCAGGTGCGATAGCAAAGGCGGGCCGACGCTCGAGGCGGTTTGTGACCTCCCATCGCACCACGGACAGGCCATCGGAACAGCGCGTCGGCGTACAACTGGATTTGCTGGACGGGCGTGAACGGGCAGGAGCGTCCGGCGGGACCGGTCGTGGCTCGCCCGGGCGGCTCGAGGTGCTTTCCGGAGTGGTGGTCGGGGTGCCGAGAGGAGGAGGGCGCGCTGGTGGCGGTCCGGTGCACCTGGAGATGGCGTGCTCCGGGAAACGCTGCCGGGTGAAGGGTGACCCCGGCCCGGTTCAGGTGGGAGACCGTGTACGAATTCCCGGTCGGTGGGTGAAGGGGCGTCGGGGCGAGCAATGGTTCGAGGCCCTCGCGTTCGCCATCCCCTTCCCGGAGACGCCGGAGGTGCTGGAGCGTTACCTGGCCTCGTCGTGGGTGTCGGGCGTGGGGGCTGGCATCGCCCGCCGGTTGGTGGAAGCCCTGGGTCCGGCCCTTTGGGACGTGCTCGACCGCGGAGAGAGCCGGCGATTGGCTCGAGTTCCCGGCGTGGGAGAGGCTCGAGCCCGGAGGATCCTCGAGGCGTGGCACCGGGATTGCCTGGAGCGGGAGGCCCGGCTGTTCCTGCTTGGATTGGGCCTCGGCCCCGACCTGGTGGACCGGATCGTGCTCCACCACGGGCGGAACACGGTGGCCATGGTTGTCGATGCTCCCTATCGTCTGGCGCGGGAGGTACCTGGTATCGGGTTTCATCGCGCCGACCGTATCGCCCGCGCGATCTCCCCCGCTCCGGACCCGGTGGCTCGAGCCTGCGAAGCGGTGATCCACGTGCTCGAGCAGGCCGTGGAGGCCGGTCACGTGTGCGTTCCTCTCGAGGAGATCATGCCCCGGGCCCAGGCCCTCGGGGTTCTGCCCGCGGACGTGCTGCGTGCCCAGGTGCGTCTCGCCGACCGTGGACGCATTCGGATCGAAGAGGTGGGGGAAGGCGTAGAGAAGCAGCGGGTCGCGTATCTGGAATCCTTGTACGCAGCGGAGTCGCGGGTCGTCGAAGGTCTGGTTGCCCGTGTCGACCGGCAGGACCAGGGGATACCATGGCGGGCGGACGTGGACCTGGCGCGGATCGAGTCGGTCCTGGGTCTGGTTCTCGAGGGGCGGCAGCGTGAGGCTGTCAAGGCCGTGATGGCCGCACCGTTGGTCGTGGTCACCGGTGGTCCTGGCACGGGCAAGACCACCATTGTCAGGGCCATGGTGGCGCTGGCCCACCAGGCGGGCATCCGGATGATCCTCGCCGCGCCCACGGGTCGGGCTGCCCAGAGGCTTCGCGAGGCCACCGGCCAGGAAGCCCGCACGGTGCACCGGTGGCTGGAAGTCCAGCCGGTTTCGGGCCGATTCGGTCGCAACAGGCACAAGCCGCTCGATGCCGACATCCTCCTGGTGGATGAAGCCTCCATGATCGACCTGTTTCTCTTCGCCGCCATCCTGGACGCCTTGCGGTCCGACACCACCCTGGTCCTCGTGGGCGACGCCGACCAGCTCCCCCCGGTGGGACCGGGCCGGATCCTGGCGTCCATCGTGGCTTCCGGTCTGTTTCGGGTCGTGTCCCTGGACCGGGTTTTCCGCCAGGCCGCAGGATCCATGATTCCGTTCAACGCTCGTCGTATCATGACCGGACGCATGCCCATTTTGGCCCGGGGGCGGGAAGCCGAAGGCGCCGACTTTTTCTTTTTACCTGCTCAGGACGAGGAACAGGCCGCCCGTCTGGTGGTGGAGATCGTGGTCGAGCGCTTGCCCCGGCGGTACGGGCTGGACCCCATGACCGACATCCTGGTGCTTTCCCCCACCTACCGGGGACCCGCCGGGGTGGACGCCTTGAATTCTGCACTCCAGGCACGGCTCAACCCCGGAGTTCGACCGGACAGTGCGCGCCTGGGGCGGTTTTCGAACGGCGACAAGGTATTGCAAAGTCGAAACAACTACGATCTCGAACTGTTCAACGGCGACGTGGGCCGCATCCTCGAGGTCACTCCTCGATGGCTCCGGGTCGATTTCGGTGGGCGCAGGGTGACTCTGTCTCGTCGTGACGCGAGAGACCTGGAACTGGCCTATGCAGTCACCGTGCACAAGGCGCAAGGGAGTGAAGCCCGGGCGGTGGTCATGCCGGTGGTGGGAGACCAGCACGGCCTGCTGCGACGGGAACTCATCTATACCGCAGTCACCCGTGCGCGTGCCCTGGTGGTCCTGGTGGGGGACCGGAGGGCGCTGGCCCGTGCCCTGGCGCGGGAGGCTCGAGAAGACCGGATCGATCTGCTTCCCCGGCGGTTGCAGGCGCGCGTCGGCCGACCTGGTGGTTATCCAGGTGTGGTTGGGCGGGTTGGGAAGCGGTGACCGGGGGGTACAGTCGGTGAAGAGGAGTGTGCTGACCATGAATGAGGGGACCCTGCATGCTCGAGGGGATGGAGAACGGGTGGGGCTGCCCGGGGCGTGTCCAGATCGGGTGGACCTGAAAGGTCTGGACCTGGATGGCATGGTCCGATTCGTGGCGGAACTGGGCTGGCAGCGGTTTCGTGCTGTCCAGCTATTCAAATGGGTGTTTCAGAAGGATGTCACATCGTTCGACGAAATGACCAATCTTTCCCGGGAGGCGCGGCGGGAACTGGCGCGAGTGGCCTGTGTCAGCCGCATGGAACCGAGTCGTGTGGTCGACTCTTCGGATGGGAGCCGGAAACTGGTGTTCGAGCTGGTGGACGGGCTTCGTATCGAATCGGTCCTGATTCCGGAGGAAGAGCGGACCACCGTGTGCGTCTCCTCTCAGGTGGGCTGTCCCCTCGGGTGCAAGTTCTGCGTGACCGGGCAGAGTGGCTTTTCCCGCAACCTCACCGTGGCCGAGATCGTGGGGCAGATCCAGGCGGTTGAACGTCTTCTCGATGAGGGGCGGCGAGTGTCCAACGTGGTGGTCATGGGAATGGGCGAACCGTTGATGAACATGGACGGATTGGTCCCGGCCCTTCGTATCCTGCTCCGCGAGCACGGGTTCAACCTCTCCCATCGTCGAATTACGGTGTCCACGGCCGGTATTGTGCCTGGCATGGAGCGGCTGGGTCGGGAGTTGCCGGTCAACCTTGCGGTGTCGTTGAACGCCACCACCGAGGAGACCCGGCGAGCGCTGATGCCGGTGTCGCGCAAGTATTCACTCGAGGCAGTGGTGGAAGCGTGCCGGCGGTACCCGGTGGGCCAGCGGAAGAAGATCACGTTTGAGTACGTGTTGTTGGCCGGGGTGAACGACACGGAAGCGGACGCTGCCCGTCTGGTGCGTCTGCTGCGGGGGGTGAAGGCGAAGGTGAACCTGATTCCTTACAACGAGGCGCCCGGGTCGGAGTACCGAACTCCCTCCTTCGACACGGTGAAAGCGTTTCAGGACTACCTGGTCAAGCGGCGGATTCACGCGGCGGTGCGGTGGAGTCGTGGGCGGGACATTGGAGCAGCTTGTGGCCAGCTTGGGCGAGCCGAGCTTGTTGGAGGGCGTGCCTCGGTCTGACGAGGGGGGTGACCAGGCTGTGACAGGCGGTGTTCCGGTGGGAGAGCATTTTGGCATTGTCCGGACCGGGAGTGGTTGACAGGAAACCGGGGCTGGAATAATGTCCAGGGTTGGGTGCCGGGGTGGACTCCGGCAGGGACGAGCCTGGTCACGAGGAGAGCGGAGGCACCGTGGCAGGGGCAAGCAACGGGGAACGGAACGGCAACGGAACGATTCCGCCGGAGGGTTACACCGAGATGCCGGTGTTCGTTCCGGACGATCACGAGCACCCGGGGACCGGGGCGGGGGACGGCGCGTCCGGGGAGGGGTACTCGAGTGCGGTTGCGGAGTGTAGCCCGGTGGACGAAACCGAGCGGACACCCATGGCGTGCGACCTGTCCCTGGCGCGTCTAAAAGGTTGGGTCAAGGCAGCGTGGGCGGTTCTCCAGCCGGCGTTGAAGGAGTTCGTGGCCGTGCAAGGCCTGGCGCTGGTGCTCACGGCGGTGAGTTGTGGGCTCCTGGTCGGACCTGTGGGAGCCGGAACGTTGCGATTCGCGCGTCGACGCATGAACGGGGAGCAGGCGGAACTGTCCGAGCTGTTTTCTGCGTTTGAGAAAGATCGTTTCGTCCCCACGTTCCTTGCCGGGGTGGGCTACCTGGCTGCGCTGGTGTTGGTGGTAGCCTGTGACGCAGGTATCGCCGCGGTGGTGGACGCCGTACCGGGCCTCGGCTGGCTGTTGACCCTCGCGGTACACGTAGGTGCGATGATGGTGGCGGCCGGGCTGGGGGGGGCCTGGTGTTTCATCCTCGCCCAGATAGACGAGCGGAAGGAGTCGATTCAGGGCGCGTGGGATGTCCTGGCCCGTTCGTTTCGGTCCGACTGGGTCGGATTTGGCGGATTGTTTGTGGCGATCGGGATGTGGTTTGTCGCCGGCGGGCTCGCGTTCGGTCTGGGAATACTGGTCGGCGGCCCCCTGGGCTTCCTTGTCGCCACTCATGCGTTTCGCGAGGTATTTGCCCGGGGCGCCCGGGCGTGATGGCCTGAAAGTTCTCGGTGCAACGGGAGGAATCGATGCAAGAAGGAGCGAGAATCGTGGAATCCCCCACGATCGGCGTGATTGGCGGCAGTGGACTGTACACGTTGGATGGCCTCGAGAACCTGCGAACGCAGAAGGTCACCACGCCTTTTGGGGATCCTTCCGACGAGTATCTGATCGGGGAACTGGGAGGGGTCAAAATGGTCTTCCTCCCCCGCCACGGTCGCGGCCACCGGTTCGCTCCCTCGGAGGTGAACTACCGGGCCAACATCTACGGAATGAAATACCTGGGCGTCACCCACCTCATTTCGGTAAGTGCCGTGGGCAGCATGAAGGAGGACATCCACCCAGGAGACGTGGTGGTGGTGGACCAGTTCATCGACCGCACCTATCGGCGGGAGACCTCGTTTTTCGGTGACGGGCTGGTCGTGCACGTGTCGATGGCAGACCCCGTCTGCCCGCTCCTGGCCGACATCCTCTACGAGACCGGGATTTCTCTGGGGATTCCGGTTCACCGGGGAGGCACCTACATTTGTATCGAGGGGCCGCAGTTCTCCACTCGAGGAGAATCCCTTGTCTATCGTAGCTGGGGGGTGGACGTGATCGGCATGACCAACATGCCCGAAGCCAAGTTGGCGCGGGAGGCGGAAATCTCTTACGCCACGCTCGCCCTCGCCACCGACTATGATTGCTGGCACGAAACCGAGGAGGCCGTGTCCGTGGAGGCGGTGGTGAATACATTGCGGGAGAACGTGTCCAAGGCCAGACAGATCATCACCCACGCCGTGCCCAGGATCCCCGCCGAGCGTGGCGCATCACCGGCCCATGGCGCACTCAGGCACGCTGTCATCACGGACCCCTCCTTGATTCCTCCCCGGATCCGGGAGAAGTACGCTTTGCTCGTCGGGCGGTATCTGCCGGACAACGATTGACGGCACGCGGCTGCCCGGTGGTCGATGGTGTTGTGACATGGGAGTAGGGATCATGTCGCGCAGTGGATTCGTGATGGGATTGCTCGTGGGCTTGCTCGCCTCCGCCTGCGTCACGGTCGAGGAGGCACGCCAGGCTGACGCCCTGTGTGAACTCGGCGTCAGCTACCTCAACGAAGGCTCGACCGAGGACGCCTTGCGGGAACTCGAGCATGCCAAGGAACTCAACCCTCGGGACGCCGACATCCGGCACGCCCTGGGCATGGCCTTTTTCGCCAAGGAACTCCCCGAACCTGCCGAAAAAGAATTGCTCGCCGCCATTCGGCTCAACCCGGATCTGACCGAGGCCCGACTCAACCTCGCCTCCCTCTACATCGCCACCGGCCGGTACGAGGACGCACTGACCTATCTCCAGCAGGTCATCGACGACTACCGGTACCGCAGCCCGGCACGCGCATACAACAACATGGGCTATGTCTATTACCGACTCGAACGGTACGACGAGGCCGTCGGCGCGCTCAAGCAGGCATTGCGAATTGCTCCGCGCTTCTGCCAGGCCCACTACAACCTCTCCCTGGTCTATGAGGCCCAATCCGCGCTCGAGGACGCCGCAAGACACCTCGAGGAGGCTGTTTCCCTTTGCCCGGACGACCTCCGGTACCGACTGACCCTCGCATCCCTTCAGGTGCGACTGAATCGTCCAGGCGAGGCCATGGAGAACTTCGAGTGGATCGTGCGAGCCGATCCCAACGGTGAGATGGGCGCTGCGGCCCGCAAGGAACTCGAGGCCCTCCAGTAGGCGGAGGTCCCCGGACCGTGCCAGGTAGTGACGATGAAGACTGAACACGAGACCAACACCGAGAACACCGCTCCCAGACCACCGGCGCCCGAAAAACGGGTGGGGGCCTTCCTCAAGGCGCACCGCGAAGCACGCGGGCTGTCCCTGGATGCCCTGGCCCGGCAAACCAAGATTCAAAAGACTTACCTCGAGGCGATCGAAGCCGACGACTACGAGTCATTGCCCAGTGGACCGTTCGTGAACGGCTTCATCACCAGCTATGCTCGAGCACTTGGCGTGGACCCGGACGAGATAGCGCCCATGATTCCGGAATTCGAGCCGCCGCCCCTGGTGGACCCTGCGGTCCGGCACGATCCGGAATGGCGAGGACCGCCGCTTGAGATTCGGGAACTCCCGGTTGGAAGAAGGGCCGGAGTCTGGACCTCCTGGGGCCTGGCCGTCGGTGCCACCGCCGTCATCGTGGGCATCGTGCTCTGGCTCAGCCCCACCCTGCGCGGTTGGCTTGGCTTTGACTTCGACCTCTCCTCCGCCGTGGCCGAGCGCCCGGAGGGCGCCGATCCCGCGAGCGATGTTGCAGAGTCTGCCACCACCCCGGGGGACGATGAGGACGGCGGAAGCGCGCCCGGAGACGAAGCGGCCGCCCGGACGCCGGAACCTTCCCGGATAGACAGGGCGGCGGCGTCTGCGGACGGAGGATCCCGGGTGGAGATCGATGCCGGAGATCGCGGTGGCTCGAGCAGAGCGGGGCAGGGGGCGGAAACTGGCCGTGATGCCCAGGGGAGCAGCCGTATCCGGAGGCTCGCGCCCATCGTTGGGGATGATGAGCAATCGTACCAGGTGTTCACCGACGAGGACCTGGAGCCTGGGGAGCCGCAATTGGTCGAGGTGGTGGCCCACTACAAGAGCTATCTCCGCGTCTCCAAGTCACTTGACGGCAAGCCGGTCTTCGAGGATGTCCTGCAACCGGGGGACAAGAGTACGCGGTTCAAGTATGCCGGAGACCTTTGGATGGTGGTCGGAAACGGCGGTGGTGTGGACATTTATTACAACGGCGAGCGGTTGCCCCCTGTCGGGAAATTTGGTGAACGGACAGGGGTGGCCTTTCGGGTGTCCGGCGAGGAGTGAGGGCGAATCGAACTCGGGGAGGACACGTGGGTACCAACGCCCTGACGCACAAGCAGCAACTTTTGCTCGAGGCCGTCCGCAAGCTCATCCGTCGGGGTGAGAGTCGGAGTCTCGACCGGCTGCTCGGCAAGAGGCACCCGGTGGAGATCGCGAGTCTTTTTCCCCACCTGAACGACTGGGAGGCGCGCAACCTGGTCTCTGCCCTCGTGTCCTGGGACCATGCCGGAGCCGCCAAGGTCTTGCTCGAGGTTGAGCCCCCCGTCCTGTCCACGATTCTCACCTGGATCGAGCGGGACGATCTGGTGAAGATTCTCGAGTCCCTTCCTTCCGGGGACGCCACCACGTTGGTCCGGTACCTGCCCGACCCCGTGGCCACCGAGGTCATCCAGCGGCTGGAATCGAACGTATCCGAGGAAGTGGAGGAGTTGCTCGGCTACGATGAGGACACCGCCGGCGGTTTGATGAGCACCGATTTCTTCGTGCTCAAGGAGGACGTGACCATCGGGGAGGCCATCGCGGCGTTGCAACAGAACAGCGACTCCCTGGCCATGGCCTTCTACCTCTACGTGGTCAATGACGCAGACCAGCTCGTGGGTGTGCTCTCGTTGCGATCCCTCCTGACGCACCCGCCGGAAACCCGGTTGAAGGACATCATGATCACGGAGGTGCTCAGCGTCAACGTCTACACCGACCAGGAGGAGGTGGCGCAGATGGTGGCCAAGTACGACCTGGTCGCCATTCCCGTGGTCGACGATTTCAACAAGTTGGTCGGCATCGTGACCGTGGATGACGTGCTGGACGTCATACGGGAGGAAGCCACCGAGGACATCCTGAAAATGGCCGGGACCGACGAGGACGACATGGTCAGCCGGTCCATGCTTCGGTCGGTGCGCACGCGGATTCCCTGGATTGGTGTCACGCTCGGCGCCGGATTGCTGGCGTCTGAAATCGTGGCGACCTATCGTGGGACCCTGGAAGCCACGGTGATGCTGGCAGGCTTCATGCCCGTGATCGTGGGCCTGTCCGGCAATGCCGGCAACCAGTCGGCGGCGTTGGTGGCTCGAGGAATTTCCCTGGACCATGTGGAAGCGAGGATGTTGACCCGGATCGTCTTTCGAGAGCTTCGGGTAGGTCTGGCGTTGGGGCTTCTTTGCGGTCTGGTCCTGGTGGGGTTCGTGCATTTGCGCTATCCCACGCAGCCGGGTATGGCCGTGGCGGTGGGAGGGAGCGCCGCCCTGTCCATCACGCTGGCCATGCTGTTCGGGGCGTTGAGTCCCCTGGTGTTGCGTCGGTTGCACCTCGACCCAAACATGGCCACCGGTCCCCTGGTTTCCACCATCGTGGACGTGCTGGGTATCAGCGTTTTCTTCGCCCTGTCCACCTTTGTGCTCGCCCACCTTTCCTGAGCCGGGGACGGAGCGCTGTCTTCGAAAGGGCATTCATGGGGAAAATCAACGTCAGTCCTGCCCTGGTGTTGCGGCACGTGAACTATCGGGATGCGGACCGGATCGTGACCCTGTTCACGCGGGATCATGGGCTGATTGCAGGCATTGCTCGAGGCATCCGCCGCAGCGTCAAGCGATTCGGTGGACGCCTGGACCTGTTTACCCTGGTGGAGGTCACATTTCGCACAGGGCGAGGTCTCCATCATCTCGAGTCCGCCACACTTCTGGACGCGCACATGGGCATCCGTTCCGATCTGCTGAGAATTGCGTGGGCTGCTTACCTCTCTGAAATGGTCGAAAAGCTCTTCGGGGAGGAGCAGGCCCACGAGGCGGCTTTCGCCACGCTTCTGAGCGCGATGAAGTTCCTTTCGGGGGCGCCCGACCCTGACGAAGGCGCCTTGCGAACGGTGGAGTTGGCCCTGTTGATGGAGGCCGGCTACCGTCCTGAACTGGACGCCTGCGTGGTCTGCCGGCGGCCGGTGAGGGAGGGCGGCCGGTTCCGGTTCGTGGTGACTCGAGGCGGCTGTGTGTGCGGTCGGTGTCCCGGAGGGGAGGGGGGGCTCGAGGTCTCGGAAACCTTGTGCACGGTGATGTCTCGAGCCGTGGAGTCGTTGGAGGGGGGGCTGGAACCCTTGCGGTTGCCGGGGGCGTCGCTGCAGCAGCTCAGGGCGTTGCTGGGCGCGTTCGAGAGTTACCATCTGGGCGTGCGCCTGAAGTCTGCGCCCATGTTGCACGATCTGCTTCAGGAGTCCTCGTCGGTTCCCCGCCCGCGCGGGTGACCGGTGCTCACCGCATGCGCCGAGGGGCGTCCTTGGCAAGCAGGTCGCCCAGGATACGTGCAGGCTCCTCGAACCGGGTGAGCAGGATCATCGCCGCCATGACGTAGGGCTTGTGCTCCGCCTCACGATAGGTCGGCCAGCGATACCGGTCGAATACCGAGGCCGCGACCTCGCCCGCTTCACAGCTCACGCCGGTGATGTCCGCAGGCAGGCAGTGCATGTAGAGGCCATTGCCTTGCCTGGTGAGGGCCATCAGGTCCTCGGTGCATTCCCAGTCGCGGTGCCGTGCGTTGTCCTCCAGGCATTGCTTCTCGAGCCTGTCGAGTTCTGCGGCTTTTCCGGCCCGGAGCAGGCGTGTCCGTTCCTGCATCACCTGGAACGGCGCCCAGCTCTTGGGGTAGACGATGTCGGCGTCCGCAAACGCATCCGCCATGCTGTGGGTGGTCTCGAACCGGCCTCCGGACTCCTTGGCGAATGCCTCGGCCTTGGTCACGATGTCCGGCATCAGGTCATACCCTTCCGGGTGGGCGAGAGTCACGTGCATGCCGAAGCGAGTCATGAGTCCGATGATGCCCTGGGGGACCGAGAGCGGCTTTCCGTAGGATGGCGAGTGGGCCCAGGTCATGGCGATCTTCTTGCCCCGGAGTGCCTCGAGCGACCCGAAGGTCTTGACCAGGTGCATGAGGTCGGCCATCGACTGGGTG
This sequence comes from uncultured Gammaproteobacteria bacterium, assembly GCA_964418585.1. Lineage (GTDB taxonomy): Bacteria > Myxococcota_A > UBA796 > JAJRTE01 > JAJRTE01 > JAJRTE01. Next base: position 44,169 of record CAYQMG010000072.1, on the reverse strand, counting down.
GGGTGATCCCGGTCGCATTGCAGGTTGATGACCGCCGGTCGTTGCGGAAGCACGCCTTCGGCGAACCCGGCCTCCACCGACCGGGAAACCTCGGCCATGTACTCGTGTCCCTCGCCGATGAACATGTCGTCCCGAATCCCGATCACCTCGGTGAGGAAGGAGATCATGTTGGCGGTCTCGCGCACCGTTTCACCGTGCGCCACCTGGGACTTGGTCTCGTCGAGATCCATGAGTGAGAGGCCGAGCAAGCTGGCCGCACTGGCGAACGAAAAGCGCGTCCGGGTGGACTTGTCGCGGAACAGGGAGACGGCCAAAGAACCGCGGAACGTGCGTGCATCGATGTTGGCCCGGTAGAATGCCTCGAGGATCTCGGTGGCCAACAGCACGGCCCGGAGGTCGGCGTCGGTTTGGTTCCAGGTGAGAAGGAAATCCTTCTGGTACAGGCCGGTCGGCGTGTCGGCGAGTTGGTCGATCAACGTTCGTATTCGTTCTTTCATCGCACTGCTCCTTCTATCTCGTACCGGGCTCGGTCCGGCTCACAGGTTCTTCAGCAACCCGGTGGCCTCGTTGAACTGCTCGATCAACCGGTCCCATTCATCGATCTGTTCCTGGGAGAAAATCTCGGCCCAGAAATCGTCGTCCCACAGTTCATGCAGCTCGTCCGAAGTGCGTCCTTGCTGCTCGATCCAGGTGAAATACTTGAAGTTGTGCAGGGCCTTGCGGTCGTGATAGGTCAGCTCTCTCATGTGATCCGTGTTGGTTCCATCCAGGTACCGGGCCGCATCCACCAGTGCATCGGTGCGGGTGTAGGCCCCGAACTGCTCACGGGCCTCCTGGATTCGGGAACCGTAAAGCTCCGTGGAGTCGGTGAGCGGTGTGAACAGGACATCACGGCCGTCCATGTCGTAGTACCTGGCGGTCTTGATGGCTGCAACCAGGTTGCAAATGCTGGAGATACCGAGGAGTGGAAGTTGATCGACCACGGCCGCGTCCACTCCGCGCTCCACCAGCACATCGCGCCCGGCGTCCTCGTTGAACAGGCGCAGGAGCCGCATGGTCTGCTCGTCGTCCACCGCGCACACCATGTCGGTGTTCTTCACGTTGTGGATCCAGGGCACGTGCTTGTCACCAATTCCCTCGATTCGGTGCTCTCCAAAGCCAAACTGGTAGAGCGTCGGACACTGCAACGCCTCACTGGCGGTCACCCGGATCCCAGGATACCGGGTCCGGAGATAGTCCCCCGCCGCAATGGTGCCCGCCGAACCGGTGGCACTGATGTACCCGGACAACCGGCTGCGCTCGGTCTTGATGTGGTGCTCGAAAATGTGCTCCACAACGGACCCGGTCATGTGATAGTGCCAGATCGCGTTGCCAAACTCCTCGAACTGGTTGAAGATTACGATTTCATCACCCCGCTCCTTGCGGAGTTCCCAGCACATGTCGTAGATCTCCTTCACGTTCGATTCCGTCCCAGGGGTGGCGATGATTTCGTCCGTCCCGATCTCTCGCAGCCAGTCGAAACGCTCGCGGCTCATCCCCTCGGGCAGGATGGCGATGGCCGGGCAGGCCAGGAGTGCACAGTCATAGGCCCCACCTCGACAGTAGTTGCCCGTGGACGGCCAGACCGCCTTCTGCATGATGGGGTCGAAATTCCCGGAAATCAGGCGCGGCACGAGACACCCGTAGGCTGCGCCCACCTTGTGGGCTCCGGTGGGGAACCATTTGCCCACCAGGCCCACGATACGAGCTTCCACCCCGGTCAACTCGGGCGGGAACTCGATCCAGTTCCCCTCCCCGAATCCGCCGCCATGGGCCTTCGGCTCATTGTACCACGTGATCCGGAACAGATTCAGAGGGTTCACGTCCCACAGGCCCACGTCGGCCAGCTTTTCCACGATCTTCGCCGGCACCAGGCTCGGGTCCTTTTGCTCCGCAAATCGGGGAAGAATGACGCCCCGCACCCGGGCTCGTTGAATCGATTTCTTCAGCACGTCTTCGCGAATGTTCTCGATGATTCGGTGTTTCATGACGCTCCCTTCGATGGTGTGCCTCGAGGTGGATGGGGTCCAGACAGGCCGATCCTTCACGACCGCTCCGGATGTCCAGTCCGCCTGCGCCCATCCACGCATTTTCGAACTGGCCAGATTCTTCGACAAAGCTGGTAAGGTAGCATGACTGAACGGAAATGGAACAAAAAAAACGGGCTCGGCCCCACCGGCGCCCCTCCACGGTACCGGAGGAGTCGCTTTGGTCTTGAATGTTGGCTCGTTTTCAGAATACTTGGGTGCGCCTGACTCGTGTTCCCGCCTGGCGGGGCGCGACACCCTCGGAGGGCGTCGCCGTTCCCGACCGTCGGCATAGCGGAGGAGAGCTTTTCGCCATGAACGCCAGACACTTGCTTACGATACGTGACCTCACTTTCGAGGACGTGGAGGAAATCCTCACCTTGACCCGGGCCGTCAAGGACGACCCCGGCGCCTATGCCCAGCGACTTCAAGGCAAGACCCTGGGCATGCTGTTCCAGAAATCGTCCACGCGAACCCGCGTCTCCTTCGAGGTGGGCATGTTCCAGTTGGGCGGTCACGCCCTGTTCCTCGGTGCCCGCGACCTCCAACTGGGCCGGGGCGAGACCATCGCCGATACCGCTCGAGTCCTCTCCCGCTACGTGGACGGAATCATGGCTCGAGTCTTTGCTCACCAGGACATCCTCGACCTCGCCCGGTACGGAACCGTGCCGGTGATCAACGGGTTGGATGACGAGGTGCACCCCTGCCAGGCCCTGTGCGACTACTTCACCATCCGCGAGCACAAGGGAGACCTTGCCGGTCGCAAGATCGCCTACATCGGCGACGGCAACAACATGGCCCACTCTCTCATCGCCGGGGCAGTCAAGGTGGGAATGCACATTGCGGTCGCATCGCCCACAGGGTATGAGCCTTCCCCGCAGGTCCTGGACGCGGTCGCGGACGACGCGGCCCGGCGTGGCGTCCGCGTCGAGGTGACCAACGACCCCACCACGGCCGTCCAGGGGGCGGATGTGGTCTACACCGATGTCTGGGCTTCCATGGGCCAGGAAGCGGAGCGGGAAAAGCGCTTGCGCGACTTCGCTGGATTCCAGGTGAACATGGACCTGTTCGCCCGGGCCAAGGAGGACGCCATCTTCATGCACTGCCTTCCTGCTCATCGGGGCGAAGAGGTCACCGACGAGGTCTGTGATCATGAGCGGTCGGTGATCTTCGATCAGGCCGAAAACCGGCTGCACACCCAGAAAGCGATCATGCTTCTGCTGATGGGAGAATGAACCCACACGCTTTGCCGACCTCCAGCTCCTCGTGGCAACGTGCTTGATCCGCAGGAGTCTCGAGGCGGCAGGGCCTTGTCCGCACGTCGAACACCACGGTCCCCCCGGACGTTGGGAGTCCGGCGTGTCTCAGGAGTCGTCATGGCAACCACTCGAGAACTCGTGACATTGACAGAGGCCTATAGCGCCCACAACTACCACCCCCTGCCCGTGGTGATTGCTCGAGCCCAGGGTGTCTGGGTTACCGACGTGGAGGGTCGGCGGTACATGGACATGCTGAGCGCCTACTCGGCCATGAGCCACGGGCACAGCCATCCGGAGCTGATCGCCACCCTGGTCGAACAGGCTGCACGGGTGGCCGTGACCTCACGGGCCTTTCACAACGATCAGCTAGGTCCGTTTGCTCGAGAACTGTGTGAGCTGTGCGGAATGGACCTCATGCTCCCGATGAATACCGGGGCCGAGGCGGTGGAGACTGCGATCAAGGCGGCCCGCAAGTGGGGCTATCGCGTCAAGGGGGTTCCCCGGTACGATGCCGAGATCATTGTGTGTGAGAACAACTTCCACGGACGGACCACCACGGTGGTCTCCTTTTCCACGGAGACGCTCTATCGGGAGGATTTCGGCCCGTTTACCCCGGGATTCAAGGTGGTTCCCTATGGAGATCTGGACGCACTCGAGGCCGCTGTCACGCCGAACACGGTGGCGTTTCTGGTGGAGCCCATCCAGGGGGAGGCCGGTGTGGTGGTACCACCCGAAGGCTATCTCCGGAAGGTGCGTGCCCTGTGTGACCAGCACCAGGTATTGCTGGTGGTGGACGAGATTCAGACCGGACTGGGCCGGACGGGCAAGATGTTCGCTTTCCAGCACGAGGATGTCGTCGTGGACATGATGACCCTGGGCAAAGCCCTGGGGGGTGGGCTGCTCCCCGTCTCCGCGGTGGTCGGTCGGTCCGAAGTGCTGGGGTTGTTCACGCCGGGCGAGCACGGTTCCACTTTCGGAGGCAATCCCCTCGCCTGTGCAGTGGGCCGGAAGGCGATCGAGATTCTGGTCCGTGACGACTTGCCGGGTCGGGCCGCAGAGCTTGGAGACTATTTCATGACCCGCTTGCGGGCCATCGACAGTCCCCATGTGGACCATGTTCGGGGCAAGGGCCTGCTCATCGGCGTGGTGCTGAAGCCTTCCGCCGGTGGCGCCCGTCGGTTCTGCGAGGCGTTGATGGACGAAGGCGTCCTCTGCAAAGAGACCCACGAGAACGTGATCCGTTTCGCCCCGCCGCTTGTTGTGACCCGGGAAGAGATTGACCTGGCGGTGGCAAAGGCCGCGAAGGTATTGCAGATGCCCTGATCGCGGCCTCCCGTTCCGCTTCCTAGAACCGCTCCCAGACCCCGGCAGCCAGTTCGCGGCTCCGTGCCGCGATCCGCTCCTCGTCAAGCACCAGGATCTGCTTGTTGCGCATCAGCACCTTCCCCCGGGCGATCGTGGTGTCCACCGTGGCATCCACCATCCCGAAGATGAAGTGCCCGAGGAAGTTGCTCGAGTTGAATTCCGTGGGCGGCAGATAGTCGAGCAAGGCCAGGTCCGCCGCTGCTCCCACCTCGATGCTCCCGAGCTTGACCGGGAAGAATCGGTTGGCGATGCGGGCGTTGTTGAACAGGAGCATCTGAGGTGCCTCCACGAAAGCGACTCGAGGGTCCCGTTTTTCGAGCCGGTGGAGCAGGTAGGCGCAGCGCATCTGGGCAGGCATGTCCGAGGACATCCCGTCCGTGCCCAGTCCGACGAGGATACCCTTGTCCATCATCTCCAGGACTCGAGCCACCCCCACGGCGTTGTTCATGTTGGATTCGGGGTTGTGAACCACAATGGTTCCGGTGTCCCGGATGAGGTCCATTTCGTGGTCGTCAATGTGAATGCAATGGATGAACAGCGAACCCTCTCCGCAAATCCCCCGGTCCACCAGGCGCTTCACCGTGCGCACATGATGGTGCTCGAGCGCATGCTGGTGGTCTTCGACGCCCTCGGCCACGTGGATGTGATATCCGACCCCGTAGCGTTCGCCCACCGAGCGGCACTGCTCGAGGGTGCGGTCGGAAACGGTGAACGACGCGTGGATACCCACCATGCCGGCCAGTTGGTCGGTCTTTTCATGCTGGAGCCTCTCCAGGAACCGCGCGTTCTCCTGGACTCCGGCGCCCGGTTCGTTCCGGTCCGAGACCTCGTAGCAGAGCGAGGCCCGGATTCCTGCCTGGAGCACGGCGTCGGCGAGCAGGTCGAGGCTTCCGTCTCGGCAAGAAGGGCTCGCGTGGTGGTCCAGGATGGTGGTGGTCCCGTTCCTGATACACTCGATGAGCGGCACCAGGGCGCTGTAGGTGACATCCTCGGGGGTGAGCGCCCGGTCGAGACGCCACCAGAGTCGTTCCAGGATCTCCCCAAACGTCACCGCCGGCTCTCCTGGAGGGGCGAATCCTCGAGCCATGGTGCTGTAGAGGTGGTGGTGGGCGCAGATGAACCCGGGCATGACCACCTGGTTGCGTGCGTCGATGACCTCTCCGTCCTGGAAGGAAGCTTCGAGTGCGGAAGTGGGCCCCACGCCGATGATCTTGTCGTCTTCGATCAGGACGGCCCCGTCGTGGATGACCTGGTTGTTCTCACCCAGGGTGACGACGGTGCCGTGCTTTATCAACAACTTGCTCATGCAACTCCTCCTGAAAAAGTCAGAACTCCTTGAGCGCCGCGGCCTCTTCGGGCGTGCGCTCGCGCATTTCGATGGCCGATGCGAAGCACTTGAGGGCGCAGATCCCACATCCGACGCACCGGGACGGGTCGGTCACCGGGAATCCATCCGCGTCCATGGAGATGGCCAGATAGGGGCAGCGGGTGCAGTTGCCGCACTGGAGACACAGATCGCGGATGGGTTGGGAGACCTTCTTGACCGGTGAGAGGTCCATGAAATCGGTGATGGGGTCTGGCAATGCGATCCCGATCAGTTCCTGCACGCTCGAGATGCCCCGGTCGGCCATGAGGTGGCTGAGGCCAGAGGTGAGGTGGTCGATGATGCCGTAACCGTATTTCATTACGATGGTGCAGAACTGGACTGTGCGTGCACCGAGGGCGAGGAAGTCGGCCGCGGCCTTGTAGTCCATGGGGCCGCCGTTTCCGGACACGGTGACGCCGAGGTGGGCGACCTTGGCGAGGGAGAGGTAGCTGATGTTGAGGATGCCGGCGCCGCTGGCCCCCACGATGATACCTTCTTCCCACGTCGGCTTGTTCCCCTTGCGGAACGCCAGGGTGGGGAAGCTGTTGGCGAGGGTGATCCCGGCCTTCTTGTCCGGATATCGCTCGAAGACCTCTCGAGCGGCCGCCACGATGGCTGCGACCGAGGTGACCGCCCCGGTCAACTTGAACAGCTTGGGCACGTTCCCGTCGCCGGTGGAAAGGACCCAGTCGATGATCTTGGCGGTCAGGGCCGCATTTTGAGACACGATGTCGCCCTCGGTCCCGTCGCCTCCTTGCGGGCACGACAGGCTGAACTCGATGCCCATGGCCCCCGCATTTTCCAGCTTGCGGGAGTTGCTCTGCCACTGGCGGGCGTCCGCTTCGTCGTCTCCGGTGACCGGGCCCCCGGTGGAGCCGAGGGTGAGGCGGTCCGGGAACTCCTTGACCAGTTGCTCGATTTCCCGGCACATGCGGTCGAGGGGGTGACCGGACACGTTGTCGCAATTCGCGTAGGTGTTCTTGTCAAAGGTGAACATGTACCGTTCGGGGATGTGGATGGGGATCCCGTCGAATGCGGTTTTCATGATGCCCCCGGACCATCCCGCCGCATAGGCCTTGCGCATCTGCTCGAGGCCGTCGGTGGGCGGGGCGGCCGAAAGGAGGAAGGGCGTCTCGATGGGCCGGCCGAAGAATTCGGCCTCGAGCCCGACCGGTCGGGTGTCGTAGCCCGGAACCAGTGCCCGGCTCTTGACATGGCCACTTTTGTTCCTCGGGAAGCTCGGCCTGGGAGACGCCTGGAAAATCGCCTCGACCACGTCGGCAGCGTTCTTGCCCGACGCCGACGCCTCCACCACCGTGGTCGGACCTTCGGCGCAATCTCCTGCGTAGACCACACGGGGATCTTCCACCCGAGGGAATCCGGAGCGGAGGCCAATGGCGATGATGACTGTATCGAAGTCATCCCTCCGGGTTTCCGTGCCCGGGACCGGGACCATGTGCGTGGGATGGAAGGTCTTGCCTCGAGGCAGGCTCACCTTGCGGGTCCGGAGACCGGTTATCTTGCCTCCCGCCTGGAGAATTTCGGTGACCTGGACACGCCCCCCCACGTCCACCCCGCTGCTCACCAGCCCCTTCATCTCCTTCTCGGTGAGGGGCATTTCGGCGAGGTTCTCCAGCGCGAACATTTCGACCCGGGCCGCTCCCTGGGCCATCGCTGTCACCGCGCAGTCGTACGCCGTGGCGCCGCCACCGATGACCGCCACGCGACCGGATACGTCGATCTGTTCGGGATGCTTGAGGAAATCCGTGGCCGCCGTGGCCAGTTCCTCCCCGGGTATCCCGAGTCGGATCGGCTCCCAGAGTCCAGTGGCCACCACCACCGCGTCGTACCCCTCGGACAGCAGTTCGGTGGGCGACCCAACCTCGGTACCCAGTTCCACCCGCACACCGGTCTGAGAAATCAGCCAGTCGATGTCGCTCTCCAGAACGGAACGTTCCAGTCGGAATTCGGGGATGCACAGACACATGCCGCCCAGACGGTCGTCCCGCTCAAACAAGGTCACCTCGTGGCCCCGTTGGGCCAGAGTCCCGGCCGCCGCCAGTCCTGCCGGACCTCCACCGATCACTGCCACGCGCCTGCCCGACGGCGTTGGCGAAGCCAGTTCGGGCATCACCCCCAGATCCTTGGCTTTCTGGACCAGGGCGGCCTGCACCTGGGGAATGTCCACTGCACCATCGAGTTTCTTGTGCACGCATGCTGCCATGCAGTGATGGTCCGGGCAAACCATGCCGCACACGCCCCCGAGGGGGTTTCGGGTCATGATTTCGGCGGCTGCGCGGCGGATGTCGGAAGGAAGGCCGACCTGGGCTGCGTGGATGAAGTCTGCGGGCGAGCAGTGGCATGGACAGGCCTCGAGGCAGGGTTTTTCTTCGCAGAACTCGCACTTGGACAGTTCCGCTTTCAGTTGCGCCTCGGTCAGGAACGGGCTTCGCTCGTGGAGCGACAGGGTCGGCGCCGCGTGTTCCGCGGCTTCGTTTTCGTGAATATGACTCATGAGTGATACTCCTGGAGATAGAAACTGAATCCCTGGCAACACCGTGCGGCCTGGAAAGGCTGCCGATGCCTCGTTTGCAACGCGCCTCCGGCGAAGTGTGCCGGAAGAATCATGGACCGGTTTGGGATGGTCGGGTTCAAGCTACCATTCTGGAGGCCGGAACGCAATAGCAACGGTTGCCGGGATACCGAGGGGGGGGCGAGTGAGATGTCCTGTTGGACGCTGACTGGTGGCAGGGGGAGAAACGGGATTCTTTTCCGATGTAACTTCGCGTGGCTGCAACATTCCTGCTCGGTGGGGTTTTTTGCTTGACATCGCCTGGATATTGTTTTATTGACAGCTTCTCGCGCGGGCATGGGTATCGGTCGGTGGGGTGTCGGCCCCATGCAGGTACGTTTTCGCCTGGCGTGGTCGGATCGAGGGCAGTCACCCGGGAGGGGCACGATTATGAACCCAGAATTCCTGACCGTCCTTGTTTTCCTCGCCATCGGTGCTGGCTTCGTGTTCGCGGCGCTGCTGGCAGGCCATTTCTTGCGGCCTCGAGTGCCGAACAAGGACAAGGGGACAATCTACGAATGTGGTGAACGCCCATTCGTTTCAGCCTGGTTCAACTTCAATCCCCGGTTCTACATCATCGCGATTATCTTCCTCGTTTTCGATGTGGCACTCGCCGTGCTGTTCCCACCGCTGTCGGTGATTTCCAATCATGTGGGCGGCCCGGGTGATGCCGGGAGCCCGGACAAGTGGGCGGCCGTGGGCGCGATTCTGTTCTTCCTCAGCCCTCTCTCGTTGGGGCTGGCATATGTTTGGGGGAAAGGAGACCTCGAGTGGTTGAAGAAGTAGGCAGTCCCCAGGTCGTCGAAGCAGGCTTCGAGGGTGCGCCCGGACAAGGGGGCGTGGTGTGGGGCAAGGTGAACTACCTGCTGAACCTCCCCCGCAAGCACTCTCTCTGGTATCTGCTGTTTGCCACGGCCTGCTGTGGAATCGAGATGATGCAGACCGGTGGACCGCGGACGGACCTGGATCGGTTCGGAATGGTGTTTCGCGCCTCGCCTCGGCAGGCGGACCTGATGCTCGTGGCCGGAACCATCACGTACAAGATGGCCGAACGGGTGAAGCTTTTGTACGACCAGATGGCGGAACCCAAGTACGTCATCGCCATGGGATCGTGCGCCAGTTGCGGCGGCCTGTTCCAGAAGTCCTATTCCGTGCTCAAAGGGGTGGACCTCATCGTGCCGGTCGACCTGTACCTGCCCGGATGTCCACCGAGGCCGGAAGCGCTTGCGGACGCAATGATGAAGATCCAGAACATCATCATGTCCGAGAACTGGCATCGGAAGATGACCACGCGGACCGAGCCTCGTCCCCAGTTGGGGAAAGGCGGAATCGTGAAGAGGGCCTGACATGACATTCGAGGAAACGGTTGCCAGGCTCCAGGAGAAGTTTGGAGACGCGGTCGAGGGGGCGGACGAGCGGGATGCCGGTCGACCCGGTCTTTTGCTGGGTGTGTACGTCCGACCAGAGGCCGTGGTGGATGTGTGTCGGTACCTGCACGATACTCCGGAGCTTGCTTTCGAGCAGTTGAGCTGCATCACCGGGACCGATTTCCAGGATCACATTCAGTTGGCATACGTGATGATGTCGTATGCCCACCGGGAAGTGATGGCGGTCAAGGTGAAGCTGGACCGGGACGAGCCTTCTGTGCACACGGTGGAAGGGATCTGGGCCACCGCGAACTGGCACGAGCGGGAGGTCTACGATCTGCTGGGGGTCTATTTCGAAGGACATTCGGACCTCCGGCGTCTGCTCATGCCGGATGACTGGGTGGGCCATCCGTTGCGGAAAGATTACAAGGAAGAGCCCGACTATCACGGGATTCCGACGACGCGTGACAAAGCCCTGGGGAAGTATTGACTGTGATGGACAGCACACAGAGCAAGCAGTCGGTGTCCGACGACCTCATGATCCTGAACATGGGGCCTCAGCACCCGAGTACGCACGGGGTCATTCGGTTCATCATCACCGGGGACGGTGAGGTGATGCAACGGGCCGTGCCCCATGTGGGTTACCTGCACCGTGGCATAGAGAAGCTTGCGGAGGGCATGCCCTATCCGTCGTTTGTGCCATTCACCGACCGGGTGGACTACCTGGCCGCCATGTTTGCCAACCACGGGTATGCCCTGGCCGTGGAGCGGTTGTTGGGGCTGGAGGTGCCGCGACGGGCCGAGTACTTGCGGGTGATCGTGTCGGAGTTGAACCGGATCGCGAGCCACCTCATCGGGGTGGGCGCCATGGCGATGGACATCGGGGCGTTCACTCCGTTCCTGCACGGCATCCGGGAACGGGAAAAGCTCAACGACATCATCGAGGAGTTGTGCGGAGCCCGCCTGACCTACAACTACGTCCGGGTGGGCGGGGTGGCTTTCGACATTCCCGCGGGGCTGGACAGGAAGATCCTTTCCTTCCTCGACACGTTTGAGCCATTGATGGAAGAATTCAACCGCTTGATCACGGTCAACGAGATTTTGGTCAAGCGGTGTGCCAACGTGGCCATCATCGATGCCGAGACAGCCAAGTCCTACGGGCTGGTCGGACCGAACTTGCGGGGAAGCGGGGTCGACTGGGACCTCCGGCGGGACCTTCCTTACTCGGCTTATCCCGAGTTCGACTTCAAAGTGTGTGTGGGGCGGGGGGTCCGCGGTACGCTTGGGGACGCCTACGACCGGTTCGTGGTCCGGGTCGAGGAGATGATGGAGAGTGTCAAGATACTCCGTCAGGCCCTGGCGGGAATCCCTGAAGGGGACATCATGGCCAAGGTGCCGAGGAAGCTCAAGCCCCCCAAGGGGGAGGCCTATGCCGCGGTCGAGAGCGCTCGAGGTGAGCTGGGATACCACGTGATCTCGGACGGGAAAGACAAGCCCTACCGGGTGAAGATTCGGGCAGGATCCTTCACGGCCACGTCGATCATCGAGCATGCGTCGAAGGGGTTGATGATTGCCGACCTCGTCGTCCTGATTGCGAGTCTCGACGTGATTGCACCGGAGATTGACAGATAATGGGCGACTTTTTCGAGTACTTGAAGTCGGAATGGAGCTTTGCCAGCGCCCATCCCGAACTGGCCTTCGCGATTCTGGTCATCGGGTACGGTATCCTGATGATCGGGTTCTTCGCCGCGTTCGCAGGGCCCGTCACCTGGATCGAGCGCCGGGTCGCCGGCCGCATGCAGTGCCGGATCGGACCCAACCGGGTGGGACCGCAGGGCTTCCTCCAGTGGCTTGCGGACGGCATGAAGAACTTCCTGAAGGAGGATCTGATTCCGAACGACGCGGACAGGATCCTCTTCCGTCTCGCCGTCTACCCGGTGTTCGCCGGAGTCTTCCTCACCTTTGTGGTGCTTCCTTTCGGACCGTGGATCGTGGGCGCGGACCTCGACGTGGGGATCGTCTACTTGCTGGCGGTCACCGCGCTGGTGGTCACAGGCATCATCATGAGCGGTTGGGCCAGCAACTCGAAGTGGGCACTGCTCGGTGGGATCCGTTCCGCTGCACAGATGGTCAGCTACGAAGTCGCAGCGGGCATGGCCCTGCTTACCGCCATCATCCCCGGGGGAAGCCTGTCGCTCCAGGGAATCATCGAGCACCAGGGAGGATGGCCGTGGCAGTGGCTCGTCTTCTTCTCCCCGGCAACCTTCGTGGCGTTCTTCGTCTACTTCGTGGCCTCCCTGGCCGAGGGCAATCGGACTCCGTTCGACCTGCCCGAAGCCGAGAGCGAGTTGGTCTCCGGGTACAATACCGAGTATTCCGGAATGCGGTTCCTTTTCTTCGCCTTCGCGGAGTGGGGGAACCTCTATGTCATCGGCGCCGTCATCACCGCTGTGTTCCTGGGCGGCTGGCGGATCCCGGGGGTGGACCTCGCCACTCAGACCAACAACCTCTGGCTCCAGTTGCTCGGGGCTGCCATCTTCATCGCCAAGGCATCCATCCTGGTTTCCGTCACCATCTGGCTGCGCTGGACATTGCCTCGCCTCCGGGTGGACCAGTTGATGATGATGTGCTGGAAGTATTTCGTGCCGATCGGAATCGGTCTGGTCGTCTTCTCCCTGGTCTGGCAACTGGTTGCAGCAGCCGTGCCAACCTGGGTCACCGGGGCCGTGAGTGTCCTGCTTACGCTGGCCGGGGCCGCGCTGGTGGCCGGCATGTTCTGGCGGGCGTGGTACAACATCAGGTCCGGCAAGGATACACCCGTCTACAAGTGGTTGATTTGACATGGGCAGTGTTGCGTCATACGTCGAAAACATCAAGAACGCCGCCGTGACGATTTTCGAAGGGATGGCCGTGACGCTTTCCTGGATGTTTCGGCGACCGATCACCATCCAGTATCCGGATCGGACGCCCGAGCCGGTCAAGAGCATGCTGCCCGGGCGGTTCAGGGGCATCCTGGAGGTGCACATCCCGGCGTGCACCGCGTGCAGCGCCTGTGCGCGGGCCTGTCCCATCGACGTGATCCTGGTGGAGACCAAGAAGCACCCGAGTGGGAAGGGGCGGTTGCTGACCCGGTTCGACATCGACATTTCGAAGTGCATGTACTGCGGTCTGTGTACGGAGGCGTGTCCGACGGGGTGTTTGCACCACACACCGGTGTTCGAGGCCAGTGCACGGGATATTCGGAACCTGGTGTTGCATTTCGTGGACAAGCCGGTGGTGCCCTACAAGCACAAGAAGGGGACGCCGGTACCGGAGATGCCACCGTCCGGGTCGATTGTGGAGCAGCTTCTCAAGCCCTGGGATGCGGAGTATGTGCAGTGGACACCGGGGGAGATCGAGGTCCCGACGGAGGGGGAGGCCGGCGGCGCGGGTGGGAAGGGCTCGAGCGCCCCGCGGGAAAAGGAAGGGAAGGGATAGATGAGCGAACCTGTCCGGGAACCGGCGAGGGGCCCGGGACGAAACGAGTGAAACAGGTCTCATGCTGAACTCAGTGATCTTTTTTTGTGTTGCCGCCTTCACGATTGCGGCGGCCGGTGTGACTGCGTTTTCGCACAACATCGTCCGTTCCGCCTTTGCGTTGCTGGGTGCGCTCATCGGTGTTGCGGGGCTGTTTGGCATGATGGGTGCAGATTTCCTGGCTGTCGTGCAGATGATGGTCTACGTGGGCGGCGTGATGGTGTTGGTGCTTTTTGCTGTGATGCTGACCCATCGCATTCGCGACGTGAACATCAGCAACCAGTCCATGAACCCGGCAGCGGCGGCAGTGATCAGTGCAGCGACGCTTGGGATGTTGCTCTTTGGGATCTGGGAGGGGATTCCATCAGACACGCACCTCGAGCACGAGAGTATCACGCCGCTGATTGGAGAGAATTTGTTGAGCACCTACCTGCCGGCGTTTCTGGTGGCCGCGATCCTGTTGCTTGCGGTGCTGGTGGGGGCGGTAACCATCGCGAGGCACCGGACGCACCCGAAGACCGCGGGGACCGCCGGACCGGCGCAGGAGGAGCGGGCATGACTGTGCAATCCGTCTTGACCGTCGCGGCGGTTCTGTTCAGCCTCGGGCTCTACTGTGTGCTGACGCGCAAGAACGCCGTGTCGATACTGATGGGCGTGGAGTTGATTTTGAACGCGGCCAACCTCAATTTCGTGGCGTTCTCCAATTTCGTGGGACCGTCCGTTGCCGAGCCGGAGGTGGCCGGCCACGTGTTCGCCGTAATGATCATTGTGCTCGCCGCCGCCGAGGCTGCCATTGCGCTGGCCATCATTCTGGCCATTTTCCGTCGGATGGGCACCGTGGAAGTCGACAACCTCAACCAGCTTAGGGAATAGGGGATGGAAGGGACGCATATCAACGTTGGTTTCCTGTGGCTCATTCCGCTCTTCCCCTTGATTGGAGCCTTCATCAACGGCACGGTCGGGTGGCTGTTGCAGGAACGTGTGGGCAAGTGGCTGAACGGAATCATCGCCAACGTGGCCATCTGGGCTTCGTTCATCACCGCCGTGTCCGGGTTCATCATGCTTCTGGGCCAGTCCCCGGAACACCGAGTGCTCGTCAACGATCTCTACACGTGGATAGCGGTCGGCAACCTGGAACTCTCGGTCAGCTTCACCATGGACCCACTCTCCGCACTGATGGCGCTGGTGGTGACCGGGGTCGGCGGGTTGATTCACATCTACTCCATTGGCTACATCGCCCACGACAAGAGTGTGTGGCGCTACTTCGCCTACCTCAACCTGTTCTCCTTCGCCATGCTCGTCCTCGTCCTGTCCTCGAACCTCCTGCTCATGTTCGTGGGATGGGAAGGCGTGGGACTCTGCTCCTACCTGCTTATCGGATTCTGGTTTGGAGACGTGGAAAAGGCCAAGGCCGGAATGAAGGCCTTTGTGGTCAACCGCATCGGCGACTTCGGGTTCCTTGCAGGCCTCATGTTCCTCCTCTGGGGCATGGCCGGCGGGTGGTCCAGCTCGGGCTACGCGCTTTCGGGTGAACCCCTGTCCCTCGACTTCGCCACCATGGCGCACACCGTCCAGGCGCTGGCAGGGAAGGAGGTGCTCGGGATCAGCCTCGCCACGCTCGTCTGTGTCTTTCTTTTCGTGGGCGCAACCGGAAAGAGCGCCCAGATCCCCCTCTATGTCTGGTTGCCCGACGCCATGGCCGGTCCAACCCCGGTTTCCGCGCTGATTCATGCCGCCACCATGGTCACGGCGGGCGGCTACATGATCGCAAGGCTCAACTATCTCTTCGTCATGTCCCCGGCGGCCATGAGCGTGGTGGCGGGCGTCGGCGCACTCACCGCACTGTTCGCCGCGACCATCGGTTTCTCCCAGCGTGACATCAAGAAAGTCCTCGCCTATTCCACCGTATCCCAGCTCGGGTTCATGTTCATCGGGGTCGGCGTGGGCGCCTTTACCGCGGGCATCTTTCACCTGATGACCCACGCCTTCTTCAAGGCATGCCTGTTCCTGGGGTCCGGGTCCGTCATTCACGCCATGAGCGGCGAACAGGACATCTTCAAGATGGGCGGGCTGCGAAAAAAGATCCCCATCACCTTCTGGACCTTCTTGATTGCCACCATCGCCATCTCCGGATTTCCTCCTTTCGCAGGATTCTTCTCAAAAGATGAAATCCTGTGGAAAGCCTTTGATACCGCAAACCCGGTGATTCCGTGGTGGCCGTTCTTCGTCTGGGGCCTCGGCGCCGTCGCTGCCCTGGGCACGGCGTTCTACATGTTCAGGCTGGTCTACATCACCTTCTTTGGAACTTGTCGTGCAGACGAGGAGACGCAGCACCACATCCACGAATCCCCACCAACCATGACCTTCGCCTTGGTCGTCCTGGCCTTCCTGGCCACGGTGGGGGGCTGGATTGGCATGCCGCACCTGTTCCATGTGCCCAATCTGCTCGAGCACTGGTTGGAGCCCGTGTTCGAGCACAGCGCACAATATATCCACTCGAGAGAGGCCGGGGCCGGCGCCGAGTGGGGGTTGATGGGCCTGTCCGTGGCCATGGCCTTTGCCGGATGGCTCGCCGCACGGTGGATCTACGGCGATGGCTCCCTCGAGAAGGCCAAGACCATCGTGGCCCGCATCCAGGGGCTTTACCACTGGTCGTTCCACAAATACTTCGTGGACGAGTTCTACCACGCCGTGGCCGTCCGGCCGTTCCTGGCCTTGACCCGGGCGATGAGCTGGATCGATACGCACATCGTGGATGGCCTCGTGAACCTTGCCGGTTGGGTGACCACCGCCTTCTCCAACTTCGACGGCGCAATCGACAAGTATGTGGTCGATGGGGCGGTGAACATTGTTGGAAACAGCCTCATAGGGGCTGGGCGGTACTTGAAAAAGGTACAGACTGGAAGACTTCAGGACTATCTCTATATCATGGTGGCCGGTGTACTGCTGGTGATTTTCCTCACGAAGCTTCTGGGTGGATTGGCGTAGAGCGAGTGAGGAAGCAGGCCCGGCACGGGTTTCCTGCCCTGCCATCGGGTACGAGGTGAGGGCGCCGAAAGTCAGGCGGGGAAAGGTACGAGAGCGATGGAATTCATTCTGGACCATCTGTTGACGATCATGATCTTCTTCCCGTTGTTGGGGATTCCTGCGGTGTTGTTCACACCAGCGGACCGGCGGGATCTGATGCGGGTATTTGCCACGATTGCGACTGCGGTCCCGCTGTTGCTGGGGTTTGTGCTCTGGCGGCAGTTTGATCCGACGCAATCGGAGGTGCAGTTTGTCGACCACGTCGTCTGGATCCGGACGTTCAACATTGAGTATTTCGTGGGCGTGGACGGCATCAGCATCGCGATGGTCCTGCTGACGGTGCTCATCTCGTTCATTGCGCTGATTGCGTCCTACGGGATCGAGAAGAAAGTGCGGGGATACCTGTCCATGTTCCTGCTTTTGGAGACGGGCATGTTGGGGGTGTTCTGCGCGCTGGACTTCTTCCTGTTTTACGTATTCTGGGAAGTCATGTTGTTGCCCATGTACTTCCTGATCGGCGTGTGGGGTGGTCCGCGAAAGGAGTATGCCGCGATCAAGTTCTTCCTCTACACGTTGGCAGGGAGTGTGCTCATGCTGCTGGCGATGATCGCGTTGTACTACAACAGCAACCCCACGACGTTGGTGGACGGTACGGCGAGTTCGCACACGTTCAATTTCCTGAAGTTGGCGTCGGAGAATGATTTCTCGCAGGCGGGTCCGATTCTCGGTGTGGCCTTTCCGAAGATCATCTTCGTGGCGTTGTTCATCGGCTTTGCGATCAAGATTCCGATGTTCCCGTTCCACACATGGCTCCCGGATGCGCACGTGGAGGCGCCCACCCCGATCTCGGTGATTCTGGCGGGTGTGCTTTTGAAGATGGGGACCTACGGTATTCTGCGGGTGAACTACACGATCCTGCCGGAGGCGACGCAATGGGCGGCGTTGGGCATGGCGGTGTTCGGAATGATCAACATTGTCTACGGCGCGCTGGTATGTATGGCGCAACGTGACTACAAGAAGTTGATTGCTTACTCGTCGATCAGCCACATGGGATTTGTGCTTCTGGGGATGGCCGCGTTTACCGAGCAGGGGATATCAGGCGCGGTGCTGCAGATGTGGAATCACGGGATCATTTCCCCGATGCTGTTCCTTCTCGTTGGCGTGATCTACGACCGCGCCCATCACCGTCGGATCGATGGTTTTGGGGGCCTGGCGCACGTGATGCCCGAGTATGCAGCGTTGACCGGGTTGGCGTTCATGGCGTCCCTGGGGTTGCCCGGGCTGGCCGGATTCATCAGCGAGGCGCTCTGTTTCCTGGGGGCGTTCCCCACGTTCCGGGTACTCACGATCATCTCCGCAACGTCGGTGGTCATCACCGCGGCCTACTACCTGTGGACGATGCAACGAATCTTCCTGGGCAACCTGAATCCCAAGTATGCGGATCTGGCCGGGGTGACGTGGCGTGAGCGGGCGACCTTGTACCCGCTGGGCGTGATCATCGTGGTGATGGGCTTCTATCCCATGCCAGTCCTCGACCTCATCAATCCAGGGCTGTTCAGCCTCATCAAGTCCGTGACCGAGGCGGTGGCAATCTAGGAGGATGCGGTGACCCCGAGTGATTTCTATCAACTGGCGCCCATGCTGGTGCTTCTGCTCTCCGCTGCGGCCATCCTGATCCTGGACCTGGCCTCCAGGGAACGGCGCGTCCGGTTGTACACAGTTTTGGGCGGCGCAGGGGTGGTTCTGGCCGCGCTGCTGGTGCTGCCGCTTCGACAGTACGCCTACGAGAACAGTTTCCGGGACATGTTGGCGGCGGATGCCTTGACGGTGTTCTTGATTCCCCTGTTTGCGGCTGCAACACTGCTCACCATCCTGTTCTCTGATGGCGTGCGGGAGGTGGTGCGGGGCCGGCATGCTGAGTACGTCGCCCTGTTGTTGGTGATGACCGTTGGGCTTATCGCCGTGGTGTCGGCGACGAATCTACTCGTGCTCTACCTGTCCCTCGAACTCATCAGCATCACCGCGTATGGACTGACCGCGTTCGACCCGCACCGGCCCCGGTCGGTGGAAGCGGGGTTGAAGTACGCGATTTTCGGCGCGGTGGCCTCAGGCATCATGCTGTTCGGCCTGTCGCTTTTGTACGGGATGACCGGAGAGCTGTCGTACGAAGGCGTGGCAGGGGCGTTGGGGGCCGGTGGAGGGGGCGCGGCAACGACGGCGTTGGGGTTCATTTCGGTTCTTTTCATTCTTGCGGGCCTGTCCTACAAGATAGCTGCGGTTCCGTTTCACGCCTGGTGTCCGGACGCTTACGAAGGAGCTCCAACACCCTTTGCTGCGATGATGTCAGTGGCGCCGAAGGCTGCAGGATTTGCTGCGCTGGTCCGGTTGTTTTTCACGGCGTTCGGGGAGGCCGCAGGGCCTGGGACGTTTGATGCCATCGACATGGTGCCGTGGCAGGCGGTGCTTGGGGTGATCTCGGTGGCGTCCATGACGTTTGGAAACCTGGCGGCGATCACGCAGACCAACTTGAAACGGCTGCTGGCCTACTCGAGCATTGCCCATGCCGGTTACATGTTGATGGGGGTGGTTGCGTTGTCCAGGGACGGCGTGGCTGCGGTGATGGCCTACCTGGTCGTCTACCTCATCATGAACATGGGCGCCTTTTTTGTGGTACTTGCGGTGGCGGAGTACACGGACAGCGAGGAGATTTCGGTATTTTCCGGACTCGCGCGGCGGCTGCCGGTGGTGTCCGCCTGTTTCGCCGTTTTCTTGCTCTCGTTGACCGGGATTCCGCCTTTTGGCGGGTTCGTTACCAAGTTTTACCTGTTTGCTGCGGTGTTGCAGCGAGAGGGGAGTTGGTACGTCATTCTCGCGATCATCGGTGTGCTGAACTCGGTGGTGTCCCTCTACTACTATGCCCGTGTGCTTCGTGCCATGTACCTGACCGAGCCGGTGGACGGTATCCCGGAAATTCACGTATCAGGTGCCCGCACCGGTGTTCTTGCCTTCCTTGCGCTGTTGACCGTGGGACTCGGTATCTACTGGAACCCCCTGATCGAGGTGGCGTCTCGAGTCTCTGACTTCCTCTAGCCCGATTTGCCTTGACGGAACCAGATCGGTCAGGGTATCTAGCCTGGAACTCGTGACGGTCCGGAACCGTAGGGGGTGGCGTACCCCGGCGCGGGGCTGGTCTGTCGAGCGGGTGAGGAAGCTGCTTCCCGGCGTGGTCGATCCGGGGGCGATGTCCTGTACTCCCCGCCGTGGGCTGAAGAAAACCGAAAACGAGAGGTAGCGATGGCCAAGTATCGAATTGCGTGGTTGCCTGGGGACGGTGTGGGTGTCGACGTGTGCGACGCCGCGAAGATCGTGCTGGATCGATTGGACCTGGACGCCGAGTACATTCACGGGGACATCGGCTGGGAGTTCTGGTGCCGCGAAGGGGATGCGCTTCCTGCGAGGACCATTGAGCTGCTTCAGAACGTGGATGCCGCCGTGTTTGGCGCCATCACGTCGAAGCCGGTGAAGGCGGCGGAGCAGGAACTGGCTCCCGATCTGAAGGGGACCGGGTTGGTTTATCGGTCGCCCATCGTGCGAATGCGTCAGTTGTTTGACCTGTATGTGTGTCTGCGACCCTGCAGGGCGTTCCCCGGCAATCCTCTCAACTATCGTCCGGACGTGGACATTGTGGTCTTCAGGGAGAATACGGAAGACCTCTATTCCGGCGTGGAGTTCCACCCGGTGCCCGAGGAACTGTCCTCCCTTCTCCAGTCGATTTCCGGACCGTTCGGAAAGTACGCGGACCTGGATGGCGATGCGTATGCCGTGTCGTGCAAGATCAATACCCGTGCCGGTTCGGAGCGGATTGTCCGTGCTGCATTCGAGTACGCGCGGAAGCATGGTCGGAAGAAGGTGACGGTGGTTCACAAGGCGAACGTGGTTCGGGCCACGGACGGCCTGTTTCTCGAGACTGCCAAGGAGGTGGCGAAGGACTTCCCGGAGATCGTGTTCGACGAGGCCAACGTGGATGCGATGACCATGTGGCTGCTGAAGAATCCTGACAAGTACGACGTGCTGGTCGCCCCGAACCTGTACGGGGACGTGGTGTCCGACCTGTGCGCACAGATGGTCGGAGGACTCGGGTTCGGTTGTTCCGGGAACATCGGGGAGAAGCTCGCCGTGTTCGAGCCCACGCACGGGTCTGCCCCGAAGTATGCGGGGCAGTACAAGGTCAACCCCATCGCCACGATTTTGGCTGTCAAGATGATGCTTGACTGGCTGGGAGAGACGTCCATGGCGGAGCGGCTGGAGAATGCCGTTGCCGGGTGTATCGAGCGGGGCGAGGTCCGGACCTACGACATGGGCGGGAGCAACACGACGCTGGAGATGGCTGAAGCCATCGCTGCGTTGCTGTAGGCCCGACCTGTGGGTGGGGGCGTTGCTCTGGCAAGAGGTGCGTCATGGTGACTGGTGATGTGATCATTCACGAGGTCGGCCCCAGGGATGGGCTTCAGGTCGAGGAGATGGTGGTACCGACTGAGCAGAAGCTCGAGTGGATCACCCGGCTCGCAAGGTCTGGCGTGGACATGATCCAGGTTGGTTCGTTCGTTCATCCCAGGCGTGTGCCGCAGATGGCGGATACGGATGAGCTTTTCCTGAGACTTCGGGAGAACGAAGCGTTTTCCAGCAAGGTGACGTGGACCGCGTTGGTGCTCAACGAGCGCGGAGTGGACCGGGGCCTTGCATGCGGAGTGGACTACTTTTGCATGGGCGTTTCTGCGAGTGACACGCACAGTCGCAAGAACACGGGGATGAGCACGGAGGAAGCGACCCGGCGGATTGTGGCCATGGGGCGGCGGGTTCTGGAAGAAGGCAAGCGCGTCCAGATGTCGGTGCAGTCCGCGTTCGGTTGTGGGTACGAGGGTCCGATTCCCGAGTCGCGGGTGCTGGATCTGGTTCGGACCTTTCTCGATGCCGGTTTTACCACGATCAGCCTGGCCGACACGGCCGGCCATGCGGACCCGGACCAGGTGGAGCGGCTGTTTGGCAAGATCCGGGACCTTGGATCCGGGATTGAGACGGCCTGCCACTTGCACGATACCTATGGCCTGGGGATGGCGAATGCCTATGCCGCCCTTCGCGCCGGCGTTCGGTGCGTGGAAGCTGCGTTCGGAGGGCTGGGCGGCTGTCCGTTCACCAAGGTGGCGGGTGGAAACGTGTGCACCGAGGACCTCGTGCACATGATGCACCGAATGGGAATCCGGCGGGATGTGGCGCTGGATCCCATCCTGGAGACCACGCGGGAGGCGAGCAAGTTGCTGGGACGGGACCTGCCGGGGCGAATCTATCGGACCGGCCCCATTCCTACCGGCGCGTGAGACATCGAACTGATTCGGGAGGGAGAGACCGTGGACATCCTGGAAGGCATTCGAGTCCTGGACCTCACCAACGTCCTCTCGGGCCCCTTTGCCACGCTTCATCTCGCGTTGTGTGGCGCCGAGGTCATCAAGGTCGAGAATCCGTCGGGTGGGGATCTGGCCAGGAAACTGGGGAACGTGCCGGAACTGAACAAGCAGCTCATGGGTACAAGTTTCCTGGCCCAGAACGCGAACAAGAAGTCGATCACGATCAACTTGAAGGCGCCCGAGGGAAAGGAAATCTTCGAAAAGCTCGTCGCCACAGCCGACGTGGTGGTGGAGAACTTCCGGCCCGGAGTCATGGACCGTCTCGGTGTCGGTTACAAGCGGCTTTCCAGTATCAACCCCCGTCTGGTCTACTGTGCCATCTCCGGGTTCGGCCAGAGCGGGCCGGACGCCTTCAAGCCAGCCTATGACCAGATCATCCAGGGACTGAGCGGCGTCATGTCCATCAACGGGGACGAACGCCTCAATCCGCTCCGCTGCGGGTTCCCGGTCTGTGACACCGTGGGGGGATTGAACGCCGCCTTCGCCATCATGGCTGCGCTCTACGCCCGGGAACGAACCGGAGAGGGCCAGTTCATCGATGTGGCCCTGCTCGACTCCATCATGCCCCTCATGGGATGGGTCGCTGCAAATCTGCTCATCGG
Organism: uncultured Gammaproteobacteria bacterium; assembly: GCA_964418585.1. GTDB lineage: Bacteria > Myxococcota_A > UBA796 > JAJRTE01 > JAJRTE01 > JAJRTE01. The sequence goes on along the minus strand of CAYQMG010000072.1, from coordinate 21,567 downwards.
GGGAAAGCAACCGGTGCTGATGGGCAATGACAACTTCACCGCAGCCCCCTCGGGCACCTTCGTGACCCAGGACGGATACATCAACATTGCGGCCAACAAGCAGGAACAGTGGGAAGCCCTGGCCGAGGAATTGGGCGTGCCCGAACTCGTCGAGGACCCACGGTTCAAGGAGCGAGACACACGGAAGGCAAACCGCAAGGCCTTGACACCACTGCTCGAGGCGCGGCTCAAGCAAAAGCCTACCGAGCACTGGGTTCGAGTACTGAACGCGCGAGGCGTGCCTTCCGGGGCGATCTACAGCCTGGAGGAGGCGCTCTCCTCCCCCCAGGTTCAGCACCGGCAGACAATCGGGGAAGTGGAGGAGGCCGATCTCGGAAAGCTGAAACTCTTCAACCTGACCGCCAAGTTCTCGCGCACCCCAGGCAAGCTCGAGTCGCCCCCGCCCAGGCTGTCAGCACACACGGCCGAGATCCTCGCCGACCTGGGCTACTCCCAGGACGACATCGCCCGCCTGAAATCAGACCGTGTGATCTGACCCCGGGGAGGAAAAAGGGCCTTCTCCCTCCCCTGCTTCCCGGCCACCTGGTCATCACAAGGCAGGAAAGTCATCCGCAGGCGCCTTCAGACCCGTCGAACAGGCACCATGCAATGGAGATGCACCCCATACGACCCTGTGTCGAATCCACTCCAGACGGTGGGATTTGGATGGTGCGGCACCCACCCTCCCCACGACGCCCGTCTCTACTCCCATCCCATTCTGACCGGCCGTCGGCGTGCCCCCCAGGTGCCGGGTGTGCTGTCGAAGCGGCCGGCGCACCGGGCGCCGCACGATGGGCAGCGGCCGTCCGATGTGAGGTTCCACAGGGTGATTTCGTACCAGTCACGCCCGATGAGTCTCGTTCCGCAATCGTGGCAGTAGGTGCTTCCCCCGCGCTCGTCGTGGACATTCCCGGTGTAGGCGTACCGCACCCCGTTTTTCTGGGCGATTTTCCTGGCGCGCGAGAGCGTCGAAGGAGGCGTGGGAGGGGTTGAAGTCATCTTCCAGTCAGGATGGAATGCGGAGAAGTGCCAGGGCACGTCCGGACCAAGATGTTCAACAACCCAACATGTCATTTCCTCCAGTTCCTTTTCCGAATCGTTCTCACCCGGTATGAGCAAGGTGGTGAGTTCGAGCCAGACATCGGTTTCGTGTTTCAGGTACTCCAGGGTCTCGAGTACGGGTTGGAGGTGTCCGCTACACAGTTTCCTGTAGAATCGCTCGGTGAATGCCTTGAGGTCCACGTTGGCCGCGTCCATTCGGGAGAAGAAATCCGACCGGGCGGGTTCCTGGATGTAACCCGCGGTCACTGCCACCGACAGGATCCCCTCCTCTCGGCAGGCATCTGCTGTATCCATCGCGTACTCGAGGAACACGATGGGGTCGTTGTAGGTGTAGGCCACGCTCTTGCACCCGAGGCGGGCAGCCGTTCGAGCGATCGCCGCGGGAGAGGCGTCCTCTGCGAGGGTGGCCGTGGCCCTGGACTTGCTGATGTCCCAGTTCTGACAGAACTTGCACGTCAGGTTGCACCCAGCCGTGCCGAACGAGAGGATGGGGGTGCCGGGATAGAAATGGTTGAGAGGTTTCTTCTCGATTGGATCCACGCAGAACCCGCTGGACCGGCCATAGGTGGTGAGGACGATGCGCCCGTCGATGTTGCTCCGGACGAAGCAGAGACCTCGTTGCCCCTCCCGGAGGGTACAGGCTCGAGGGCACACGTCACAGCGGACACGACCGTTTTCGACACGTGTCCAGTATCGGGTCGGCCTGATGCTGGAACCTGGATCTCCTCTCATCGTCTCCCTCCTGAGTGCGTGTCCAGGGCAACTGGTCTTCCAGCCGTGCCTCGAAGCGCGTTTCCGCGTTCGACCGTTGCCCGCTCATGAACTCAGTGCTGGTCCGGATCGTGTCTGAATTCCCCGCTCCGTCCACCGCGCTTGCTCACCAGGAAGATGCGCTCGATACGCATGGTCCGGTCGATGGCCTTGCACATGTCGTAGAGTGTCAGGGCGGCCACGCTGACCGCGGTCAATGCCTCCATCTCCACCCCGGTGCGGTCCAGGGTTCGGGTCGTGGCCTCGATCTCAACCGTGCTCTCCTCGAGAACGGGTGTCAAGACCACGGACACGGATGTGAGTCCGATGGGATGACACAGAGGAATCAGGTCAGGGGTGCGTTTTGCCCCCATGATCCCTGCCAGTTGCGCCACGGCCAGCACATCGCCCTTGGCCACGTCCCGGTCAAGAATCCGTTGCAACGTCTCCGGAGACATGCGGACAATCCCCCTGGCCACGGCTTCCCGCTCGGTGGGGGGCTTCTTCCCCACGTCTACCATGCGTGCGCGTCCCCGGGAATCAAAGTGGGTGAGGTCAGTCATGGGTCTGTACTCCGAACTCAAGTGTATGGTAGTCGCACAGGCTCCAGGGTTCGGGAACCCACCCCGGGGGTCCCACCCGGACGCCCATGGCGTCCTGTGGTCTCTGTTCGATCTCTGTTCAGAGTATGTTGGGATCGAGGCCGCGTCAATGCCCCATCGCCGACTGACATTGTTGGTTGTCTCACCGCCCTTCCTGGGATATGGTGCTCCCCCGGTTCGCGCATCCTCGCAGCCGTGGAGGAGACCTTTTCCCTGGAGGGATTGTTGCACCTCTGGTTTGGAAACGACGACAGAGTGAGAGAAATCGATGAAACAGACCCCAACCGTGGTCGTTGGAACGAGAAACCAGCACAAGCTGAGGGAGATCAGGCAGATCCTCGGCGATGTCCCACTCAACCTCGTATCACTCGACGCCTTTCACGATGTGCCCGAGGTGGAGGAAACCGGCCACACGTTCGAGGAAAATGCTGCACAGAAGGCAGAAGCCGTGGCCCAGATCACCGGAACTTGGGTCCTTGCCGACGACTCCGGCCTCGAGGTGGCTGCACTGGGCGGACGGCCCGGGATCTTTTCCGCGCGGTTTGCCGGCGCCGAGGCCGGTGATGAAGCCAATCGTCGCCGCCTCCTCGCCGAGCTGGACGGCGTCCCGGCGCATGCACGCCGGGCTCGCTTCGTGTGCGTCGTGGCCATCGCAGCTCCGGGCGAGGAGACTCGCCTGTTTCGCGGCACATGCGAAGGTGTGATTCTCGACGAAATGCGCGGCGAAGGCGGGTTCGGCTACGATCCTCTTTTCCTCATCCCGGCCGAGGGCAAAACCATGGCCGAATTGACCCCGGAACGAAAAAACGACCTCAGCCATCGAGGCCGTGCGTTGCGGGCCGCTCGACCGTTTTTGATCCAGATCGCAGGTTCTTGACGGGGGTGAGATTTTTTATTTGACGCCCGCGCAATCGATGGCTATATTCTGTCACCGATTGGCCGAATGCATCCTGGAGGAACGGCGGCTCGCTCGGACCGGGGTTCGGAGCGGGAAGCCAGGGCGGCCCCTCTGTGACGGGGCGTAGCGCAGGCTGGCTAGCGCACCTGCCTTGGGAGCAGGGGGTCGGAGGTTCAAGTCCTCTCGCCCCGACCAGGAACAAAGGGTGGGCGCCCGTAGCTCAGCAGGATAGAGCAACGGCCTTCTAAGCCGTGGGTCAGGGGTTCGAATCCCTTCGGGCGTGCCAGACATCGGCCGAGTGACGGTGAGCGTAGTTCAATCGGTAGAGCACCGGACTGTGGATCCGGCCGTTGTGGGTTCGAGTCCCATCGCTCACCCCAGTTTAGAGCGTGCCAGTTTGCGCCCGTAGCTCAGGTGGATAGAGCATCGGACTTCGAATCCGCAGGTCGGAGGTTCGAATCCTTCCGGGCGCGCCACGAAAAAGGGCCTATAGCTCAATCAGGCAGAGCGGCGGACTCTTAATCCGTAGGTTGAAGGTTCGATTCCTTCTGGGCCCACCATTTGCCCTTCCCAGGGCAAGGAACTCGAACCGGGGATGTGGCGTACGCCACATCCCCGGTTTGTTTTTTGCGAGAATGGCGGAACTGGCAGACGCACTGGACTTAGAATCCAGCGCCGAGAGGCGTGGGGGTTCGAATCCCCCTTCTCGCATCCATCGACCTTGATCGACCACTGAGCCAGGGGTGGGCGCATCTCCCTCCCAGACCGGCTCGCCGGGGGGGCGCACGGCTCTTCCGTCCCCCTCCGGTGTCCCGGATCCCCTCGTCCCACCCGGCGCAGGCTCGCTCCAAAATCAACCGGTGCTGCCGGGGAAACTCGTGCTCCCCTCCAACAGCGCCAGGTCTACGACAACGCGCTCTGCGTGATCGCCAGGTCTACGACAACGCGCGCTGCGTGATCAGGCCCTTCCCCCACCGGGCGGTGTGAAGGGATTCGATTTTTTTTTCATCGTGTGGTAGCCGGGGCCGTGTCTCGGGGTTATGTTAACGTGGCGAGGTGGGAACGACCCCATCTCCTGGTTCGGGAGGAAAGCATGGAACCGTTCGAATCGATTGCCATCGGGTCCATGGAGATCCGGAATCGGCTGCTGATGGCGCCGGTCAAGACGGCGTTTGGGGACAAGGAAGGCAAGGTTACGGACAAGTTGGTCCATTACTACCGGCGGCGGGCCGCTGGTGGAGTCGGCGCGATCATCGTCGAACCGTTGTTCGTCGATCCTGCCGGAAAGGAGCACCCGAAGCAACTGGGTGCAGCGACTGAGACCCAGGTGGAAGGGTTGAGTCGACTGGTGGAGGCCATTCACGGGGAAGGGGCGAAGGCGATTGCCCATCTGAATCATGCCGGGCGTGCGGCGAATCCCAAGGCCACGGGGCGTCAACCCGAGGCCCCGTCGGCAGTGCCGTGCGGCACAACGGGGGCGACCCCGGCGGCGATGTCGGAGGAGAGGATCCAGGAAGTCGTGGCAGCCTACGGAGCGGCCGCGCGTCGAGCGCTTGAGGCCGGGTTCGATGCGGTGGAGGTCCAGTGTGGACTCGGGTATCTGGTGGCGCAGTTCTACTCACCGCGGACCAACATGCGCACGGACGCCTACGGTGGGACCGAGGAGAAGCGGAGTCGGTTTCTCCGGGAGGTGCTCGACGCGGTGCGGACTGCGACGGGAGGACGAATTCCCGTGCTGGCCCGCATGTCCTGGGAAGAGAAGGTGGACGGTGGGTTGGATCTGGCCGGTGCCGCTCGGATGGCTCGAGAACTCGTATCCGCAGGGGTTGCTGCGTTGCACGTGGTCAGTGGGTCCGCGTGTGATTCCCCGCCCTGGTACTACCAGCACATGAGCCTGCCGGAGGGGGTCAACGCGCGCCAAGCGCAGGAGATCAAGAAGGAAGTTCAGGTCCCGGTGATTGCTGCCGGGCGACTCGGCGACCCGGAGCGGATACGGGAGGTTCTGACCGGTGGTGTGGTGGACCTGGTGGCGTTGGGGCGCCCCTTGGTCGCGGACCCGGATCTTCCCAGGAAGATGGAAAGCAATCAGGACGACCTGGTCGTGCGGTGCGGTGGGTGTCTCCAGGGCTGCCTGTTGGGAGTCAAGTCCGGAGCTGGGGTCGGTTGTATCGTGAACCCGGAACTGGGGCACGAGGGAGAAGCGGTGACGCCTGCTTCCACCCGTCGCCGTATCGTGGTGGTCGGTGGCGGTCCGGCTGGACTGACAGCCGCTCGAGTGGCTGCGGAGCGTGGGCATGACGTGGTGGTGCTCGAACGTTCCTCCGAGGTGTTGGGCGGCCAGTTTGCTGTGTCCTACCTTGCCCCGGGCAAGCAGGCGATGCAGCACACGGTGGACTCCCTGGTCCGATTGGCCCGGCGCAGCGGCGCCGACATCCGGATGGGTGTGGAGGCGGGAGAGGAAACGGTGCTTGCGCTGAATCCGGACGCCGTGGTGGTGGCGACCGGTGCCGAGCCGGTACAACTTCCGGTGCCTGGTCTGGAGGAGGCACTTACGGGCGCGGAGATCCTGAGAGGGGCTGTGACGCCGGGGCCGAAGGTTCTGGTGGTCGGTGGTGGGATGGTGGGTGTCGAGGTGGCCGAATTCCTTGGGGAGCGTGGGCACGAGGTGGATGTCGTGGAGATGCTCGGCGAGGTGGCCCGGGACATGGAGCCGGTCACGCGGGCCTTGACAATGAAGCGACTCGCGGCCCTGCCAGTGCGTTTCCACACCGACTGTCGGATCCAGGCTGTCCGTTCCGGGGTCGCGGTGCTGGCCACCCCGGACGGGGAAAAGGAACTGGGCCCGTTCGATACCGTGGTCGTCGCCGTCGGTACCCGTCCGCATGATCCGCTTTCGTCCCGTCTCGAGGCTCGTGGGATCGAGGTACACGTGGTCGGGGATGCTCGCGAACTGGGACAGGTCCAGGGCGCAGTCGCCTCCGGCTGGGAGGTGGCGCGCAAGCTCTGATATCTCCAACCCCTCGTCACCTCTGACCGGGACTCTCCACGCAACCTCTCCCCCCCTTGCGGGCCCGGCGTGCTTCCACCTGGGCCTGGAGGACCGAACGGACCGTGGCGGCATGAGAGCGTACCCCATGCTGCAGAGCCAGGCTCCGCCCCAGCTCTCCCAACCTGCGTCTCGTGCTGGGATCCAGGAGGCGTAGAATCCTGCAAGCCACCGTATCCACTGCGTCTGCGGATGGTACCGTGAGTTCTGCAAGTGGCCCACTCAGAATTTCGGCAACCCCGTTCACTCGAGTGGTGATTGCCGGCAGTCCCGAAGCAAGGGCCTCGAGGCACACATTGCCGAACGGTTCATAGCGGCTCGGCAGCACGAGCAGGTCGGCTGCGTGGTATGCGATTTCCATGCGCTCGAGGTGCCCCGGAGCATGAAGGGTGGCCCCGACTTGGGCGAGCGCGCGTCGGTAGGCGGTGAGCAGTCGGGTTGCTCCGGCGGGGTCCTTTCCGACCAGGAGGAGACGGAGCGGCTGGGAGGTCCCTTGCCGGAAGACTGTGCGCGCTGCAGAATGAAAGGCGGCGAGCGTGGTTCGGAAGCCCTTGCGGGCCAGGCCGTTGCCGGCAAACAGGACCACGATTCCGTTGGTGGGTATCCCGAGGATCCGGCGCGCGTGGCATCGTTCCGCCCGGTTCAGCGGAGGACGGAACCGGTCCGTGTCCACCCCGTTGTGGATGACGGAGATTGACCTCGCCGGAAGATGGTGGTGCACCAGGAACTCCGCCTTGACCCGGTGACTGACCGCGATGATGTGGCCGCCCGCCCCGAGGACCGCCAGGCGGCGTTCCCACCCCAGAAGCCGTCTGTCCCGTCGGCTCAGGCGTCCGGTTTTCTCGAGCCATCCCACGGGAACACCTGTCATGGCCTCGAGGTAGGCTGCATGGCATCCCCCGCCAAGTCGTGTGACATGTTGGCCCAGCGTTCGTCCCAGGCCCAAGACCACATCGAAGGGGCGGAGCGATCGGCGAATTTCCCTGCCGAGAGCACGGTGTACCGTGCGGTTGAATCTCAGATGACCTGGTCCATTCCAGAACATTACCGGTCCCATCCGGTGAACCGGAAGGTCGATTTCAGAAGTCACGTGTCGGGCGAACAGGTGTACTTCGTCACCACGGTCGGCCAGGGCGCATGCCAGGTCCAGACCGTACCGCTCGGTTCCGCCGGTGAGGCTGAACGTGTGGTGAACCAGCGCAATCTTCATTGCCCCTCGTTCTCCGGACCGAGGGTGGACAGGGATGGTTCCATCAAGCAGGCGTACTTGAAAAACACGTGAAACGCCCCGATGGTGCACAGGAACAGCCCGGGCAGCCCGTCCCGAAACCCCTGGTGGACCAGGTAGCGCTTCACAAAATGGTGGAGCGGGCGTAGTACCAGGTCCCACCAGTGCGCCCGAAGGCCTCGAGTTCGAGCCTGCTCGGCCCACAAGCTGGAATACAGGGAAACCTTCCGCAAATGATCGGACAGGGTGCGGTGCGAGATGTGCACGATTTCCCCCTGGAGGCGGCCCACCGCGCCATCAACCTCGAGGCTCTCGTGAACAGCATGGTCGGAAAATCGGGCACGAACCCGGCGGACCAGGCGGAGATTCAGGTCCGGCCACCAGCCGGCATGACGAATGTGTCGGCCCAGGTAGTGGTTCCGACGGGGGCACAGGAATCCCGACACCTCTTCCGGCCCCCCGGACACCACGTCCTGGATTTCGGCGGCCAGTGCAGGAGATATCCGTTCGTCTGCGTCCAGTGAGAGGACCCACGTCCCGCTGGCCTGCTCCAGTGCGAACTGTTTCTGTGACCCGAAATCGGAAAACGGACGGACGATGACCTTTGCTCCGTGTGCGTGGGCGACTTCGCAGGTTCGGTCCGTACTGCCTCCGTCCACCACGATAATTTCCTGTGCGAATGCCACGCTTTGGAGTGCACCTCCAATCCGATCCTCCTCGTTGTAAGCGATAAGCACCGCGCTGATGTCCGGACCCATGACCCTCGCCTTCCACCGTGGGCGGTTGCCAATTGCACCGGGGCGAACACACTGCTTCAGACGCTCCAGGTCGGCCGCCCAGCAAGCGTCCCGGGCGCTGGAGTGACCACAGTCCGTGCAAAAACCGATCGGATACGTTAACATGTATTCGTTTGCGATTCAAAAGCAACAACCCGCGGTTCCAGGAGGCCCGCAAAAAGCGGACGGTGCGCAGGTGGACGTGGCGAGTAGCGCAGGAAACAGGCGGTCGTCGCTGTTCTGAACCGGAGATGTGAAACGATGTTGCGGCAGCATGTGAGAACGTTGAAGTTCAGGATCTTGACCGGTGGCGTTTTGGTAGCAGTGGCGAGCACGTTGATGGGGGGACCTGCCTTTGCCACCGCCCACGCACGGCAACGGGCGCTCGAGCAGGAGAATGCCAGGAAACTTGCCAACCTGGGGTTGTCCAGCGCTCCGTCGGAGGAGGAGATCGCGGCTCGAGTCGCCCGGGCCAGAATCCAGCTCGACGATGCACTCCGCCCCTACCGCGAGGTCGAAGCCAGGGCCATGGCGCGTGCCCGGAAGATGGGGGAGACCGCGCGGGCCAACCACTACCAGGACCTCGTCGACGGAATGGCGAAGCGAGCCTCCGAATTCGTGGAATTGCTTGCCGACATCCGCGACGGCGTTCGGCCGCCTCTGAGCGAGTTGGCTGCCACCCTCTCCCTTTATCGAGCCGAATTGAGAAGGGTTCACGCGGTATTCACCGACCCCCGGATGCGGGCGATCTCGCTCGGTACCCACGACTTGACCGACGAAGAACGAACCATCGCCCACCAGGCAGCTTTGGTGCTCGAGGCCATGGATGGGTTCCCGGAGGACCCGGCCGAGGCCACCTGGGAGGACGTGTCCAACATGGTGACGCGGGTTGCCGAACGGGTCGAACATCAGCGGTTGCGCAATCCCGGTGGCACCGGGCGCGTTCGCAATCCCTTGTTCCAAGGCTATGACGCCCTTCGGGGACGTTTCCGCCACCCGCCCGCCGGTCCTCCCGGTCTCCGGATCGCTCCGAGCAGACAGCCGAGAAGCGACGGGGACCTGTTTCTTCTGTTCGGAGACCAGGCCCTCGTCTCTCCTGAGCCGCTCGCTCCCCCTCCCGGCGTGGCCGCACGAGCCCGGCCTGCTCCCACGCCTGACGACCTTGGCGAAACTCCAGATACACGCTTGAACGCAGACCTGGAAGCCCTCGCTCAAACACTCGGCCCAGACCCGCTCACCATTTTCAGCTATGTATCCAACCACTTCGTCTACGATCCCTATTATGGCTCTCGAGATGGGGCTGCTGGGGCGCTCAGCCACGGCTATGGCAACGACATGGACCTGGCTTCCCTGCTCATCGCCCTCCTCCGCTACCACGGGATCCCGGCTCGCTATGAATACGGCACAATCGAGATCCCTGTGGACAGGGCACTCGAGATGCTCGGCGTTGACGACGTTGGTACGGCTGGGACCGTTCTCGCCTCCCAGGGCGTGCCCGCCGTGGTCCTCTACGCCGGTACCGACCCGGTGGCTATCCGCATGGAACGAACCTGGGTCGTCGCCTATGTGCCCTATACGAACTACCGGGGCATCGACGGCGGCCAAGGGGGCGGAGACTCGTTGTGGGTCGCACTCGACCCCTCGTTCAAGGTCCAGCGCGTGAGCAATGTCGAGGACCTGCGAGGCCTGGGGTCGTTCGACATCGCCACCTTCATCGACCAGGGGACCGACGTGTCGCCCATGGCGTTCTACGGGGCCACGGTGCGCAACGCCCTTGCCGACGCCGGGCGCACATGCCCCACCCTCGAGCAGGGTCGCCACAAGCTGGAAGTGGTTCAGGCTGACTATTCCTTGCTTCCCGCCACACTCCCCTACGAGGTGGTGGGGACTCCCGTGGAAGCAACGAGCCTCCCTTCCAGCGTCCGCTACGCCCTCACGGTGCAAACCACCGACATCTACGGCTGGGTGACCCTCTCCACAACACTCAATCTCCCCGAAATCTTCGGCAAACGGTTGGCCGTCACCTTCCCCGCAGGTGGAGGCCTGGACTCGAGCCTCAGTGGAACGGTCACCACCACCGTCTCCCTGGACGAGGAAGTCATCGCCACCGGAGACTCCCTCGGGGCCGGAAACGACGTGCAACTCTACCTCACCCTCTATCGCCCGGGGAACTCGAGCTATGTACGTACGCATGACATGGTCGCAGGTGGCACCTATGTCATCAATCTCGAGCACGGATACATCCACCCAGACCGACTCGCCGCCCTGGAGGCGGAAATCCAGCGCCTCCAGGATACCGGCGCTTCGCAGGCCGCTCTCGACCGCCGCATCGCCCAGTTGGCAGGCCTTCAGTATGCTGCCCAGTTGTACAACGACGACCGGCTCCTGTTCGACCTGGAAGGCTTCTACTACTCCCCCCAGTACGAATCCCTCACCGGCGCCGAGGCCAGTCCACGTTACTTTTGGGGCCTGGTCAATGGTGCCACTCGAGACGGCTACATGGTCGACGCCGAGGAGGAACTGTTCGGCGCTCCATACCATGGACCGTTCGTGCTCGACGACCTCGCGACCCTGATCTCCACCGCGGGATGGACCGGCTCGTTCTGGGAGCACGCCGTCTGGGGCCGTGTGGTGACGGCGGAGGGACTGAGCACGACCAATGTCCTTCAGGTGTCCAAGGCTGAGGGTCAACAGATTCACTACTTGTACAGCTACGACGATTATCTCGCGGTGAGTTCACGTCTCAGTCATGACGCCACGGTGCTGGCCGACGTGGAAAGCACACTCGCCTCGGGCGGGTTCGTGGTCATCCACGACCACACCCTGGACTACCAAGGGAGGACCATCAGCGGGTACTTGCTGGGCGACCCCGAGACCGGGGCCGGACGCTACCTGATCCACCACCAGATGGGAGGTGGCGTGACCACGCTCGGAGACTTCGTGTTGAGCCTCTTTGCCGGGGTGGCCAACTGCATCACACGTATCATGTCGGACGTGGAGGTCCGAACCGGGAACTTGATCGTAAGCCATGACGACATGACGTGGAACAGCGCCGGTCCAGATATCTACATTCAGCGAACCTACAACAGTCAGGACACGCGTTCCACCGCGATGGGGTATGGCTGGAGTTGGAGTTACGGGGAATCCCTGGAGGTGGACGGCTCGAGTGGGGAAGTCACCTACCATGACAGCCGGGGGGAACGCCGGGTGTTCACACCGAACGGAGACGGAACCTTTGAGCCAGGCTCGGGATTCTTCTGGGATCTCTCCTGGGACGGCACGTCATACCGGCTGGACGACCCGGATGGCGTGGCGCATTTCTTCGACGCGGACGGGCGTCTCGTGGCGCTTCAGGATGTGTATGGCAACGAGGTCACCGTGCAATATTCGGCCCAGGGGGACATTGAAGCCATCCTGGATCCGCGGGGGCGCGTGGCGTTCTCCTTTACGGTAGAAAACGGTCTGATTGTCTCCATCCAGGCAGGGGACGGCCGAACCGTGTCTTACGGTCACGAGAGCGGTCGATTGACCTCCTACACCGGTCCGGAGGGGGAGACATGGGAGTACACCTACTACGAAAACGGGCTATTGGGAGCCGTGACAGGCCCAGACCGGCTCGTGAACTACTATTACTATGATCAGAACGGGCGCCTGGTTCAGTATGCCGACCAGGCGGGCCGGGCCGGGTTCCTCTCCTACGACGATGTCAATCGCAGGACGACCCATACCAACCTCGAGGGCGCCACCTCGGTGCTGATGTTTGACGAGAACGGGCATTGTACGGGATACCTGTCCCCGGCAGGAACCGAGGAAAAGCGGACGTACCAGGACGGGCGACTTGCGAGCCGTACCGACGCTCGAGGCGAGACGACCAGCTATGCCTACGACGAAAAGGGGCACGTAGCCACGGTCACCGGTCCGGACGGGACCACGGTGGAGCAGGTTTACGAAGCGGACACCGGGAGGCTGTTGTCCGTTTCGGCGCCCGGGTTCGAGACCACCATCACGTACGATGACGCCGCCGGGACACGCACGGTGACTGCGACGAACGGGCAGAGCACAACCTATCAGCTCGCCGACGATGGTCAGATCGTGGGTGTCTCGCGTGAGGACGGGACCCTGGTCACAGTGACCAGGGATCCCGACTCCGGTTGGGTCACCGCCATCGACGAGACGGACGCGATGGGCAACGCGCGGAGTACGAACCTGGTCCATGACGACGTGGGGCGCGTGGTCACGGTGGCTCGAGGTGACGAACCGCCCATGCACGTGGCCTACGACGATGCCAGTCGGGTGGTGGCCATGGCCACCGATACCGGGACCTTGCTTCAGCTCGAGTACGATGCGCGAGGCAACCTCAGCCGACTGATGGACGGTGATGGCGTCACGGTGATGGCGTTCGACTACCAGTATGACCTGCTGCGCGGCCAGACCGACGGTCTTGGCCGGACGGTCTCGGTCGCCTATGATGCTCGAGGCCTTCCTGTTCAGGTCCAGGACCCCTACGGGAGGACACGGTTTCTCGAGTACGACCAACTGGGTCGCGTTTCGCGCCAGTCTGATTTTCGAGGCAATGTCACCGAGACCGCCTGGTGTGCGGACTTGCCGGACGAGCCTTGTGGAATCATCGATCCATTGGGAAATCTGGTGCTCCGGGAGTTCGACGAGCATGGACACATCGTGTCCGAGACCACGCCCCTGGGAACCACCACCTGGACTCGAGACGCGGACGGGAGGGTCCTTTCCGTGACCGATCCGCTGGGGCGGGTGACCGAGTACACCTACACCTCAGCCGGTCAGGTCACGTCGGTCACAGACCCCTTGGGTCAGACCACCACCTACGAATACGACTCGAGGGGACGGCTTCTGAAACGGACCGATCCGTTGGGCAACGAGACCACGTTTGCTTACGACTATGCCGGGCACTTGGTGTCAATGAGGGATGCGGCCGGCGGCACAACCTCCTACACCTACCATCCCAACGGGCAAAGAGCCACCACCACCTACCCGGATGGGTCCACCCGGTCCCGGACCTACACGCCGTTCGGCTTGATTTCCGAGGAGCGGTTCGCAGACAGTGACGGAACGACCCTCCTCACCCGCACGTTCGAGTATGACAGCAAGGGCTTCCTGGTATCGGTCAGCACCGGGGACAGCACCGTGACCTATCCCGCGCATGACCCGGTCGGGCAGGTGACCGCCATTTCCGACGAGACGACCGGGCAGACGTTCGCCGTCGAATACGATTCCGTGACCGGTTTCCGCTCCGCACTGGAACGGGTCGACGGAACCGTGCGGTATACGTATGACCCGAATGGAAACCTGGCCTCCATCCAGGCACCGAACGGAGACCTCTTTCGATTCGAATACGACCGGTTCGACCGTCTTGTGCGCAAGACGTACCCAAACCGCGCGGTGGAGACCCGAACGTACGACCTTTACGGGAGGCTTCAGTCCATCGTCCACTGGGACGCGGGTGGGGCGATCGTGGCCGGAGAGTCCTACGAGTACGATGCCGTCAACCGGTTGGTGGCGGTGACCGACGAGGAGGGAAATCGCACCGAGTACACCTACGACGCTGCCAACCGCCTCGTGGAGATCGCCGGTCCATTCGAATCGCGCCGGTTCGAATACGATGCCGCGGGGAACCGGGTCAAGATCTGGGAGGGAGGAACCCTGGTGGAATCCTGCTCCTACAATGCGCTCCATCAGGTCACCGAATGCGATCGACAGGGCACGGTCACCACCTATCAGTACGATGCTCGAGGCAACCTGGTGGAAGAGCAGGCGGGTGGAGTGAGCACGCACTACACCTACGACGCAGCAAGCCAGCTTGTCCGGGTGGACGGGCCGGCCGGGACCGTACAGTTCACCTACGATGCGCTTGGCCGGCGGACCTCGGTGTCCAACGCCCAGGGAACCCGCTACTTCGTTTACGACGACACCCAGCTTCAGCTCGAACTCGACGAGGACCTGAACCTGGTCCGCAGCTTCATCATGGGGCCCGTGGTCGATGACCTGCTCGCCGTCACCACCCACCAGGGAACGCCGTCCACCTTCTACTATCACCCCGACCGGCGTCACAGCGTCATGGCCCTGTCCAACGAAAGCGGCGCGATGGTCGCACGCTACCGGTATGGTGCATATGGAAACCTGCTCCAGGGGGGAGAAGGCGTCACCAACCAGTGGCTGTTCGCGTCCAGACCCTGGAACGAAGACATTCGCCGATATGACTTCCGCGCCCGGTGGTATGACCCGGAACTCGGACGCTTCTTGCAGAAGGACCCCATCGAGGTGGCCACCGTGGGCATTCAGCGGACGGGCTTTGCCGCCATGCTGAGCGCGGCTCGAAAGATGTCGCTCGCCGACTACCTCAAGGACCCCATTGGACAGCACCCGTATGCCTTTGCCAACGATGCCCCCACCCTTTACTGGGACCCCGCCGGGGAAGGCACGTTCGAACTCGTGGTCAAGTATCTGGCTGCATTCGTGTTTTCCAGCATGACACTGGATACCGGGACCAACTACTTCCCCGTCATCTGGACCAACGTGCTCCTCGGACAGGCCTACTCATGGGAACTGGGTCCTTCCGTCGTGGGCGCGATCTCCGATCCATGCATGCTCCGAGACCCCATCGGCATGATGCTCGGCTACATCTGGGCAAACGCCATCGACCAGGTCATCAAACCCATGCGGGCCGAACTGTTCCCCAATCCAAGCGGGACCACCCTGACAGTCATCTGCCTCACCCGCATGATGAAGATCGGGGAGAACTGGAAGGACCAGATGATCTCGAAGGCCGAGGCCCTGGTGCACGGCGTGGACTGCGCGCCTCCCGGCATGCTCTTCTGGGTCATCATGGCGTGGCAGACCTACTTCCTCCTGCTGAACTACTGGATGATCTACCTGTTCCAGATGCCCACGTTTTCGATCAACGTGCCCGCAGAATGCAGTTGCTGGAACTGGCCGTAGCGCCATCCTCCAGGAACCTCAGAACGTCCAGGGGCACCCCTTGCCCAGAACCTCCCCGCTTCCCACCCGCTCCAGGCGAACGACCCTGCCATTCAGACGGAAATCTGTTGACACCGCCGGGGTCATCCGCTAGACTACTCCCCAAATGGCGGCATAGCCAAGTGGTAAGGCAGAGGTCTGCAAAACCTTTATTCCCCGGTTCGAGTCCGGGTGCCGCCTCCACGACGATGGGATGGGTTGGTCGGGTGCGGCCAACCCATTTCGTTTACCAGGCTCCGTAATGGCCCCTTCCTTCAAGACTTGGTCCTCCAGGTTCGGGTGGTGCACCATGTTCCGGACGTTTGGCCTCGCCCTGGTCCTTTTGATCGCCGTTTCGTGCGAGCCCAGTGCCAGACAGGAAGCGGACAAGCTGTTCGCACAGATGAAATATGCTCAGGCGGCGGAACGTTATGCCCCGCTCGTCGCCCAGGATGACGCACCCCTCGAGGTGCGAAGGAACTACGCCCTGAGCCTCGCCTGGAGTGGGAAGGTGGCAGAGGCCAGGCCCTTGCTCGAGACCTTGCGCAAGGAGACGAAAGACGACGAGGTGCTCGCCGCCTACATCGACTCGGTGGCGTTGAGCGGTGGGGTGGACGAAGCAGCCGCCTTGATCGACAGCGCACTCGGGCAGTTCCCACGGTCCGCCACGGTCCACCGGGCCGCCGGAACCGTGCTGGCCCAACAAGGGAAACTCGACGCCGCCCTCGATCAGCTCAATCGAGCGCTGGACATCGACCCAGAGCTGGCCGCTGCACACGCCAACCTGGGCGACATCGCCTACGTGCGGGGGGACATTCGCGGCGCCCTCAAGCACTACCGGCAGGCTGTCTTGTTCGAACCAGGAAGCCCCATGAGTGTGCGCGTGCGTGTACGCATGGCCCAGTTGATCATGGACAGCAACCCCGAGGAGGCATTGCTCCTTCTCGAGGAAGCCCGCATGCTGGAACCGGAGGCTCCCGATGTGCTCGCCGAACTTGGCAAGGTCTCGGGAACTCAGGGCATGTACGACCAGTGCATTCAGTACCTGAAGCAGGCACACGAGGTCATGCCCGAGCGCAAGGACATCCTGTCCACCCTCGGATACTGCTTCCTGCTCCGCGCCCGGTTCGTCCCCGAAGATACCCGCCGACGCAAGGACCTCCTTGCTGCAAAGCTCTGGCTCCAGAAACTCCTGGAAAAGGCTCCGGTGTACAAGGGCGCCAACAACAACCTCGGCCAGGTGCTGCTCATGCTCGGCGACCAGGACGCGGCCGAGGTTCGTTTCAAGAAGGAACTCGAGGCCTATCCTGGGAGCGTCGAGGCACTCACCAACCTGGGACGCCTCATGGCGGACCGGGGAGAGGTGGCACAGGCCATTGCGCTGCTGGAAAAAGCCTTCTCCGTGGACAGAAGCGAGGTCATTCTCGCCAGCGAACTTGGAAGACTCCACTTCCAGTCTGGGGACTACCCCGCTGCCTACAAGTGGTACCAGACCGCCTACACCCTGTGCCACGAAACCTTGCTCGATCATTCCTGCCGCCGGGAAGTCCCCTACCAGTTGGCTCGACTCGCCGCCAAGAGCGGTGACCAGGACGCTGCCGTCACTTATTTCCTCCAGGCGGTCAACGGCGGCTTCCGCGATTTCGGCCGGGCGCGTGCCGAGGTCGAGCTGCGTGGACTCCGCAAGGACCCCCGCGTCGCACGTCTCCTCGATTCCGCTTCTCACTGACCTCTCCTGTACGGTCCCCCGGGTTACAGGACCTCCCCTTTTGAGCGCCCTGCCCGGGCCGGAGTTCGGGCAGGATCGAGCGTCCCGCCGACCTGTAGTTGCCAGGTGGAACGAGTTCCACGGTGTCTCCGGCACGCGGTTTCATGCGGCTGCCCGAGCGGCTGATCCGTGTGGATTGCCGTGAGGCCACGCACGGAGCAATGCCCTTCCCGAGACCGAGCCTGGCTCCTGATGGCGTGAGGCGCCCGGGTATTGTTGTCGCGTCGTGGGCTGCAGCGCTACCCGGTTCCGAAGGATTGAGACCACGTCGGTTTCAGGACGAACCGGAGGAAGAGACGAACTAGAAGAAGATGAGGCAATCCATGGAATCCATGCCCAGGATAAAGAAGTTCAGGAAGAGGGAGTAGACGAGCGAGAAAATGACGAGGAGGTAGGAGGTCAGGAACAGCCAGGCGATGAATCCGCCCGGGGCCAGGGCCACAATGCCGAGGACGAAGCCCAGTGTGAATAGGAGGACATTGATCAGTGCATGAAAGACTTTCGCGCCACCGGACAAGTTGGAGTTGGCGAGGGAGTCGAGGGTGCAAATGAGAGAGAAGAGCGCGTAGATGGTTCCGACGATGAAGAAGATGATGTTCATCACGATTCCGACGAAGAACCCGATGAGTCCGGTGACCTTGGCGTAGAGGAATCCGTCGAACGGGCAGGTCTCGTCGCAATAGGATTCGCCGCTCGGATCGTTGTAGCTCAGCGGGTTGTTCAGCGCATAGGTGTAGGCGTTGAGCAGGTCTGGAAGCTTGAGCAGATCGGTGAGGCTCGAGGTGAGGCCGGGCAAGGTGGAGGCGAGACTGGTCCGACTCATCTCGAAACTGGCGGCGTCTCTCGGGTCGGTCTGGAGGAATCGTCCGAGGGACGGGTCCATTTGCCTCGCACGGAAGTCATAGGTGTTGGAGTCCGCGTCATACGGGCGTCCCGTGAAGGTGAGGTCGTTGTGCACCGTGCGCTGCGCGACCTCGATGTTTCCGAACGCATCGTAGCGGTACACGTTGGCGAGACCTCCGCCCGGACCGCTGAGCGCGAGGACGCTGCCCAGGGCGTCCGTGTGGTAGAAGTAGGTCTTGCCCGTGTCCCCGTAGTCCATCAGGGCGAGGGGGTTGTCGATTCCCTCTCCATAGGCGAATCCTCGTAGCACGTTTCCAGCCGTATCGAACTCGAGGGCCGCGTGGGGTCCGTCGAACAGGGTCCAGGCCGTCCCGTTGGAGTCGCTGCGGAAAATCCTGCGCCCCAGAGCGTCGTAGCCGTACTCGTCGACTGTTCCATTGGGTAGTTCGACGCGGACGAGCCGATTCGACAGATCGTAGGTGTACCGGGTGACGAGGCCGTCGGTGGTCCTGGAGAGCAGGTTGCCGTTCTCGTCATAGGTGTAGGTGGTGGTCACGCCGTCGGTAGTGCTGCTGATGAGGCGCGAGGTGCTGTCATAGGTGTAGGTGGTGGTGACCTGGCCGTCCGTTTCGATGCTCGTGCGGTTCCCAAGCTCGTCATAGGTATACCGGAGGGTCTGGTCCGGCGTGCGTTCCTCGATGAGCCGGCCCAGCGCATCGTACTGGTACTCGGTGGTATTCCCTTCGAAATCGGTGCGGGAGGTCACCCGGTTCATGGCGTCGTAGGTGTAGGTGAACCCGGCAATCAGGACCCCTTGGCGGTTGTAGGTGAGTCGAGCGGACAGGCGTCCCCAGCCGTCGTAGGAGTCTTTCTGGATGTTCCCGTTGGGGAATTCGGTTTCGGAAAGCCTCCCGTGGTCGTCGTAGCGGAATCGGATGACCTGGCCGTCTGGCAACGTCATGGCCGTCCTCCGTCCGTACCGGTCGTAGGCGTAGGAAACCACCCCGTCCGCGCGGGTGAGCGAAGACCGCTTGCCGGACACATCGTCATAGGCGAACGTGAGGCTCTGGTTCAGGACCACGTCCATGACCCTGGACAACCGGTGGCCCGGATCGTCGTACTCGAACACCAGGTCCGCGTTCGCATTGGTGGCTCGAGTCAGGTTTCCAAGCGAGTCGTACTCGAAGGAACGGCTGCTTCCATCCTCGAAGGTCTCTTGCAGGACGAGCCCCAGGGCATCGAGCGTTCGGGTCGTGGTGTTGCCGTTCGGATCGGTGATCGAGGTGAGCCAACCGTCGCTGTTGTAGGAGTGTACGGTGGTTCGCCCCTCCGGATCGATGATCCGTTCGATCCGTCCCGCCTCATCCCGCTCGAACCGGGTGGTCGCTCCGGCCGCATTGGTGATGGCCGTGAGGTGGGAGAGACTGTCGAACGTGTAGGTGGTCGTGTTCCCGAGGGCGTCCACCACGGATACCAGGTTGCCGCGTGCATCGTACTGGAACTCGGTGCGGTTCCCCAACCGATCCACGATGGCTGACAGGCGCCCCTTGCCCGCGCACCCCGTGGTGCAACTCTCGTACTCGAACGTGGTGGTCCCCAGATCGCTCTCCTCCTTCACGATCCTTCCCAGATCGTCGAAGGTCCGTTGGATGAGGTTGCCGTAGGGGTCGATCACATCGCAGGGAACCTGGTTGAGGTCCGCGCAGTAGAACATCTCCGTCGTGTTGCCGTATGTGTCGGTCCGCGAAATCTCCTTCCCCGCAGCATCCCGGGTTCGGGATATCCGGTTCCCCTGATCATCCTCCACCGCCATCAGGTTGCCGTTCACATCCCGCTCGAACCGGGTCACATGCCCCAGCTCGTCCACTCGGGACGTGAGCCACGGTCCGTCATACTGGTAGGTGAGCGTGCGCCCCAACGGATCGGTGACCGACGCAAGGTTGCCGTGCACCGTGTGTGTGGCGGAATAGGTGGTGCCGTTGGCGACCTGAATGGTTTCCAGCAGGCCCTGGGCGTTGACATCGAAATGCGTGATACTTCCGCCCGCGGTCACAGACCCGGTCAGTTGCCCGGCTTCATCGTACACATAGTTCGTGGTGACACCGGTAGGATCGGTCTCCGCAATCCGGTTTCCGTCCGCATCATATTCGTAGGTGGTCGTGGCTCCGTCTCGAGTCACCGCCACGACCTGGCCGGCATCGTTCAGTTCCTGGACTTCCACGCTCCCGTCCGGCTCGGTGGTGGTGATGGTGTTGTTTTCGTCGTCATAGACGATGGTCTTGGTCCCGTTTTCGTCGGTTTGTTCGATCAGGCGGTTTTGTTCGTCGTAGGTGTAGGTTCGGGTGGTCCCGTCGGGCAAGGTTTCCTCGATCAGGTTGCCGTTTTCGTCATATCGGGCCGTGCTCGTGGTGCCTCGAGCCGTGTGGACGGCGACCCGCTTGCCGTCGGCGTATTCGTACTCGTACTTGTTTCCGACCGGGTCGATGTACTCGACGAGTTGGCTGTTTTCATCGAACACGTAGAGTCGTTCGGACCCGTTGGGTTCCACCCAGGTGGCGCGACGCCCCGGTGTATCGTAGCCCAGGAATCCGTCGTCTCCTGCCGGAGTGGCGTACCGGGTCAGGCGGCCTTCGCCGTCGAATCCGTAGGAGAGGACTGTGTCGTTGTCCTCGATTTTTCCGATCATGCGCTGATCGGAGGTGTAGACGAAATTCCGGGTCCGTCCGTCGGTGTCGGTGTAGGCGGTGAGTTTGCCGTCGGTGTAGGCGAAGGTGGCGGTTTCGTTCCGAGGGGTGGTCATCGAGGTGATGTGTCCGGAATCGTCGGTGCTGAATGTGAGGAGCACTTTTCCAGACCCTGCACGCAGGTCCACCGGGTGGCCGTTGGCGTCTCGAGTCAGTTGTACGAGGTTGTCGTACCGGTCCACGTCCTGGACATACCGGCCCTGGGTATCGAAGGTGGTGGTCTTGTTGCGTTTGTCTGTGAGGGTCCATCCATCGGCGGTTTTGACCAGGGTGGCGTGGGTTCCCACCGGGGGCTCGTAGGAACCATCGTCCTGGAGGGTGTAGAGGTGCTGGGAGGCTTCCTCGTCCACGTGGGTCACGTCCCCTGTGAGCGGATCTTCCACCAGGCGTTGTCCAAACGTCCAGGACCAGCCAGGCCCGAGGTCTCCCGAGGTTTCGAGCGTGCTGTTGTATCCCATGCGGGTGAAGCTGATACCTCTTCCCGGAACCACCGTCTGGAACAGGAGGATGTCCTCGGAAAGAGATCCGGTGGCCATGTTGACGTAGGAAAAGATGATGTTCCACACGCCGCTCGCCGCTTCCGCGAGCTTGTCAATCACCTCTTCAAACGTGGTGCCGCCGTTTGCAGAACTGTTGATGAGGAATTCTCCGCCGCCGGTTTGTGGATCGAAGAGCACGTAGCCGCTCACCGTTTTTCCCGCTCTGCTCACCGGCCGGTCTGAAATGACAACCTCCTTGCCCATTTGCAATGCCTGGGTCACGTCATTGATGACCGATGTGTCGTGGTTGAGGGAGGAGGCGATCGCGTAGTAGTCGTTGAG
>CAYQMG010000071.1:0-20231 GCA_964418585.1 uncultured Gammaproteobacteria bacterium | reverse complement strand
CGGTTCTACCGGGCCTTGAAGGAGGCCGGGTTTCGGGGGTTCAAGGTGGAAGTCGCCCACCTCGTGTGACCAAGAGTGCCCGGGCTTGCCCGGGAGGCCCTCCAACGTCTCGGCATCGACCTGGACGACGCCGTCAACAGTTGGAACCGGTCCCGTGTGGTGTACCCGGTGGTCTGATGGCCCCTTCCGTTTCGATGGGCATGCCGAGCCGGGCGGGGGAAGAGGCCACCTCTGACCGCCCGGACTATTCCTCGCCCATGAACGGATAGGCGAAATGTTTCGGCGGGATGAAGTTCTCCTTGATGGTACGCTGAGAGGTCCAACGGATCAGGTTGAGGAACGACCCGGCCTTGTCATTGGTGCCGGACGCGCGGGATCCGCCAAACGGCTGCTGGCCGACCACCGCGCCGGTGGGCTTGTCGTTGATGTAGAAGTTCCCTGCCGCGTGACGCAAGGCATTGGCGCACCGCACGGCCGCAGCCCGGTCCTCAGCGAACACGGCGCCGGTGAGGCCATACACGCTGGTGTTGTCGCACAGCTCGAGGGTTTCATCCAGCTTGTCGTCGTCATAAACGAACAGAGTGAGGACGGGGCCGAAGATCTCCTCCTCCATGAGCTTGAAGTGGGGATTTTCGGTGAGCACCACGGTGGGTTCGATGAAGTAGCCCTTGGAATCGTCGCAACCGCCGCCGGTCAGAATGGTGGCCTCGTTGGACGCCTTGGCGTAGTCGATGTAGCCCTTGATGTCCTGGAAGGCGTTCCGATCGATGACCGCATTCATGAAGTTGCGGAAGTCCATCGGGTCGCCCATCTTGATCTCTCCGATCTGGCCCAGGAGTTGCTCCTTGACAGCGGGCCACAGAGACGCCGGGATATAGGCCCTCGAGGCCGCGGAGCACTTCTGGCCCTGGTACTCGTAGGCGCCCCTGACCAGGGCGGTGACGAGAGCCTCCACGTCCGCGCTGGCGTGAGCGAAGATGAAATCCTTGCCGCCGGTTTCACCCACGATCCTGGGATAAGTACGGTACTTGTCGATGTTGTTGCCCACCTGTCGCCACATGCCCTGGAACACGGGGGTGGACCCGGTGAAATGGACGCCGGCAAGGCTCGGGCTCGACATCACCGGGTTTCCGACCTTTCCGCCCGGGCCGGGGATGAAGTTGATGACGCCATCGGGGAATCCGGCGGCCTGGAGCACCCGCATGATCTGGTAGGCGGTGAACACGGCCGAGGACGCGGGCTTCCAGAGCACGGTGTTGCCCATCAATGCCGGCGACGTGGGCAAGTTCCCGGCGATCGAGGCGAAATTGAACGGCGTCACCGCGAAGATGAATCCCTCGAGCGCACGATACTCCACATAGTCCCAGTGACCGCGCATGCTTTCGGGCTGCTGCTCGAGCAGGAACCGGTAGTAGTATGGGTTGAAGCGCCAGAAGTCGATGAGTTCGCAAGCGGAATCGATTTCTGCCTGGAACACGGTCTTGGACTGGTTGAGCATGCAGGCGGCATTGACCGTGTCCCGCCAGGGCCCGGCCAGCAGTTCCGCCGCCTTGAGCATGACGGCGGCGCGGTCTTCCCAGGCCATCTCGGACCAGGTTTTCCAGGCCTCGGCGGCCGCGTCGATGGCCATGGC
This sequence comes from uncultured Gammaproteobacteria bacterium, assembly GCA_964418585.1. Classification (GTDB taxonomy): domain Bacteria; phylum Myxococcota_A; class UBA796; order JAJRTE01; family JAJRTE01; genus JAJRTE01. The sequence continues at coordinate 18,598 of CAYQMG010000071.1, read as the reverse complement.
GACCTCATCGGGGCCTGCCTGGTGATAGGTGGCCAGCACGTGGGCGTGGTCATGAGGACAGACGGCCTTGGCCAGTCTTCCGGTGCGGACCTCCTTGCCCCCGATGATCAGCGGAATCTCGATCTGTTCGGACAACATCTCCCGCATCTTGGCCTTCAAGGCCGCTTTCTCCGGGGACCCGGGTCCATAGGCCCTGACAGGCTCATTGACCGGCCTGGGAATGGGCACGATTCCATTGGCCATGAGACACCTCCTGTGTAGTGGAAAGATCAGTCAAACCTTCGCTGCTCCCACCTTCTCCCAACCTGGAGAACCGGAAAGAAACAGCCCGCACGCTCCGTCCTTGGTCCGGTCACCACGGCCTCGAGCCCCCGTCCAGGACACGGTCGTGACTCGACTCGACCACGGCACCGGGAGGATGCTACCTACCCGATCCGAAAGGCGAATGCAACATGGACTGGCAAGACGCCCGGCCTACAGAGACCACTTCACTTCGACCGGACTCGAGCGATCCTCGGTGGTCCAGTCCCCGAGTTGGCCCTGATCGTTGGCCCCCCAGGCCCAGATACGGCCATCCGCTGTGATTGCCAGGGTGTGGGAGGCGCCCGCAGCGACGGCGGAAACCGGTGCAATCGCCGGTCGCTCGGCCGGGGTCCAGTCGTCTGCGGTGGTTCCATCTCCCAGTTGGCCCGCGTCGTTGCGACCCCAGGTCCACGGCACCCCGTCCTGATCCACGGCCACTGCATGATAGTTCCCACACGCCACCAGGGACACGTCCGCTGGAGCCTCGAGGCTCGAGGGTCTCAGCAACACGTCCGCGGTACCGGCGTCGGCGTCTTCATCGTAAATCCCCCACACCAGGAGCAAACCGGCTTCGTCCACCCCGACCGAGTGCCCGAAGCCGGCGGCCAGGGCCGCCACCGTGCCGCCCGTGGCAATCTCGACCGGGGAAATACGCCGCATGATCGTGCCATCGCCCAGTTGCCCCTCGTCGTTCCGACCCCAGGCATACACGGCCCCACCGGCCTCGAGGGCGAAGGAGTGATACGCGCCGGCGGCCACCCCGATCACGTCCCGCACGGTCTTCACCTGCACCGGCGCCGTGCTGTCGTCGAGGGTGCCGTTCCCGAGTTGGCCCTCGCTGTTGTCCCCCCAACTCCAGGCCTGAGCCCCCTCCCCGACCACGCTCACCACCGCCAGCGTGTGATGGGCACCGGCCGCCACACTCAGCACCGGCCCGTCCAGGGGTACTGACACGGGCTCCAGCACATCGGCCGTGGTGTCGATACCCAGTTGCCCTTTGCTGTTGCCACCCCAGGCGACCAGTACGGTGCTCGGGCCCGATCGGACCAGGGCGAGCGAATGGGCGTCGCCGGCAGCAATGGCCGTGACCCGGGAAAGCCCGACCACCTGAACGGGCTGGAGGCTGTCCAACGTGGTCCCATCGCCAAGTTGACCGTGCGTATTGTCCCCCCAGGCCCACACCGTGCCGTCGGATCGCAACGCCAGTGAATGGGCCTGCCCCGCCGCCACTTCCAGAAACAGGTCGTCCACCGTTCCATTGCAATCGTCGTCCACCCCGTTCGGCTCGTCTGCAACCCACGGATGAATGTCCGGATCGGCGTCGTTGCAATCGCTCCCGTCCGAAACATACCCTTCCGGAGACACACACCCTTGCACAGAAACGTCCTGCGCACCGTACCCATCCCCGTCCGAGTCCTCGTAGAACGTGCTCGCCGCTCCTTCGTCCACCTCGCCGTCACAGTCGTCGTCCACCCCGTTGCACGCCTCTGTGGCCCCCGGATACCGCTCCGGGCTCGTGTCGTCACAATCATCCATGCTCGAGGCATACCCGGGTTGGAGGCCGCACATCTCCTCGGCCCCGGCCTCCACCCCGTGTCCATCCCCGTCTGCATCGGGATAGTAGGTGACGGTCAACCCTTCATCCACATTGCCGTCACAGTCTTGATCCACACCGTCGCACACCTCGGTCGCAAACGGATTGATATAGGGATCCGTGTCGTCGCAATCCCCTTGCTGCACGGTGTATCCGTCCCCGTCTGCGTCTCCTCCACACGCGACCAGAACGCATGCCCCCACCACGAGCACAGCCAGGCTCGCCGCCACCGAAACGTATCTGCGGACATCTGAACTCCGTTCACCGGATCTCATCGTGTCCCCCTGCACGCAAGTTTCTCTCCCCCGCGCGGATCCTTGCCCCATGCCCCCCCAACGCCACACGACCGTGGATGACCTCGAGCCCGGGTCCAAACGAACCAGGTCTGTTCGAGTCTTTCACGGGCACTCCCACCTGTCAAGCCGGTCGTGGCGCTCGCTCCGAAGACCGCAATCACCCCCCAGTCATCTCCACACGGCAATGGGCCTTTCCCCTTGCCTCCATTTGCCGTGCGACCGCTCCCCACCCCCCGGATGGACCCGCACTCGAGAAACCTCGAGATCGCACCGATTCACACGACCTCGCCCAGGGACCGGGCCACCAACTCCACCACGTCCATCACCTCGAGCCGATCCACCACCCCGGCGCTCCTCCGGGCGTCCTCGAGCATCACCAGGCAGAGCGGGCAGGCCGTGCACAGAATGTCGGCTCCAGCCTCGATGGCTTCTCGAATCCGCAGCTCGGAGAGCTTGACATCGGCCTCGAGGTCGCCCACCCACATCCGCCCTCCGCCTCCTCCGCAACAGAGGCTCTCCCCATGATGGTGCGCCATCTCAACGCGCTGCACCCCGGGCACTGCGTCAATCACCTGTCGTGGAGCCCCGTAAATCCCGTTGTGCCGCCCAAGGTAGCAAGGATCGTGAAAGGTCACGACTCGAGCCACTGGAATCTCCAGACGAATCCACCCCGCCGCCAGCAGGTCTCGAACAAGTTCCACATGGTGCAACACGCGCCCCCACCCTTCCGGGGCCGTTTCGACGCCACTCCCGGCCCCGCGGTTCCCCCCGGCAGAGACCGGTTCCGACGACCGCCCGGCCTCCTCCCCGGTGCCCCGCCGCTCGAGCAGCCGCGGGTAGACATGCCGAAAGGTGTGGAGGCAGTGGGGAGAACTGGTCACGCCCGGGAGCACACCTTGTCGGCCCACCTGGGTCACACACCCCTCAAACTGCTCCTCACACAGGCACTGCTCCCCGACCACCCGGGCGATGTCTCCACAACAGGGTTCCTTCCGGCCCAGCGTCACGAACGGCCGCCGGGCACGGTCCAGCACCTGGGCCAGGGCCCGCGGAATCCCGGACGCACGATCGTCCAGGGAGGCGGTACACCCCACGAAATAGAGGAGAGGGGAGGCATCCTCCCGCTCCACGGTCCGGGTTCGCACCTCCCGCACCCAACGATTCCGCCGACGCCTCGAGGACTCCCAGGGATTCTGGTACCGGTAGAGCCGGTCGAGGGCTCGGGAAAGCACCGCCGGAACCCGAGTTCCGTCCTCCACCAGGGCCGCCCGCAGCAAAAGGAGGGCCTCGGGAATGGGCACGTGCACCGGACACACCTCGACACAGGCACGACAGGTGGCACAGTGCCAGACTCGAGATGGATCGAACCCTACATCCCCGGTCTTCAGCCCGGGCAGGCGGCTCTTCCCGCTCACCACGAACGCCCGGGGATCGAACGGTTCGCCCGCCAGGTGGGCGGGACACACCGCCACACACCGACCACAATGGGTGCAGGCATCGAACGCGACCCGCTGGACCCGCGTGAATCGGGGCACATCCCCCTCTGCCAGGTCCACCCCACCGGCCTCGAGGCCCAACACCGGAGCGTCAACGCGATGAAGGGCAATGCTGAACGGGGCCACCAGTGCATGGACCAGCCGCGTCCAGGGCAGGAACCCGACCAGGGCAAGGGCGACCCCCGCATGGATCCACCACAGCCAGGGATAAACCGCGCCAAGTCCGTCCGGGTCCAGTCCCACCCAGAGGAGAAACCCGGCCACGCCCCTCCCCACAAACGACCAGCTCGCCCACGCCGGGGCCTGGTGACCCAATCGCACCCCCTCCACCAGGAAACCCGTGACCACAACAAGACCCAGCCACACAGGCACCACATACGCTGACCACGACCGCTCGAGCCGGTCCACGCCCGCCATCAGACGCCGCCACAGCGCAATCCCAACTCCCGCCAACAAAAACAGCCCAGCCACCTCGAGACACGCAGAGTAGACGAGGTAAACCGGACCTTCGAGAAATGGGACCACGTGCTCGTGCACCGCGTTCAAAACCGTGCCGGCAAAAAGCCCCGCAAACCCCCAGGCCAGGCCCAGGTGCATCACCCCGGCGGCCCGGTCTCCAGAGAAAATCCGTCGACCCAGCAACCCGTCCACCAGCAACGCCGACAGGTCCGGTCGCACCTCCTGGCCTCGAGTTCCGCGCGTCCCCCCAATCCACGCACGCACTCGAATCCCCATGCCAAGTCCGAAAAACACCAGGGCAACCACTGACAGTGCGTAAAACACCCCGGGATGCGCAATCAGCCAGAAGCCAGGCCGCTCCTCGACCATCCTGCTCCCTCCTGACAACCCACTGGACCCCCCTCGACCATCCCGCCCCCCCTCGCAACACCCCGGCGCTCGGCCGAATCACCTCCGGGAACTCAGCGACCCAGGCTCTGGCAGGCGGGCGCCCCGACCATACACGCCCACCCGACTCAACCTGGCCCCGGACACACGCCCGGATTGTATCACATCAATTCCACCCACACCGACCCGATCGGGCACCTCGGGCCACTCGATCTCTCGCCCCGACATTCGAAACCCGGTTCCGACCTGACTCGACCTCTTCCCAGGCCGTTCGAAGCCCGCACCGACCTGGTTCTACCCGTCGCGGAGGCTTCGAAATGAGCCTCGAAGTGGTCACCACGCCGCTCGACCATCCTTGCCCACCGAGCGCGGGTCGAACACTCCTCTGTTGCTCCTTCCAGAGCGGCAGGTTCCGGTCAAAACTCCTCAAAACAGCCCTCAAGGGCGCCGAGGGAGAACAGAACACGGATCCCCTGGAACGAGCGCCGACGGAGCAAACGTGCGGTCCGGCTCGAGGGTGGGGACCCGGGGCCGGAAACCTCCCACCGGTGGCACGTCCTGTTGTATGATGGTCCCGGCATACGCACGAATCGAACGAGGAGGGAGGAGGAGGCCCCATGGACATCCTGGTGTGTGTCAAGAGTGTCCCGGACACCTCGAGCGAGGAGGTGGAAGTCGAGCCTGACGGGTCTGACATTGTCCGGGACGAACTGGAGGAGATGGTCAACGAGTGGGACAACTACGCGGTGGAGGAGGCGATCCGGATTCGGGATCGTGTTGGTGGGACGGTTACCGTGGTATCGGTGGGGGGAGAGGAAGCGGATGAGGTGCTCAGACGCGAGATTGCCATGGGGGCGGATCGCGGAGTGCACCTTTCGGATCCCGCATTCGAGGGTTCGGACGGGGAGGGGATTGCCCGCATACTGAGCGCCTTTGTGCGTCTCCACCCGGTGGACCTGGTGCTGACGGGAGCGCAGGCGGATGATGGCGCGGCCCAGGTGGGGGGCATGCTCGCCGCGCTGCTCGATCGACCGTTCGCCTCCCTGGTGACCCGCGTCGACGTGAGGGACGGACATCTCATGGTGGAGCGTGAGGTGGAGGGAGGATGTGTGGAGGAGGTTCGAATCGCCCTCCCCTGCGTGCTCTCGATCCAGACCGGAATCAACGAGCCGCGCTACGTGGGCATTCGAGGGCTCCGGAAGGCCGGTGGAATCGACATTCCAGTGCTGGGCGCCGACGCTCTTGGCATCGATCCGGCCCGGGTCGGCCGTGCAGGTGCTCGAGTCGTGGTGGAGTCCTTTTTCCTCCCGGCTCGAGGCGCTGGGGCGGTTTTTCTGGAAGGGACACTGGAGGAGCAGGCCAGGCGCCTGGTGGAAATGCTCAAGGTGCGGGGAGGGGTGTGATGACCGAGCGTGTATTCTCGATCCTGGTATCTCGAGGTGGGATTTCGCGGGAAGATGTATCGGAAGTGGCTGCGGCCGTGCGGCTCGTGGGGGATACCCGGGCCGAGGCAGTGGCCCTGGTGTTGGGCACGGGATCCGGTCTGGCTGTCCTCTCCGGTGCGGCCCGTGCGTACTTTGACCGGGTCTGGCAGGTGGATGTTCCGGCCCTGGCGGTCCCGGATGCCGCGCTCGTGCGTGCGCTCTGCCTCCGGCTGCTCCCTCCGGCGCCTGTGGTGATTTTCCTGCATGACACCTTTGGGATGGACCTGGGTCCCGGGCTTGCGGTGGCACTGGGTGCCGCCTACCTGCCGGACTGCCTCGAGCTTGTGCGCGAGAGGGGAGGCACGGTTCGGGGAGTGCGGGAAGTGCTGGGCGGCCAGGTGCGCACGCGGGTGCGGACCGATGTCTCGCAAGGGCTGGTGGTCACCCTTCGTCCGGGTGCGTTCCTGGACCAGGGCGTGCTCGACCCCGGGACGACTCGAGGCTCTGCCGAAGGGGGGAACTTGGAGGATCGTTCCGCCGAGGCGTTGCAGGGAGGATTGCCCGAGGTGGGTCGTGCGGTAACGACGGTGCGTGAGTCTGGAAAAGGAGAGGTGGACATCACCCGAGCCGAGGTACTGGTGGCGTGTGGTCGAGGGTTTGAGAGCGAGGAGGATCTGGACCTTGCGCGGGATCTTGCCGAACTCCTTGGCGGGGAGGTGGCCTGCTCCCGTCCCCTGGTGGACGCAGGCTGGATGGAAAAATTCCGGCAGGTGGGCTCTTCGGGCCAGACCGTGCAACCGCGCGTCTACCTGGCCCTGGGGATCAGCGGGTCCTACCAGCACCTGGCGGGAATCAAGGGCAAACCATTCCTGGCTGCGGTCAACATCAACCCTCGAGCACCCATTTTTCAGGTGGCTGACGTGGGCATTGTGGGCGACGTGCTCGACGTGGTGCCGGAACTGATCGCCTGCCTGGAGAATCGTTCGTAAGACAAGATCGGGCTCGAGGACTCGTTCGATTCGCCGCGATCAGGAAAAAAGAGAGGACCATCGCCCGCGCGAAGAAAGCCGGGCGACCGGGGGTGATATCGTGGACTTTTCATTCACTCGAGAGCAACTGATGTTCAAGAAGGAGGTGCTTCGATTCGCGCAAAAGGAGATTGTGCCGCGCTGTCGCAAGCACGACCTCGAGGAGACGTTCGACTTTGACTCGTTCCGCAAGATGGGGGAGTTCGGCCTTCTGGGCCTGCACCTTCCGGAAGCTTACGGAGGGGGAGGCGCCGGCGTGGTGACCACGGTGCTGGCCGGGGAGGCCCTGGGGGAGGCGGGGGTGGATGGCGGGCTCACCCTCTCCTACGGGGCGCACGCCTTTCTCTGCGCGGACACCATCCGGGTGCACGGGACCGAGGCGCAGCGACGGAAGTATCTTCCGAAGCTCATCACGGGTGAGTGGGTTGGTGCGATGGCCCTGTCCGAGCCGGAGGCCGGTTCGGATGTGGCGTCGATGACCACCACGGCGGAGCGGCAAGGGGACGAGTACGTTTTGAACGGGTCGAAGATGTGGATCACGAACGGTCCCATTGCCGACGTGGTGGTGGTGTATGCAAAAACCGATCCAGCGCTCAGGCACGCGGGGGTCTCGGCGTTCATCGTGGAAAAGGGGACGCCTGGGTTCACCCCTGGTGCGCCATTGATCAAGCTGGGGGTGCGCTCATCCCAGACATCGGAACTGGTGTTCCGGAACTGTCGTATTCCAGCGGAGAACCTGCTCGGGCAGGAGGGGCAGGGGTTTCTCATGGCCATGCAGACCGTGGAGTGGGATCGAAGCGCCTTGCTCGCCCCCATCGTGGGGGGGGCAGCATTCGTGCTGGCCAGGAGCGCTCGCTATGCCCGTGGGCGCGTGCAGTTCGGGCGACCCATCGCCGAGTTTCAGGCGATCAAGCACAAGCTAGCCGACCTGCGGATTTTCGTGGAGACGGCCAGGACCCTGGTCTATCGCATCGCCTGGTGCAAGGACCAGGGGAGGCCTCTCAACCACCTCGAGGCCGCTGTGGCCAAACTCTTCGTCGGTGACTGGAGCCTCAAGCCGCTTCACGACGCCATGGTGCTCCACGGGGGATACGGATTCATTCACGAGTTCGACGTGGAACGGGTCTTTCGGGACAGCCGCCTGGCTCCGATCGGAGGCGGCACATCGGAGATTCAGAAGAAGATCATCGCCAGGCTGATGTAGTCGGGCCGGCGTCACCGGGGGTTCAGGATGGACTACCAATTCCGTGAGGATGATCAGAAGTTCTTCGACCGGCTCGAGGCGATTGTCTCCGACCTTGCAGGCAGGCATGGGGCAGAGCAGGCGAACGACCCCGCCTGTGCCGGGCGTGTGCGCGAACTCCTCGCCGACCTCGCCGACACCCACTATCTCTCGCTCGGAATCGCGCCGGGAGACCCGGCAGAGGACGCGGTCAAGGTCATGCGTGCCGGGGAGGGGCTCGCATCTCACACGCCCTCCCTGTTCCTGGCCGTGGAATGCGGCACGAGACAGGTTGCGCGTGCGCTCCAGGTCTTCGGCACCGAAGCACAACGGACTCGTTGGCTCCCTCCTCTCCTCCAGGGCCGGTGGATCGGCGCGGTGGCCCTGTCCGAGGGGGCCATGAACGTGGTGAACGACGACTTCGAAACCGAAGGGGTGCGGGATGGGAACACCGTGGTGCTCAATGGGGTCAAACACTTCGTGGTCAACGGCCCCATCGCCGACCTGGTCGCGGTGGCCGGCCGACTCGAAAATCGCTCCGCCCTGTTCCTGGTCGAACCGGGCGACCCCGGGTTCCACGCCGGCGACCGGGTTCCCACACTCGGGTTCGACGGCACCGCCTTCGGTACGGTGGAACTGGATGCATGCAGGGTGAGCGAGGACCGTATCATCGGCCCGATGGACCGTGACCGGCTCGTGTCCGTGCTGAGGCAGTGGGAGGACCTGGCCCTGACTGCGGCGGCACTCGGACTCATGCATGCCTCCCTCGAGACCGCACGCGCCTACGCCAAGCTCCATGTCACGGGCGGGAAACCCCTGGTGGCCTACCAGGAAATCGCTTTCAAGCTGGCGGAGATGCTCGCTGCCTACCAGGCCGCCCAACTCCTTGCCTACCGGGCTGCATGGTCCACAGCCGCACAGCCTCGAGAAGCGCCTGCACTGGTCTCTTGCGCCAAGGTGTTTTGCGGCGAGACCGCCGAACAGGTGGCCAGCGCCGCCCTCCAGGTGCTCTCCGGCACCGGCTTCACAGCCGAAAACGCGGCCGAGCGCGCCTATCGGGCCGCCCGGTATGTCCAGATCGCCGGGACTTCCAACGAACTCTCCAGGATGCGGATCGCCGACCTGGTGCTCCGCAAGCGACGCTGATCCCACGGCCGGGAACGGTTGAGCACTGGACCGAGCTGGGCGTCCGTGTCATGATGCCCCTCACCACGCCGGACCGGAGGTACCCCGGACGGCCACGCCTGCAAGCTCGGCCCGGCGTCCGGGTTCAATCCCAGGAAAGCCGGCCCAACGGAACAGGGGAACACGCACCATGCCCGCCGACCTCCAGTCGATCCTCGACAGGCTCCGCCGCTCGCTCGAGCCCCTCCTGCCCGTCGACCCTCTCTACAAGGCCCTGAACGCCGCTCACGCCACCCTGGACGCACCCGTGGACATCGACCTCAGGTCAGGACTCTCGCACCCCTCCGTGATTCAAAGGGGTCCGAACAGCCCCACGGCCGGACCCGACCGGCTCCGGCCGCTCCAGGACGCGCCGCACCCACCCTTGTCGGCCGGAACTCGAGTGCTCGCGCAGATCGACAACTCGGCATGGGTCGGGACCGCCGGACGCCTCCTCCTCGAGCAGGTGGACCCGCTCCACCTTGCACCGGCCATCGCGCACCTCCAACGGCAGTTGGGTAACCGAATCGCTCACCTTCTGCAACAATCGGTCTCCGTCCCGATACGCTGGGGCCTGCTCTTGCTGCCCGGAGACCGCGCCGAGCGCATCAATCCCGCCGCGGTGCCACGAAATACGGCAATCTGGCCGCACCAACTCCAGTCTGCACCGTTCGATTCCGCGCTGGTGGAAGAAATCCTCCTCCTTTCCGGAGTGGACGGCCTGAATCGGACGCTCTCCAGTATCCCATCCGAACACCCACGACGCACCCGCATAACGGCCACCGCCGCGGAAGGCCTGGCTCGAGCACTCGTGGACACCCGGGTGCGACACAACGCTGGAATCACGGGCAGGGCTGCGGTGCACACCGCGGCACAGGTGCTGGACGACTTCATCGCACAGCATGCACCTGGACCGCTCCACCCCGCCGACCCCTATTTCCAGTCGTCCGAGCCGCTCCTACGCCTCCACGCCCTTCGCGCCGAAGCCCGACTCGTCCAGGGCAAGGACCCCGGGCCGCTCGATCCGATACTCCACCTGACTCCGGGCCGCACGCTCCTGTGGCCCGAAACGGCACGCCGGCTGCTCACCGAGTTCTTCCAGGTCCCCGAGGTGCTGGACGTGGCACGCGCGCTCGATCAGGGCCGGGCCACGCTCGAGCGCCTCGTCGAGGCGATGGACCAATCCGCTCGTCCCGTGGGCATGGTCCACGTGGCCGCTGCCGTGAACCTCGAGGTGACCGTCATGCCCCTCCGCTCCGTGATCGACCTGCCCGTGACCGGTCCCGCTCCCGTGCCGGAGACCCCCGAGGCTCGAGCGACCATCCGGCTGGATACCGCCCCGGTGCACGAAGCCGAGGCGATTCTGGACGCGCTCGAGCTGGACTTTCTCCGGGACGATCTGGCCCGGTTGCTGATCTACCATCAGCGGGCCGAGGCTGCGGCCGCTGTGCAACTCGCCCTCCTCCACGACCTGCCGCGAGGATGGTGGACGCCCCTCCAACCAGGGCATGCCGCATCAGACTCGAGCACGACCCGGCTCGAACCGGACCGCCGCATGCTCCTCGTGTGGTCGCGCACCTCGCGTCTCCAGGGGACGCTCTCGGACCACGGGCGAATCCAGGTCGAACAGGTGCTCGAGCCTGGGGGGCTCACTTCCTGGAACCGGACCTCGACCCGTACCCCCACCCACCCCTGATGCCGACGACTCCTCGGTTCCGTATCGGGACACACCACTTTTCGGCCGGTTCAAAACACGTTACACTGGTTCCCGTGCCGTTGACGAACGCCACCGGGACGACCAGAATCGTTCCGAAGCCGGGTGCCGAGTCGCGGGCGCGCCGGTTGATGAACAGAAACAAGACCTCGGCGAATCGAAAGGTGCCTGGCCATGTCTCCACCCGTCCGGGGAAACTGCCCCACGCATGCGAACTCAGCTTTGTATCGGCGTAACAGGGCCCACCCGGCCCGGCCCGTTCTCCATCTCCAGGCCACGATTCTCGTCGTGGCGCTGGCGACTGCTTCCGTTGCCTGCCGGGATGAAGCGTCTCCCCGGACAACGAGCGCCTCGAGCGTTCAGTCGACCGAAATCCCGGGCCAGCCCCCGAGGGCTGGAAACTCCCTCCCGCCGGGGCCACCACCTCCCGGCCCGCCTCCCGAGGATCCCCGCGGCATGTTCATGCCCATCCAGGAGGGCCAGTCCGCCAGGAAGGGAAACCTCCCCATGGACGTGATGTACTTCGGATTCCTCAAGCTCGAAGGTACGGAACACGAACTCACTCCGGATCAGATTCCCGTGGTGATCGCCCTGCTCGAGCTACGGGATCGCTACATGTACATCGTCTCTTACGAGGCCCGCCTGGTGCACGAGACGCTTCGGGAAGAGCAGCAGGCATTCTTGCAATCCCTCCCCTACACGCGGAATCCGGACATCATGGTGACCGCTCTGTGGAAGGACAACGTCGGCCGAGTCCGGGACGCTCTCCGGAAAAAGGCCGGAGTGGACCAGGCCGCGCCGCTCCCGCTTCCCGATACCTCCTCGGCCGACTACGACCGGCGATTCGGCCCCCAACACCTGGCCCACTTCTTGATACACTTTTTTGAACTCGAGGCCCGGCCGGACGTGGCCCTGAGTGCGGAACAGGCGTCCACCCTGTTGCCGGCCCTGGAGCGTCACTGGCTCATCCTACCTCGCACCCGTCCGAACGATACGATCTCGAGGATTCTGAGCGACAGTCAGAAAGAGGCAGTGGACCGAGTTGTGAGTGAGTACCGGAATCGACGTGTTCATCTGCTCGAGGATACGCGGACCCTGTATCGTCGTTTGAAGGAGCGGAGTGGAAAGCCGTGAGCGGTCCTTTCCGGGGTGCAGGAGATGGGCGCACCGGGGTACCCGTGGAGCTGTCGCCGGTGGTCAACCCACGTTCATCCTGTTTTTTGAAGTGGTGAAAAGGGGAGAATCACCGGGAGGACAGGGGAGGATCGCCTGCCGTTGGGACTAGAGATCCTCATACTTTTCGACACAGCGGATGTCGAGGGTCTCGAGTTCCGCCAGGATGGGCTCGTAGATGTCCGCGGCGACCGGGATGCAGACACCGGGCCGGGTGATCTTGCCCTGAAGGATCATGTGGGTTCCGATGGCGGCGGGGAGGCTGACGGTCCGGGCCATCGAGGTGTCCCCGTTGGGGATACCGTAGTCGATGAGCGTCGAGGTGATGTGCTTCTTCCCGGTGGGGAGTTCAGCAATGAAGTCGTGCGTGAGCACGATCATGTCCCGCTCACCCGGCTTGTAGGGCATCTTGGCCATCATGACATCGGCGAGGACCTCGAGCATGGAGCCCTTCTCCACCTTGGTGGTGGTGTCGGAGAAGAGGCCGAGCCATTCCAGACGGTCCAGGACGGCGTCGTCGGCCTTCATTCCGAGCTTGGCGGCGGCCGAAGCGCGCACGCTGCCCGCGTCTCCGCCCACGTACTCGGTCATGATCTGGGCCAACGTCTTGCCGGTGAAGTCCTTTTCGGTCTTGTCCAGGATTCCCAGGTCCCCCATGGCCTTCAGGGTGTCGCACCAGCCCTTGTTGCGGTAAGTGCCCCGGAAGCAGGTGTCGGTTTCCTGGATCCCATAGGTGTCGATGTAGGGCACCGAGTCCCGGTTGGGATACCCCTCGAGTTCGCCGAGCCCTTCCACGTTGAGGATCTTGTAGTGGCTGAACAGTTCCTTGCCCGGGATCTCCACGATCTTCCCGTCTTCCTTGTACCGGGCATCGTTGGTCCCCGCCAACAAGACCCCGATGGGGCTCCACGAGAACTTGTAGCCGAACGGGTTGTCGTTGGCCTCCGGGGCCGGGAGACCACCGCAGTAGGAACGGAACGACTTGATGGATCCACCCTGGCCGTGAACCCAGTCGATGATCTTCATGGCCGACATGTGGTCGATGCCAGGGTCCACGCCCAGCTCGTTCAGGACCACGATACCCGCCTTCCGGGCATCCTCGTCCAGGGCCGCCATCTCGGCGCTCACATACGAGGTGGACACGAAATGCACCTGGTGCTTGATGCACAGGCGAGCCACCTTGACGTGGTGGGTGTAGGGCAGCAGGCTGATGACCACGTCGGCATCCTTGACCAGCCGCTCCAGGGCCTCGCTGTCCTGGACATTGAGCTGGATGGCTTCAGCATTGGGGTGGTCGCCCACGAGCGCCTGGGCCTTGCTCAAGGTCCGGCTGGCGTTGACGAGATGATACCCCTTGTCGAGCAGGTAGTTCACCAGGGGTCGGGTGACGAGTCCAGCGCCAAGCAACAGAATGTTTTGCATGTCAATCTCCTTCGCAAATTCAGGAACGAAAGGCGGGTCGGTCTCGAGAGACAAAACCCAACTCGGTTGTCGGAACGGATCTCCAGGAAAAAGGTTCTAGAGGTACTGGCCGATGTAGGTGTATTCCGGGGTGAACTGCCCCTGATAGACCAGGACGGCGCGCTTGATCTCCGGCGGCAGCTCGAGTCGGTCGAACGGGACCGAGAAATCCGCCCGTGCGAGGGCGGGGACATAGGGGAGCAGGGAACGGCCGAAGTGCTCGGTGGCGTCGACCGGGAGTTCACAGGGGAGGGTATCGACGGCGAGGATGACCGGACCATCTCCCTCGACGCCGTCGTGTGCGGTGTCGGTGACAGGGTCGTACACGTAGACCGGGTTGCCAGGGTCGGTTGGTTTGACCGTGGCTTCCACGGCTCCCTCGATGTCGCAACTGATGTCGCCGACGACCTTGAGTTTGCGGTTTCCGGCGGCCTGGGTCCTTGCGAGGTACTCCTTGGTGAGCAACCTGGGGTAGCGTTCGTCCCAGTAGATGCAGTTGACGAGCACGGAGAGGTGTGGGAGGTGCTGTTGTTCGAAGACGCCTCGGTACCGCTCCGGGTGCTGGTAGTACTCCTGGAGGTCGAAGGTGCCGTCGGGGTCGGCGGGGACGACCATGTGGCGCTCTTCGAACACCACCTTGAAGACGGTGTGCGCGGTGTCCCTGTGGGCGTCGCGGATCTGCGGAAGGTCGGCGGGTTCGATGGAGGTGGGCTCGAGGCAATCGAGCACCTCCTGGGCGCCCTGGGACACGTTTCCGTAGCCGGTGAAGCCGATCACGAGGGGCTGGAGGCTTTCCGGGAGCGCTTGTTGTCGAATGCGCCTGCCCACCTCGGCCACAGCCTCCTTGGCAGCGGCGAGGTTTGGATACTTCCAGGCGGGCTTCAGGGTGGCGAACGGGGTGTCCAGACCTTCCCACTCGAGGCGCCGGCCGAGGGCCCAGAGGGTGTCGATCATGCCTGCGAGGCCTGCGTGGCGGCCGAAGAAGATCAAGCGTCGCCCGGCGTCGTCTGTGACCTTTTCGTAGTCGATGATGGAGCATCCGAGGGTCATGGCCTGCCGAAGCATGGGCATGTTGTAGGCCTGTCCCTTGATGATATGGGAGAAGAACACATAGGTTTTCCCCGGCTCGAACAGGTGAGGCGGGATCTCCTTGACCCCCAGGATGACCGGGCAATCTGCCAGGTCGGGCGCGACTCGAGCCCCGGCGGCCTGGTAGGCCTCGGCCGGGAATGCGCGAATCGGCGACTCCTGCACCACGACTTCCAGCCCGTGTTCCTGGACCAGCGTGCGGACGTCGTCCGGGGTGAGCGGTGCTCGAGCCTCGAACCGATGCTTATCTTCCCTGCGAATACCGATCCTGTTCATCATTGACTCCATGGTTCCTTGGGGCGAATCGAATCGCGTATTATGCTGGCGACTCCGGGCATTGGCAAGGGAAAACAGTGGCTGGAGCGGGCAACGAGCAGATACCGTTGGAGTTCGGAGAAGGGTTGGAGTATACTGGGCCATCCAACGAGAAGCGAGGAACCCCGCGCGGCGTCAGGGTCCATCGCGGGGGCCGGAGCAGAGGCGAACCACCGGCGGCGACCTGGCGGGTCGCGTCCGGGCGGCCGTGTCGAGGTCATCCACCGGCCGTCTAGGAAGGAAGGCGATTCCATGGGAAAGTACGAACTCAGGACCTACATCTTCATCGACAGCCTGCAACCCCAGTTGGCCCAGTACATCGCCAAGGACAACCGGGTCTATGACCCGCGCGAGTTCGACGCGGCGATGTTCATCGAGATTGCCCCGGCCATGGAGATCCATTCCATGATCGACCTGGCCTTGAAAGCGACTCGAGTGCACCTGGGTTCCGTGGTCACGGAGCGGCATTTCGGCATGATGCAGATCCACCATCCAGACCAGGGAGAGGTGCTCGAGGCCGGCCGGGCGGTCCTGGCCGCGACCGGGCTGAAGGAGACCGACCGGGCCAAGGTCAAAATCCTGACGGACAAGATCATCCGCGGCGTGGAGCAAGACCACGCCATCTCTTTCACGGGCATGGCTCGAGGCAACATGGTGGTGGCCGGAGAGTCGGTGCTCATCATGGAGTCCTCTCCGGCTGCCTACCTGGCGATAGCCACCAACGAGGCGCTCAAGGCGGCCCGCGTCAAGCTCATCACCAACACACCGTGGGGCGCCACGGGCCGTCTCATCATGAGTGGTCCGGAATCGGAAATCGATTCCGCCGCCGAGGCGGCCCGGACCGTGCTCGACAAACTCAACACCGATCTGGGCGCAGGCGTCATGCTCGACGACAGCAAGTACGCCCGCTAGCCCGAAGCCGCCCGTCCTCCAGGCTGCTCGAGCCTCCCGGTCAAATGACGTGCCGCCCTGACCCGGGGCCGAGGCCCCCCCTGGGCCGTTCCTCGAGCCCCCGAGAGCAGGCGGTGCGGCTGGTTCATTCCTCGGCGATGAGTTCGCCTCGTCCGGAAGCGATCCAGGCGAAGTTCATCATCAGCCGGTGCGCGGTCGTGGTACCTGCCGAGCAGCCGCAGTTGAGGGAGCACCCCCAGTCGCCGCCCATGAAGGCGAGCCATCCGTGTCCCACTTTCTTGCCGGACAGGAGCCAGGAGGAGCCGCGGTAGACAATGCCCAGCACACCTCCGGTGGCATCGTGCTGTCCGCCCTCGGTCCACTGGGCGGTCCCGGCGAATTCGTCCGGGGTGTAGGCATAGGGATACTCGTACACGTCGGATCCCCGGGCGTAAGAGGTACTCCCGTTGGTGTTGCCGTTCATGCCGACATAGACCCCGAACACGGCGTTCAGGTCCACGTAGTCGGCCCCGCCGCAGTCATCGAAAATCAGGAGACCGCCCTGTTGAACCCAGTCATGGAGTCGCTGCTGGGTCGACTCGGCGAGGGCGAATGAACTGTGCGCATGGTAGTAGATCAGATCGTACTCACTCAGATCGTCCGAGTCGATGTCGACAAAGTACTGCTGGTAAGGAAGATCACAGTGGGCGGCGTCGATGAGCTGGGTGGAGACCGAGAGACCGGTCATGGACTCAAACTCGTCCCCAAGCTCGTCGATGGACCGGACCACGGCGAGGAGGTCCCCGCCTTTGTCCCCGTAGTCGGCGAAACCGATCCGGACCCCGCATTCCATGGCCACGGTCATCTCCACAGTCCCGCAGTCCGACGTGACCTGAACCGATTGCTGGTTGTCAAGCACGTAGGCAAGGCGGAGAGTTCCGGTTTCGCCTGGTGCCAGTTCCTCGAACAAGGGCGTGACCCCCACCGCCTGGCCGTCCACCGTGACCTCGAAGTGGGTCAAGGGTTCGGAACCGGTGTTCTCCACGTTCAGGTACTTGCACCCGTGGTCGCGGATGGTCCAGGACCAGGCGTCATCAGAGCCGCCGCTGCAGTCGTTGTCCAGGCTGTCGCAAAGTTCGGCTGCACCGGGATAACATGTTGAACAGTTGTCGTCACAGTCAGTGGCGATGGTGGCGTATCCTTCCGGGACCTCGCAGCCGGAGGATTCCTGTGCAGGGTCGCCGTACCCGTCGCCGTCTGCGTCGCGATAGAAGGTGACGAGGAGTTCCTCGTCGACGCTTCCGTCGCAGTCGTCGTCGAGGCCGTTGCAGACTTCTGTGGCATCAGGATGGACGTCCGGGCGCGTGTCGTCACAATCGGTGGCGTCCTCGACGTACCCGGGCAGGAGGTCGCACCCGGTCAAGGTGTGGTCGGGGTTTCCGAACCCGTCGCCATCGTAGTCGAGATGGAAAGTGGACTGGACTTCCTCGTCCACGGCGCCGTCGCAGTCGTCATCCTGGTGGTTGCAGGATTCGGGTGCGTCGGGATGGACGGCCGGGTCGTTGTCGTCGCAGTCGGTGGCGTTGTCCACGTATCCATCCGGGACGGAGCAGTCCAGCGTGGGATCCTGGAAATCTCCGAATCCGTCACCGTCGTCGTCCTCGTAGTAGGTGGACTGGACCTCCTCGTCCACGGCGCCGTCGCAGTCGTTGTCCAGTTCGTCGCAGACCTCCTCGGCCTCGGGGTAGACCTCGGCGTGGGCGTCGTCGCAATCCGTGGCGTTCTCGACCGCGCCCTCGGGTTGGGTGCAGCCCAGGACCGGCTGGCCCGCGTCGCCGAAGCCATCGCCACCCCGGTCGAGGAAGAAAGTGGACTGGACCTCCTCGTCCACGGCGCCGTCGCAGTCGTTGTCCAGTTCATCGCAGACCTCCTCGGCCTCGGGGTAGACCTCGGCGTGGGTGTCGTCGCAATCCGTGGCGTCCTCGACCGCGCCCTCGGGTTGGGCACAGCCCAGGACCGGCTGGCCCGCGTCGCCGAAGCCATCGCCATCCTGGTCGAGGTGGTAGGTGTTCCGGTCGACGGCCTCCTCGTCGACCTCGGCGTCGCAGTCGTTGTCCACCTCGTCGCAAACCTCGTCGGCACCGGGGTATACGTCCTCACGGGCGTCATCGCAATCGGTCCCGCCGGACACGGCGACCGCGTCATACCCATCGCCGTCCACGTCGGTCAAGTCGGCACCGGAGCAGTCCTGGTCCACCTCGTCGTAAGGGATCTCGGTCGCCCCGGGGTGGACCGCGGCATCCAGGTCATCGCAGTCGTTTCCGCTTGATTCCTCGGCGATGAACCCATCGCCGTCCACGTCGGTCAGGTCCCCGCCCGAGCAATCCTGGTCCACCCCGTCGTAGGGAACCTCGTCGGCACCGGGGTAGATGGCCGGATCTCCGTCGTTGCAATCGCCTTCGGTTTCCGAAAATCCGTCCCCATCGTCATCGGTCTCGTCGAGGCCGTCGTCCTGGAGCCCGTTGCAATCGTTGTCCTTCCCGTCGAAGAACTCGGACGCTCCGGGGTAGGTATTCACATCC
>CAYQMG010000070.1:0-3586 GCA_964418585.1 uncultured Gammaproteobacteria bacterium | reverse complement strand
ACGATCGAAGTTGCGCCCGGAACCTATCACGAAAGCCTGGCCATCGCGTCGACGCACCTCACCCTTCTGGGGGCCGGGTCAGACAGCACGGTGATCGAGGGCGATGGAGACACGGTTGTATCCATGGATGAATCGACGGTGAATATTTCGGGCTTTACGATCACCGGCGGTGAGGCGGACGCGGGTGGAGGGGTTTACCTTCGATTCTCCCAGGGGACTTTCCAGAACCTGCTCATTTCTGACAACCAGGCGACCGAGCGTGGCGGAGGATTGTACCAGGAATACTCGTATCCCGTCATCACACACGTGACCCTGATGAACAATCGGGCCGACATCGGCGGCGGCATTTACCTGCGCGAGTCGTGCCCAGTCCTCACAAGCGTGGCCCTGGTCGAAAACCAGGCTGACAGAGGGGGAGGCATCTGTTTCTCGCTATCCTCCCCCACCGTAAAGGACATTGTCCTGGACGGAAACCAGGCCGACGATGGGGGAGGGGTTTTCCTGTACGCCTCGTCTCCCATCCTGCTGCGCGTGACCGTGACCGGGAATCACTCGTTCAGGTATGGCGGAGGCATGTACGTGTGCTCCGGTTCGGCCCCCAACTTGAGGAACGTGAGCATCACCGGGAACCACTCGGATCAATCTGGTGGAGGAATGTACGTGTCAACCCCGTATGCCTCCTTGACGAACGTGACCCTGACCGGAAACCAGGCCAACTACGGGGGCGGAGGAATGTATCTGTACTATTCCGGCCGCCTGACCCTGTCAAACGTGATACTTGTCGCAAACCAGGCCGACCATGGCGGAGGAATGTACCTGCTCGGTCCATCGTATCCCACCGTGACGAACATGACCCTTGTCGCAAACAAGGCCGGCACAGGCGGGGGAATATATGCGTCTTCCGACGCATCCCCCGTCATCTTGAACAGCATCATCGCGAACAACGTCGGTGATTACAACGTATATCGGCCTGACAATTCTCAGGGAAACCCGTCAATCACGTACTGTGCGATCTACGATCCAGACGGTGACAACGTCTACAACATCGATCTGGATGAGACCAACCTCACGGTCGACCCGGGGTTCCAGCAAGACCCCATCTGGGACGACGAGGCGGGCGTGTGGATCGTCGATGACCTTCACCTGGCCGAGGACTCCCCTCTTGTGGACATGGGATACTGCGGTGTCGATCTCTACGACAAGATCGCTTCCGACATCCTGGAGTACCTGTTCGAGAACGACGAGTTCTGGCTCTGGCTCGACCCGGATGGCTCTCTCCCGGACATCGGCGCCTACGGGGGTCCTTGTGCAGACGCAGCGGACCTGGACCACGACGGGAACCTCGAGTGCGTCGGCTGGGACGTCGACGGTGACGACTTCAACGACTACTGGTGGCCCGGCACTCTCGAGGATGCGCCCGATGGTTTCGATCCAGATGACTATGACGCTGATGATGGAGATTCCCAGGTGCATTGACCCTCCCTCGATGGTTCCTCGGCACACTGGGCGGCACTGATCACCACCCAGCGCAGTCATGAGCGTCAGGAATGAGTTTCCAATGACCAGGGCTTGGTTGGAGGTTCCATTCGGGTTCAAAGGATGCTGGTAGCTGAGGCATTCCGGCAGCGTGTGTTCGAGGCGGCACGGCTCACAAGCATGTCCGTTCGGGGCCGCTCATGCTGGTGGCGGCCCGATGGAACCTGAAACCGCGAGAAGCAGGCAAGCGCAAAAACCCCTGCCTGTACACTGCCTTGACCGGCCTCGAGGTCGAGGGATGGCTCAGCGATTTGGGACTCCCCTCGAATCCAGTGCCGGGCCCCCGGCGTGGAAGTCCGCCCGTGCCATCGAACGTCTCAATGGCCGGCGTTGCGCCCGTATTCATAAATGCGTCAAGGCTGGCTGCCTGACCCCACCTTCCTTGCACAACCTGGATATCCGGCAGAAAGCCGGAGCGCGGGCTCGTCCGGGCTCGGGAGGGCGCGCATGTCCTTCTTGGCGACCATGTCCTGGGCCAGCTCACCGACGCTCATCTCGATCGCCGGGGGCTTGTCGACGGACCGGATGATCTGGGCCGCGTCCCCGTAGTGCCGCACGAAGGTCACGAAGGTATCGGCCTCAATCGCGTCGCGCTCGTACCGGCGCGCCATGGTGTCGAACTTCTCGAAAAGCGTCACGGGCGGGTGGACGCAGCGCACTGCGCGCGGGAGGTTGTTGTCGTAGTCGCCCAGCATGCCCTGGGCGTCGAGGTAGTCGTGGACGAACGAGCTGAGCATCTTCTCGACGTGGGGCACGACCCGGGCGTGACCCACCTCGAGGCGGACAAAGGGGCTCATCGCCGCTGCGAGCTGGTCGAGCCGGACGCCGGGGCAGTGCCCGAGGTAGTCCGCCCCCCGGGCGTGCTTGTCGACGCGGCCCTTGTCCTTTTCGACCCGGACGGAAGGCACGACGAGCGCGCCCTCGAGCGCATCGTAGAAGGCCTGGCGCTGCGTCTTGGGCCCCTTGTTCGTGCTCGTCCAGTTGCTGGCGCAAGAACTCGGACAAAGCCGGAATATCCCGGCCCCGGAGTTCCTTCGTGAGAGTGAAGAGTGTGTACTTGACGGACGAGTAGGCAATCGTCCGGAAGCTCCAGACGCGGCGGGCCAGCCAGATGTCGAGGAAGTCTGCGACCAGGGCCACCTTTTGCCGCACCTCGTCCGCCGAGTCGCCTGGAACCAGTGGTGCGAGGAGGACCTGGTGCTGCAAGACGCTGCTGACCGTCGACGATGAAGCGCTGGTTGCGTTTGTGGCTTGTGACGATCGATCCGAGGAAGTAGTGGCCGTACTGCTCGACCTGGTACCGTTCGTGCGCCGGGTCGTAGAAGTCCAGGAACTTCCCGGTGAGATCGTCGATGAGTTCACGGACCTGTCGCTCCTGCCACGCATACTCGCGCTGGTAGAAGTCGATGGTGTACTTCGTCGAATCCAGGACTTCTCCTGCACTCCTGGCGCGGCCTTCGATGCGTTTCATTGCACCTTCCTCATTCATCGGCACGCTCCTGGAACCCTGGTAGCCTTGCCTCGCCTGGCTCGATCTAACCGTACCGGTCCAGGAGCTTGCGGTTGCGAGCCTCCATGAGCGCTCTCCTTTCCTGCCGGTCTTCCGGACGAGCAGCAAAGTCGATGAAACTGCATATGTCACAATACCCCGACCTGGGTCATTTCTCATCGCCACGCCCTGGAGATTGCCGAGTCCGAGACAAAGGTTGGGTTGACATGCCTCAACTTCGTCGCGCCGTTTCCGTCCGGGCTCGAGTTCGCCACCAAACTCACCGCCCCGTTCATCGATGCCCTGCTGAATGCCGCGGAGATTCCCCCCGAGCCACCCCTCCTGTTTCCCCCGGCTCCACGCGGCTTGCAAGAGTCGGATCCGCGACCGCCAAGACGACAGCTACCTGGTGCCGGCGACTCGACCTGGTGGGCCTCGATGGTCGAGACGGTGTGCGTCGATCGTCGAGGGGGTGTGCCTCGATCGTCGACCTGGTAGGCTGGCAATTCACCCTGGTATGGCAGCCCGTTGACCCTGAGCGGGTGCGGAAGGTGAGGTCCT
>CAYQMG010000069.1:0-48870 GCA_964418585.1 uncultured Gammaproteobacteria bacterium | reverse complement strand
GGACGCGATACCAGCACCCACCACCAGTCCCAGACCACTGCCCACCAGATTCGCGGTAATGATCTTGTTCGGGTCATCGGTGGCCAACGCAGCCCCCAACGACGCAAGCGCCGCCCCACTCATGCCGGCAAGATCTGCAATGCCCACTCGAGTCGGATGCACCTCGCCCATCGGCGACATGAGGAGAGCGGCGAGTGCGAGCCCGGCATTGGAAGCCAGGAGGTTGCTCAACCAGATGGTGCCGAACCGCGTGTCTGCCAGCAGGTTCCCCCACAGAGAAAACCAGCTTCCCCACATGCCGCCCGAAGCCATCATCAAGACCTCCCAGGAGGACACCTCTGCGCTCTGGGCGACAGCCAGCGCCCCGACCCCGCCCAGAGTGAGGCCGGTGAGCGTTGCGCCCACCACCTGGAGATCCTCGAAATGCGAGCCCTGCCTCGAGTAGAGGTAGGCCCCCAGGCTCGCTCCCTGCCAGGCGCCCCACGCCGTCCCCAGCACCGTGAGGGCAGTGTCGCCCGGACCATGGACGAGCTGGTCCCGGATCCCGGCGGCAGCAGCCAAACCGACCAGGCCACCGCCCAACATACTCGTGAGTACCGGCTGTCGTCTTTCCGCCCCGAACAGGAGCGGAAGGCCGGCGCCGAGAACGTACCCGTACCCGCTGCCCGTGGCCATGAACAGGGTGTCCTGGACCGATAGCTCCACGTCCTGGCTGATGACGGCCGCCCCGACGAGCCCGACGGATGAACCCAGGAGCAATCCTCCCCACATCTGATTGGATGTGGCCCGTTCTTCACCAAGCAGAGGGAGCCACATCCCGGCCCACGCGCCCTGGACCGCGCCGTGGGCCACAAGGGCCATGTCTCCTGGTGAGAAGTGCAACTTGCGCGCCAGGGCGGCGCTTCCAGCCATGGAGCCGAGACTCCCCGCCATGATCATACCCAGGCTGGCCGGGGTATCGGAGGGTATCTGGGCAAGCAGAAGCCCCCCCCAGACGGCGTTGTGACCGGCGAGGGTTCCGAGGTTGATGGCGACGATGTCCTGGAACGAGAAGGGATTTCGGTGCAACGACCAGACGGCGGCCCCCAGACCCACCGACTGGCCCACCAGGCCCATCAAGGTCACGAATTCGGTGTCGGGGCGATCGTAGGTGGCCATCCGGCCTGCAGTCAATCCTGTCCACAGCCCCCAGGCCCCGGCAGTGACGATACTTCCCGCCTGGGAGGTGGTCATTTCCTCATCCTGGGTGAGCAGGTAGGAAGCCGCGCCGCCCAACACCATGCCGGAAACCACGCCGATGGGCACGGCCGCGTCCGAGCGCCCGAACTGACCGATGGTGCCAAGGGTGTAGGCACCGAACGCGGCGGAAGCTGGAACGAGCAGGACGCGCCCGGCCCGGTCCAACACGCGGCCCGAGTCTCCGAGGGATGCGAGGTAGCCCGGGAAGAAGGTATCGAGGGTGTTTCCACAGGCCTCGCGGAGGTCTCGAGGTTGTGCGGAGTCCCGATAGACCTGGTAGAGGGAGTTCCTGGCTGTTTCGGTATGTTGCGCGCCGAGGGCGTGGGCGGCGGCGGCGCGGATGGATGTCATTCTGCCGGAGTCGAGGAGGACGCTGGTCAGAGCTTGCTCCACCTCTGGCGTGGTGAAGAATCCGAGGGCCTGGACCACGGCCAACTGAACTCGAGGCTCCGGGTCGGCGAGTGCGTAGAGCAAGGGGACGATGGCGCGGGTATCCCCGAGGCGTCCCATCTGGCGTGCGGCCTCCCCCCGTTGTTCCGGTGGAGCGGTTCGATCCATCAAGACGAGGAGCGACGAGACCAGTTCTTCCAGCGGCGATTCGGCCGCTGGAAGGGTCCTGGCGGCAACGCTGAACCACACGCATGCGGCCACCGACACGATTTTGATGCTCAGCAAGAGGCGCCGCGTTCGCCCCATGCGCAGGGGAGAGATATCGACCACTGTGGACATGGACCTTCCTCCTCACGCCTCGCCTCTCGAGCCGGCCGTTCCGGGGCGAGTGGGGCTTGACAGAGACGGAGGCCCGTGCCCGCAACGGAGGCGATGGCGCAACTCGACCTCGATGCCCGGCCATCGACCGGTGGGAGAAGCTGTCATCGAGCATATCCGTTCCCGCGGCCCGACGTCAATCCGCTTGGGCTCGATGTTGGTGACACGGAAGTCAATCAAGGCTATCTTGTGGGCGGGAATTGCGGCCCCTGTCTACGTGCGGGGGCCCGCCCTGGCCTTGAAATGGAACACGACGCGTCTCGAGCGGAGACAGGAGGTGCCGAATGTCTGATGACGCGAAGACTTCCCCCCCACGAAAGAGCATGGAACTGGACCTGGGCAAGCAGGCCCTTCAGGCCTTGTTCCTGATCGTGGCGCTTGCCATGGTCGGATTTTCCTTGTGGCCTACGGTGCTGGTGTATGATCACTTCCGGCCCATGGCCACGGAGCGATGGCAATGGGTGTTGCTCGTGCTCGGCTCCATCCTGGTGTTCAACTACGCCTACCTGGTACTGTTGTTGTTTCTCCGTATCATCGTACCCAAGCCCAAGGAGGGATTCTTTCCCCAGAACCCGGGAGGAAGGCCCAGCCGCGAGGTCCTGATCCTGATGATCAACATCCTGCTGACCAAGCTTCGGTACACCCCCCCCTGGACCCAGTTCCTCGCCGCGCACCTGGTCCGTCTCCCCCCCCTGGCCGGTCTGTATCGAACCCTGTTCGGCCCTCACATGAAGACCATGACACTCGGCGACACCAACCACATCATCGACCCCTATCTTCTCTACGCGGGCCGGAACGTCCAGTTCGGGTATGACGTGGGCGTCACCTGCCACGCCTTTGACAACCGTGGAATGACCATCAAACGTGTGGTAATCGAGGACAACGCGGTAATCGGCGGCGGGTGCTGGATTCTTCCCGGTGTTCATGTGGGTCATCATGCGGTGGTTGCGAGTTGCTCGATGGTCAAGCCGAACACCGAGATCGGCCCCTATGAACTGTGGGGCGGCGTGCCGGCCAAAAAAATCCGAGACCTTCCCCGGGACGAGTGACGCCTGAGTCCTGTCCAGTCGGGGAACCCGGCCGTTGCAGCGGTGTCCGGGTCTCGAGACGAAGGAGAGTACGAACAACCGGATGAACGGGAAAGGAGTACGACATGAACGTCCTGTTGTCACCTGAAGCAGGTGGCAGGCACTTCCTCTTGGGGAACGAAGCGATCGTGCGCGGCGCACTCGAGGCGGGGATGGTGGTGGCGGCCACCTATCCTGGCACCCCTTCGTCCGAAATAGGCGATACCTTGTCGCGCCTGGCCGACTCGAGCCGATACTATTTCGAGTACTCGACCAATGAAAAGGTCGCCATGGAAGTCGCCTACGGAGCATCCATGGCCGGGGCCCGGGCCATGTGCTTCATGAAGCACGTGGGTGTCAACGTGGCCGCGGACGCCATGATGACGCTGGTGTATGCCGGCACGCCCGGCGGCCTGGTCATCGTCAGTGCCGACGATCCGTCGTGTCACTCGAGCCAGAATGAGCAGGACAACCGTTACTACGCACGTCTGGGCAAAATGCCGATGCTGGAGCCCTCGACCCCGGACGAGGCGCGGCGGATGGTCCGTTATGGGTTCGAGTTGTCCGAGCGCGTGCGGCTTCCGGTGTTCGTGCGTACCACCACGCGGCTGAACCACATGCGCGGAGTGGTGACGTTCGACCGTCTTCCGGATCGTTCGGAGTTGAAGCGCGAACACACGTTCGAGCACAACCCGTCTCAGATGGTGTGTGTGCCTGGGAACGCAAAGAAGCTTCACCCGGTGCTTCTGGAAAAGCTGGCGGGACTGACCGAGATAGTGGAATCGGACCGGACGTTCAATCTGAGGCTGGGCCGCGGTGACATCGGGGTGGTCACGTCGGGGGTGGGATTCAACTACGTCCGGGACGCTCTCGAGCTGCTCGATCTATCGGACCAGGTGGAGGTGGCCCGTCTCGGGATCACGCACCCGTTCT
Source organism: uncultured Gammaproteobacteria bacterium (assembly GCA_964418585.1). Lineage (GTDB taxonomy): Bacteria > Myxococcota_A > UBA796 > JAJRTE01 > JAJRTE01 > JAJRTE01. The sequence goes on along the minus strand of CAYQMG010000069.1, from coordinate 44,863 downwards.
CCTATGCGTGGATGGCCGGATTCCTCGAGGGCAAGCGGTCGGTTCTGGTGGTGGAGGAACTGGAGCCCTACCTGGAAGAGTTCGTGCAGCGGGTGGCCTGGGAGCACCACCTCGAGGTGGAGGTGTTCGGCAAGCGCACGGGCCATTTCCCGTATCATCACGAGTACACGATCGAGCAGGTCACGGGGGCACTGGCCCAGGTGGCAGGACGCGATCACGTCTGGCCGACGGCCCGCCATTCGAGTCATCCACTGCCGGTGCGGCCGCCCACCCTGTGCGCTGGATGTGCGCACCGGGCCACCTTCTATGCCGCCAAACTGGTGACTCGAGGACGCGGGATATTCCACACCGACATCGGGTGCTACGCCCTGGCCGTGCTCCCTCCCCTGAACCTGGCCGACGTGCTCATCAGCATGGGGTCGAGCATCAACACGGCGAGCGGGATCAGCCGGGTGACCGACGAACCTTCCATTGCGTTCATCGGAGATTCCACCTTCTTCCACAACGGAATGACCGGGCTGGCCAATGCAGCACACAACCGGCACAATCAGACGATCGTGGTTGTGGACAACCGCACCACGGGCATGACCGGGCACCAGCCTCACCCGGGAACCCCCCGGGACGGAATGGGCAATGAGGCCGTGCAACTCTCCATCGAGGCGGTCTGCCGGGCACTCGGAGCAACGAGTGTGACCACGGTGAACCCGTTTGACGTGCGTGCCATGGTGGAGGCTTTCGAGCAGGCTGTTGGGTCAGACGGACTCGACGTGATCGTGAGCCGGGCACCCTGCATCTTTGTGGACCGGCCCCAGGTATCTTCCAGGCCGCGGTACCAGGTCGACCCGACGGCGTGCCGGTACTGCGGCGTCCACGGAGACCACACGGGCTGCGGCGAGGTTCTCAAGCAGGAGACCCAACTGGACCGGGCGTCCCGATTCGTGCGGGGCGGTTGGGTGAGTGACCCGTTGGCGCTTCCCCAGCCGGTCAAGCCGGATCTGGCGCCGTGCGTGCAAGCGTGCCCGGTGTCTCTTTGCGTCCAGTCCTACGTCACCCTGCTCGCCTCCGGACGCACCGAGGAGGCGGCTCGAGTGGTTCGAGACAAGATTCCGCTGCCCGCCACCGTGGGACGGGTCTGCCACCATCCGTGCGAAACAGCATGTGTTCGAGCCGAAATCGACGAACCGGTCGCCATTTGCGCGTTGAAACGATTCGCCATGGAATCGGAGTCGGAAGAGGCTGTGCGGGACGACCTTGCGCGGCGGGTTCAGGCGGCGCCGGCGCGAGAGGAGCGGGTCGCGGTAATCGGCGGCGGACCGGCGGGGCTCGCCTGCGCACATGATCTGCGGCTGCGCGGGTACGAAGTGAGTCTGTTCGAGGCTGCCGACCGACTCGGTGGGATGCTGACCCTGGGCATTCCCGCCTACCGGCTTCCAAGGGACGTGGTGGAACGGGAAATCCGGATCATCGTGGAGGCTCTTGGGATCGATGTTCATCTGGGGCAATCGTTTGGAACCGACGTGACCCTGGAGTCCTTGAAAGAGGCCGGATACGGAGCGACATTCCTTGCCTGCGGCGCCTGGCGCGGTATGACACTGGGCATACCAGGGGAGGAGGGACCGGGCGTGTTCGACGCGCTCTCGTTCCTGAAACAGGTCAACGTGGGCGAGCCGCCCCCGATTCGAGGACGGGTGGCCGTGATCGGAGGAGGAGACGCTGCGATCGATGCCGCACGAACCCTGCGCCGTATCTCCGAAGGAGAGGTGACGATCCTCTATCGACGAACCGAGGCCGAAATGCCGGCGCAACCGGCCGAGGTGGCTCTGGCTCGCCGAGAAGGCATCGAGATCGCCTTCCTCACCGCCCCGGTGCGAATCCTTCGGGACGAATCCGGGCGGGTCCAGGGGATCGAGATGATCCGGATGCAGCTCGGAGAGCCCGACGCTTCCGGCCGCCGGCGCCCGGTTCCGATCGAGGGGTCAGAGCACCAGCTCCCGATTGACGCCGTGGTTTGCGCCATCGGACAGGCTCCAGACCCCTCCATCTTCCCGCCCCAAATTCGGCTGACCGACTGGGGCACCATCGAGGTCGATCCAAACACGGGAGCCACAAACGTGCCGGGCGTGTTTGCCGGGGGTGATTCGGTTACCGGTCCTCGCACGGTCATCGATGCCATCGCAGCCGGGCAAATCGCCGCATTCGGCATCGACCGGTACCTGGCCGGTGAGGCGGCGGCCCCACCTCCTCACCGGGCACAACCGGTGCATCCGCAGGATGCACCACCGCGGCCCGAACCAGAAGCGCGGGCAAACAGGCGTCCCATGCCCTTGCGCGAACTTCCTGATTCCCCGACCCTCGGTTTCGAGGAGGTTGCACAAGGATACGACGCCGATACCGCCGCGGCCGAGGCAGCACGTTGTCTCGCCTGCAGCATGTGTGCGAGTTGCAACATCTGCCTGGACACCCTCGCCTGCCCTGCGTTCTACGTCAAGGACGGGGTCATTGCCATTGACGAGTCCCAGTGCAACGGGTGCGGGCTGTGCGCTCTGATCTGTCCCAACGGGGCCATTCGTCCGGTCCAGGAAACACTCGAGGTCTAGATGAACGCCAGAATCTTCGTTGCAGGAGTCGGAGGACAGGGGTCCATCACCACCACCGCCATCATCGGCGAGGCAGCGCTGCGAAGCGGATTGAACGCGGTCGCGAGCGAAATCCACGGGATGGCTCAACGAGGGGGCGTTGTAGAATCGTCCGTGGTTGTCGGGGAGTACCATTCTCCCCTGGTCCCAACCGCGGGCGCTGACGTGCTCCTGGCGATGGAACCGGTCGAAGGCGCGCGGGCCATGAGCCGGTGCGGCCCACAGACCATCGTGCTCATCAACACCCATCCCATCATCCCCTTCACCGTGAGCCTCGGACACCAGACCTACCCGGAAGTCCAGGCGCTCGTCGAGGAATTCCGGGGGCTCGTCTCCCAGGTGCACGCATTCGACGCGTTCGAACTGGCCCGCCAGGCCGGCAATACACGCACCGTGGGCAGCGTGATGCTCGGCGCACTCTCCGGAATCGACCTCCTCCCCATCCGTGAGGATACCTGGCTCGAGACCATCCTCGACCGGGTCCCGGCCAAGGCAGCACAAGCCAATCGAACCGCGTTCGAGTTGGGACGACAGACCATCCTCGAGCGCTGATTCCGTGCTCCTCCCACTTTTTCCGGTCGGACCGAACGCCGGTCCGGGCGCTGTTCGATTTCCACCTACTCGGAAAATTGCCATGGGACCATCCCGGGTCGACCGTGGGCTTTTCGCTGTTTCCCCTAAGTTGCTCTCGATATCGGACCGTACCAACACATAGTGGCTTTCAGAACGAACTCTGAATTGCCACCCGATACCAGGTCTGAAAACAAGACAAGTCGATTCACCGATGGGTGGGCGGCCGTTCTCCTCCTACCTCCCATCTCCTCGGTCTGGGTCGACCGGTGGCGGTTTCTGCTTACCAGCGCGTGGAGCGACAACAATGGGTGCCATCAATGCAATGAGCGTGCAACTGCCCGCAAAACGGGTTGAGTCCTCCCCTGATTCGGTCGATAGCAAGAGAGAGCGAAAAGATGAGAAACGGGTCATGAGATTGGTCCCGCCTCCGGGGGCGAATCGGTGGCGAGGTCCAAGCCCTCGAAGAGAACCGGAACGGCCGACAGAAGCCGAGGGGACGGACGGACGGGTGATGACACCAAATCCTCCCGAAATCCGGAAGGCGGAGACTGCGGAGGAAAGGGAGCGTGTGTTTCGTTTCCGGTACCAGGTGTACGTGGAGGAGATGGGGAAACGAAGCAGCGCGGCCGACCACACGCGCCGCATCCTCTTCGACGACCTGGACAAGACCGGCGTCATCCTGTACGCCGAGGACGATGCGGGCCGAATCGTGGGGACGACTCGATTGAACATCATGAGGCCCCAGGATGTTCCGGAGCACCTCAAGATGATCTTTGCGCTCCACCGATTCGAGGCGTTTGAGGGGTGCGTGATCTCGATCTCGTCTCGAGCCGTCGTGGCGAGCGAGTGGCGAGGGACGCCTCTCATGTCCCACATGGTGATCGCGCTGTATCACGTGATGAAAAAGTATGGAGTTCACTTCGACTTCTGCCACTGCCGCCCTTCCCTGGTGCGGCACTACGAGGCCTTTGGTGCGCGGCGGTACACGGACAACTTCGTCGACCCGGATGCGGGATACCAGGTGCCGCTGGTGACGGTGTTGAATGACGTGGGCTATTTCAAGCGGGTCAACCCGGTGGTCTACGGACTGTCGCGCCGGTACCAGAACGATCAGCGCTCGGTGCGATGGTTCTACGACAATCTTGGCGAACAAACGGCACAATTCGTGTCACGGTACGTAAGCGAAGAAGGTTTTCGTCGTTTTCTCGAGCAGACCCGGCTGGAGCGTGAGGTTCCACTGTTTCAGGGACTGTCGACCCGGGAGGTGGAACGTTTCCTGGAAGCCAGCACGATCCTCCGGTGCAAGACCGGTGACCTGATCGTGCGGCAGGATGACCCCGGTGGCGAATTGTTTGTTCTGCTGTCCGGGTTTGCCGAAGTGAGACGCGAGGGCGCCGCGGGAAAGCAACGGGTGGCGACCTTGACCCAGGGCGATGTGTTCGGGGAGATGGGATTCGTCCGCAAGCGGCCGCGCACCGCCACCGTGGAGGCCCTGAGCGAGGCCCGCGTGCTGGTCCTGAGTTCCAACTTTTTCCACCGGGTCATGCGCAGCATGCCCGAGGTGACGGCTCGAGTACTGTTCAACCTGTCCAGAACGCTTTGCGACCGCCTGGACCAGACCACCCGGAACTGGGTGGGTTCCAGGGAAGCCGTGGGTGCGGCCTGAGCCCTCGAGTCAGGCCCGCCCGCAGGGAACGAGGAAACCTTGCAGGGAGGACACAATGTTACAAAGCACCGCCGGTTCTTACGCTTTCGGCAGTTTCCAGAGCAACGAAAGCGAACTGAGGCGACTGAAGCGCCAGGCGGAGATCGCCCGTGACCTGGAGCACAGGATGTGGCGGCGCGTTGGATTGGCGCAGGGCATGAACGTGCTGGACCTGGCCTGCGGGCCGGGTGTGACCACCCTGGAACTGGCCCGCGTCGTGAATCCCGGCCACGTGCTCGGCGTCGATGTCAGCGAGGCGTTGCTCGATGAGGCCCGGGAAGAACTCCGCCGTACCCCAATGTCCAACGTGTCCTTCCAGCAAGGTGATGTCTATGCGCTCGACCTGGGAGACCAACGCTTCGACTTCGCCTACGCTCGACTCCTTTTCCAGCACCTGGAAGCCCCGGTGGAGGTCGCCGAGAACGTGCTCCGGGTTCTCGAGCCGGGAGGCATGTTCTGCGTCGTCGACGTGGACGACGAGTGGTTGACCCTCCATCCCAGACCCAGCTCGTTCAAGGCCTTCACCCGCTGGGCCGCTGCAGGGCAACGCCAACGCGGCGGCGACCGCAATGTGGGCAGGAAACTGGGCACCTACCTCCATCGGGCAGGGTTCACCGAGGTCCACACCTTTGTCGAGGTACTCACCAGCCACGACATCGGACTCGAGACCTTCCTCGACATCACCACCGGGTTCAAGCACGAGCAGGTGTCCGGAGAATACCGCGAATTCGCGCGCAACGCCCTGGAAGAGATCTACTCGGTCCTCGACGAACCCCACGCCTGGGGAGCGGTGGGCGTCTTCGTGGCCACGGGCAAAAAACCGTGAGGGTCACCGGCGGGGCTACTTCAACATGTCCAGCAGGTCGTCAGCCGACTTGACCACGTAGGCGGACATATCCCGAGGCCTGGGATTGCGCGGGTCCGACCAGTCGTAGAATCCCTTCCCGGTCACCGTCCCATGCTCACCGTTCTTCACCATACGGGCCAGGATGGCAGGCGGATACATCCTCGGATCGTTGGTGTTTTGGTACATCTCGAGCGAAACGCGGAGCATGGTGGGCACACTGATGAAGTCGGCGAGCTTGAATGTTCCCTGGGGGTGTCCCAGCGAGGTGTTGAGCCCGATATCCCCGTCCTCCACCGTGATCTGACCGGTCTCGAGGAACCGCATGGCATCCAGCATTTGGGGCACGAGCAGGCGATTGACCCAGAAACCGGGAATGTTGGGCGCCAGGAACGGAAGCTTCTTCATCTCGATCAAGGTCTGACGCGCAAATTCCACCGTCTCGGGTGTGGTCTTCTTGCCCGGCACAATCTCCACCCCGGGCATGAACGGCACAGGGTTCATCCCGTGGGTGATGATCGACCGCTCCGGTCGCCCCGACGCCTCGGCCATCACGTCGATGTCCAGACTCGAGGTATTGGACCAGAAGTAGACATGCTCAGGCAACTGGGGCACAATCTCCCGCAACAAGTTGCACTTCAGTTCCATGTCCTCGAACACCACCTCGAGAAACACATCGCACGCCTTGGCGGCCTCGATGAAGTCGGCCATCGTGTCATGCGTATGAATGTTGGCCACCGCTCGTTCCGGCAACTCCGGATCATCCAGCTTGAACTTTTTCACCGCCTTGCCTGCCAGCTTGGCCACGAACGGCTTCACGCCGGCCAGCGTTTTCTCGTTCGCGTCATGGCAATGCACTTCGTGACCAAACATGCTGAACTGGGTGATCCAGCCGCGGCCCATGACACCGGTTCCGATGATCGCGATCTTCATGGTCGTCACTCCTTGCTCGGTTGCGCCGCCTGGACGCTCTCACCAGGCGACGGTGGCGGGTGGTCTCATGGCCGCCGGCGCTCGCACGACTCCGGCGACCCACGGCACCCTACCACCTTTCGCCTCCGACTGCAACCTGGACCGACCGAACCGCAAGCTCGAGCCGGTCCCGGCAACACTGAGGAGACAACAGACCGCCACAGATCGCCACAGACCGACCGCGATAGATGTTCCTCTCCCATTCCGCCCAGCCCGTGTAGGTGCTGTCCGCCGCGGAACGGGAGGCTTTCCGTTGGGGCCTACTCTCCGATGAGTCCCCGGATGATGGCCATGGCCTCCTCCTGGTCTTTCCTGGACATGGCCCCTTTCTTGACGTAGCGCACCGTGCCGGTCTTGTCGATGACGAGCACCACGGAGAGGTCGTTGCAGTCACCCAGGTTCCATGCGCCTGGGATAACCTGGTCCGGGTCGGTGAGAATGATCGTGTCGTATTTTTCGATCTTCCCGCGTATGATGGCACGAATCACGAAGTTCGGCTTGAGCGGGGCATCTTTCATGTTGGCGATACCAATGCCCTTGTGTTTGGCTTCCGGCAGGTTGGCCGCGTCGAGCAAGTCGGCGAACGGGTCGTTCTGATCGGATACGTCCGGGTCGGTGTAAAAGATTGTGAGGACCTTCTCCCCCCAGTAAGGAATGGTGGCCGGCTCATCCTCGGCGTCCTTGATGTTGACGTTCTTGAGCACGTCTCCCACCTGGACGGCGAGGGCCGGGGAGGTCACGAGTCCGAGTGCGATGAGGAAAGCGGTACCCAGAACCAAAGAGTGGACAGTGTTCTTCAAGGGCCTTACTCCTATCATCGGGGTTGAGGGACACGTCTCGGCCCGGTACCGGACAGGTGGCCGTGCACAAGGCCGAGGCCAGGCGACCGCGGGCTCGCCGGGTGCTCGAGGCGCCATCCGGGCGCCGACCGTGGCTGCGGGACACGCACCGCAGGAGGAGGCGAACCCGATGCAAGGTCCGACTCGACCATTCCAGCCTATCACGAAGGGAGCGGTGTGGCAAGGAATCGGAAAATGTTGTCACCCATGAAACCACCTGCCGACGCTTCGGACCGGGTGCGCAAGACCGACTGGCGCCGCCTGCTGGCGCTCGTGGCGCCTCACCGGGCCACTCTGGTGGCAGGGTTCGTCTCCCTGGTCATTGGGACCGGCATGACCCTGGTCTACCCACGTCTCGTGGGACTGCTTCTGGACACGGTGATCGCGGGCAAGGATCTCTCAGGCCTCAATCGCGTCATTCTGCTGCTGCTTGTGGTGTTCGCGGTCCAGTCGGCGTTCAATTTTGCACGGACCTACCTTTTCACAAAGGTGGGCGAACGTGTCGTGACCGACCTGCGGCAACGGCTGTATCAGGCGCTCTCGGTACAGGAAATCGCCTTCTTCGACGCGCAACGCACCGGAGACCTCATCAGCCGCCTTGCCAGCGACACCGCCGTGCTCCAAAACACCGTGACCGCCAACCTGTCGGTGCTGATGCGTTTCGGACTCCAGGCGATCGGCGGGGTGGCCATCCTGGTCTACACCTCTCCCCGATTGACCGCTGTCATGATGGCCGTGGTCCCGGTTGTGGTCCTGGCCGCAGTGCTCTACGGCCGCCGCGTGCGCATGCTTTCGAGAAAAGTCCAGGACGCCTTGGCCGTATCGAGCGAGATCGCCGAGGAAACTCTGTCCAACATCCGAACGGTCCGTTCGTTTGTACGAGAAAACTGGGAACAGGCACGCTATCGCGACGCCACCGAGGAGGCCTATGCTCGAGCCCTGGAGCGAACCCGGACGACCGCCCTGTTCGGCGCGGTGGTGATGTATGCCAGTTCCGCCGCCGTGGCGCTCGTGCTCTGGTATGGCGGCCGCATGGTCGTGGAGGGGCGCCTGACCGCCGGGCTGCTCACCTCATTCGTGCTCTATACCCTCATGGTGGCCATCGCCCTCGGCACGCTCACCTCCCTCCAGGCGGAATTCATGAAAGCCCTCGGGGCCAGTGAACGAGTGTTCGATCTCATCGACCGTCGTCCCGCCGTCACCCAACCCGGAGACGCGCGCGTGCCGAAGCAGGCTCGAGGGAGCGTCCGGTTCGACCGTGTCACGTTCGCCTATCCGACCCGTCCCGAGGAGGAGGTGTTGAGGGAAATCTCGTTCACCCTGCGCCCGGGGGACGTGGTTGCGTTGGTGGGGCCGTCCGGGGCGGGAAAGTCGACCATAGCGTCTCTCATTCCCAGATTCTACGACCCTCAGGCCGGCGCGATCCTGTTCGACGAACACGACCTGAGAACACTGGATCTCACCTGGCTCCGGCACCAGGTCGGCACGGTGGCCCAGGAACCCGTGCTGTTCGCCGGCTCTATCGAGGAAAACATCGCCTACGGCAAACTCGATGCCACGCGCGAGGAAATAGAAGCGGCGGCCCGCGCGGCCAACGCGCACCAGTTCGTGACCGAATTCCCCGACGGGTACGCCACCCGTGTGGGAGAACGAGGTGTGCGCCTTTCCGGGGGACAAAAACAGCGCATCGCCATTGCTCGAGCCCTGCTCAAGGACCCTCGAGTCCTCATTCTGGACGAGGCGACCAGCGCCCTCGATTCCGAATCGGAGTACCTGGTGCAGGAAGCCCTGGAGCGGCTGATGCGAGGTCGAACCACGCTCATCATCGCCCACCGGTTGAGTACGGTTCGGGCCGCTGACCGCGTTCTGGTGCTGGATCGGGGACGGATCGTCCAGGAAGGCACCCACGAGGCACTGCTGGCCCGCCCCGGGCTCTATCGTCGCCTGGTGGAACGGCAGTTCGAGGCGGAAAACGGTGACTCGAGGGCTGGGAAAGAAGCCTGACGAACAGGCATTGTGTTTGCATGCCCGGGAGGTAAAGACATCCGAGGCGGATGGGAGGGGGATGAGGGTTCAGAAGAGGAATCCGACCCCGCCACGGACCAGGCTGCCGGTCCGGACCGGCACGGGCGGAGTTGCGAGTTGATCGATGCTGAGCCCCACATCGGTGTTGGTCACGGGTTCCAGGAACGCCGGTCCCGGGTCGACCAGGCCGCGAAGGTCCACGCTCAGGTACACGCGGGATGTGACGAGCACGCGGGCGCCCACACCGGCATTCACGCAGGCCCGATAGTAGGGACCGAAGGGCCGGTGAGGTCCAGCGACCTCCGGGTCGAACCCCTTGAAACCCGGACTGAACCATAGCCCGGCCCCGACCGCGCCATACCCCTGGAACCGCCCTCGAATCAGGGGCAGGTATCGGACCTCGGCCGACACGAGCACGTGAACCCCTCGAGTGGTATGAGACGCATCGTAAGCGGGGTAGTCCTCGGGCTGATAGTAGAGGACCAGGAATCCCTGCTCCGACACCAGACCGATCTCCAGTCCCAGGTCGAGCCGCGGTTTCATCCGCCGGTACAGGGCCACCTGACCGCCCCACCCCCGCCCGTTCTGCCGCAACGCCCAACGATACTGATTTTCCTCGCTCGTGGTCTGACTCGCCGCGGCCACGTCGAAGGCACCAAACGCGCCACCGCCCACGCCCTCAAGGATCCATTCGGGCGCGCCGACCTCTTCGAGAGAAGGCCAGGTCACCGATGGACGCTCACCTCGAGCCGCAGCCCGCTCTTCCCGTCGACGACGCCGCTTCTCCTGCCGGCTGAGGGGCTCCGCCTCGAGTTCGTCATCCCGCAACCCATCGTCTTGCCCGGCTCCTGCTTCCTGTGCCCCGGACCGGTCCACCACCGGGGGAGGCGGTACAGCGGAACGCCCGCGGCGTTGCATCATCGCCAGGATGGCTCGAGCGCCCAGCGAGACCGAAGTTTCCGAAGGTGCGGTCCAGCGCTCGGCATAGGCGAGTCGCCAGGCGGGTGCAAAGATCGAGACCAGGACTCGAGGCTCGGAGTCGTCGTCATCGGCGACGATCCGGCCCACGAGCAGGGCGTCTGCGACGCCGGCGGCAAGGACACGGGACACGCACGAGGGGTCGATGAGGCACGCGGGGCCGGACATGCCGGGCACGGAGTCCTTGACCGTGGCCACCTCGACCAGGACCTGAAGGTCTCGCTGAACCGCTCGAGTGAGCGTTCTGGCCAGGTCGTCATACTCCTCGGGAGCGGAGAACGGGAGCAGCACCACCCGCGGGATGTCCATGGGAGGGAGCGTTGTCCCGCTCGTGGCGACTCCAGGTGCCCCCACCGTGCAGAGGACCAGGAGAGCGGAAAGGAACCGAAACGTCCGGTAGACGCACCGGGAATCCAGGAGCGGCTTCGCGCAGGGAGGCTTCATGTCAACTCCAACACCAGGCAGCGGTTTCAGGACAGCATGGCTGGAGTTGCAGGATATGTCAAGCGTTCATCTCGCCTCAACCTACCGTGATGCATGCATGGTGACGGTGTAACTTCTGTCCGCATGGCGCACGACGCGCCCGCCGATGCGTTCCAGGGCTCGAGCAGCAGCGCGCCGAACCGGGTAGCGATAGAAGGGATAGGGACCGTCGGTGAAATAGGGGTCGAGGAGGGCCTGGGCGAGCACGGGGAACGAGGCGGGGTCCTTGAGAGCGAACAGGGCCTCGGCGGCAAGCACCCGGTCCCGTGCCTGGGGACCCTCGAGCAGGATGGTTTCCAGCACCTTCCGTGTTCTCGAGTCGGCCCGCTGTGGGCAGAGCCGAAAGAGGGCCTCGCGGAGGGGGGGCAAGGTGGCGACCAGGGTGGTGAGTGGGCCGGTGCCCCGGTTCCGGGTCGTGGCGGAGCGCATGGAAGCGAGCAGGGGCGGTGGCCAGGGACCATGGGTCCGGAAGGAACGAGGCCCCCGGAACCCGGGACCGTCCCGGGCCGGCTCGAGGATCAATTGCTCCAGCGTGGCGCCGAGTCCGAGTGCGAGCAGTTCGGCCAGGTCGTGTGCAGCCCGGGCCATCTGGGCGGCCGGGCCCTGGAGGCGATGGGAAAGCTTCTCCAGGTAGGCCGCCCCGGCAGGGCCGCCGTAAGCGGCGATGTGCACCAATGCAGCGAGGAAGGCGTCCCGGCCGGACCCGGTGGTAAGCGAGAGGCGTCCGGCGCGGGCGGGCGAAAGCAGCTCGAGTTCCATCCACCCCTGGAGGGAGGCGGCGAACGCCTCATCGGCCAATGGCACGAGAGCTCCCAGGATGACGGCCTGGTCGGCCGGACCGGCCTGGGCGAGACGGGACTCGAGCACTGGGCGCGCCCGGTCGTCCCGCAGCCGGGCCAGGGTGAGGGCGGCAGCGCGATCCAACGAGGTCTGGCGGCGTTGAAGCAGGCGCCGCAGGGAAGTGGCGCTCGCAGGCACCAGGTCGGCACTGACCAGGAAGACGGCCACATCCCGGACCTCCCGACTCGAGGCGTCCAATGCCCGCACCAGGGCGTTTCGAGCTGTGGGGTCTCCTGCCGTGGCCAGGGCTTGCAGTGCCCAGAATCGGTGCTCCGGACTCTGCCGGGCAATCGTCGCACAGCGGTGGGACACCCGACCATCGGCAAGCAGCGCCAGGGCATAGAGCGCCCAGCGTCGCTGCGACCCATCCAGGTGCCGGGCGATGGCAGGCACCAGGGCCGAGACCTCGGGGGGAAGATCCCGGCGGCGAGCCAACCGACCGCACACCCTGAGCGCTCCTTCCACGGCTCGAGGATCTCTTTCCATCTCCAGTCGTCGGGCAAGAACCTCAAACGTGCGCCCATCCACCGGAGGAACCCCCCTGCGCAGCCCACCGAGCACGCCGTAGAGCTGGAGCCACTCAGGTTCTGCTCGAGCGAGAAACCGGTTGAGGACCTCCACCCCGCCCAGGTCCACAGCGCCCACCACCACCTGCTCAAGCCCCTTGCGGGCACCGCCGGCCAGCCGCTCCTCGGGTTCGCGAGTGAGTCGGTCGAGCACCGGATCGAGCGCTGCTCCACCGAAGCGCTCGAGCACGCCCACGATCCGATCCCGCATCTCGCGGTCTCCCTGAAGGTACATGAGCAGGTCGATCAACGGCTCGACCGCCCGCCTCGGATGATGGGTGGCGAAGTAATCCACCACCACCTCGAGGGTCTGGTAGTCGTCCTCGTTGAGGCCCATCAGGAAAACCTCGTCGTATCCGGGTTCTCCGCGATCGAGCAATCGTTGGTAGGCGCCTCGCCGGTCGGGTGGGTTCAGGGACGCGATGTATCGGATCAACTGGGAAACCTGCTCCTCGGAAGGGAGCGGGGGAGTCGGAGCCGGAGAACCGGGCGCGTCCCCACCACCGGGGACAGACCCGTCCGCCCCGTCGGCCGTGCGTGACAGGGGAACGTCAAGCACCGCTCCAGAGTTCCGGCCCGACGCCGACGCGGGGGTGGCGGTAAGGTCGACTCGAGCCGGCTCTCCATCCGCGGGCGGAACGCCTCCAGGTGTGCAGGCCTGGAACAGAATCATGGAAAGTGCCCACGCCAGCCGCCCCACGGCTCGTCCAGCGACCCAGGAACCAAACCGCTCCCCCACGGCCGGGGCATACACCGGTCCCAACGCGCTCCGGCGTGCTGATGGAGACATCACGGCGCCACTTTCCCAGGAACGAACATGGACATTGGACTCGTCGAACGAAGCATAGCACCCGAACAGAACCAAGACAATGGTCCCGACCCGGCCGGGCCCTCGCTCTCGACGCACCGAGGCGTCCCTTTCCCGACACCGCGACCCATCCGAATCGACCCCTGGGATTCGGAAAGATTCTGCGCCGACGCGGGCAGGCAGCCCCCAAGGGGGACGCCCGAAGTGCAAGCTGAACGCCAAAGCGGAACGAATGATGTTACAATAGTCCGCACCCCATGGACCGGGTGCCAGAAACGTCTAGAGGATTCCATGGCCGGTAAGGCGAGAAAGGTTTGGTGGACCGTCTCCCGACAGGTCGTTCAGGTTCGGAGCCGCCTCGTGCAACAGGTGCTGGGCCTTGTCGTCCTGGCTTGCACGCTCGCGGCGTGGCGCCTTGCTGCGCGCACCGGCCCGCCCCTTCTCGATGCCGCACTTCCGCACATCGCCATCGTGGGCCATGAATCCCCGGACCTGGACGGCACAATCATCGGCACCGACGCCACGGCGGACCTCAGGCTCACCTGCTCCGCCTGCGCCCCCCTCCACGGTCGGCTCCACCACACGGAACGACGCGGCAACTGGCGCTACGTGCACGAAGGACCTCCACCTCCCCTCGATGCCCTTCGTGCTGCACGCGCCGGTTCCGACGATGGGTCTCCTCTCTTCCGGCTTGGCGACGGTTCGGTCCTCCTTCTGGACGTGCCTGCGGACCACGAACCGAGCGCCAAAGACTGCGACCCGGGCAAAACGCCCCCAGGTGCATTGCGATACCGCGTTTCCCGCGTGGACGGGCTCGAGGTCACCTTTCAGGATCGCACCGGCGCCCGTCGGGTCGCGGAAATTCCTGCGGCACCCGGATTCGAGACTCGAGTCGGCCAGGTACACCTGTCGGTGTCGGATGCGGCGCTGAACGTGCGCTGGCCGGGCGGGACAGCCCAGGTACCCCGTGGTTCCTGGCGCCGCGGTGCAGGTGGGGGCTGGATTCCCCTGCCGGGATTCCCCGCCGACTCCCTGGGCTTCCAGGGCGCCACCGGGCTGGAGGTCCGCGTGGCGACAGCACCGGAAGGAGCCGGTGACTTCGTCCAGGTGGAGGGTGACGACGGCGCCGTCCGGGTGGTTCGTCCACCCGCGTGGCCCGACGTGCTCACGGTCCCATGGCGACCAGAGAATGCCGGAGGGCCGAACGGCGCGGTGGACCTGTTCTCCGCCCCGGAGGACACCCTGCTCGCAGGTGTGGCTCGCCCAGGGACGAACCGCACGGTGCTGCTCTGTACACCTCGAGCCCTTCCCGGGCCGCTCCGATGGCGCGTGACCCGCCACGGCACGTCCACGGTGGCCGAAGGCGAGCGCGTGTGGCCGGGCGCGGGAGGATCCTACCGCGTCACCCGACACACCCGTCCCTGGGGTCCGAACGGCGAGCCGGTCGGAGCCGTCCGTCTGGAACCGACCTGGACGCCGCCGTGGCACCAGGTCCTGGAAACCCCGTTGTCGACCGCCCGGATGATAACCGGGGGGTGGCGGGCGGCGGTCCCCTTGTGCAATCCGGATGAGCGGGGGGCGCCACGCCAGTTCCTGTCGCTCTCCCCGAGTGGCGAGAACCAGGCCGCCGACCCTTGGGTCTCCGCGTCGACCGAGGGCGCCCATGAAACAGCTTTCCCGGTCCCGAACTGGGTGGACCTCGCCCCATCCTGGAAAAACACCCCGTTCCTCCTCCTCTGCGTCGACTCCCGCGGCACCATCCGCACACGACAACCAGAGCACCTCCCACCCGGCTTGCGTTTGATGATACTGGACGACCAGGATACCGGGCACATTGTGGAAACCCCGGGCGGCTGGAGCCGTCTTCCACGTGGAACGCGCTTGCTCCTGGCCGGCCAGGTGCTGGAGGTCCAGCGGCCGGAACCGGCCTGGGCCGCCTTCATCCCGCTCCTCTGGCTCGCGTTCGTCGCAGGCCTGGCCGCTTTTCGACTCGAAGCGAGCATGGACATCACCTTGCACCACACCCGAGCAGGGGATCCGGGTGCCGGCATCTCCGGGACCCGGGCAGGGAACAGCCGGCAGGCACTCCGGGCTGCTTTCGGTGCGGTCTACGCTCTGGGTACCGCCGGGGTGTTTCTCGCCGCGCCGATTGAATCCCGGAATCCGGCGGATATCGGCGCCGCCTGGCTCGCCGCCGCGGGCGTGCTCCTCCTGTTTCCTCTGTTCGTCTCCAGCCGGTCCGTGCGCTGGCCGGAAGCTCGATGGGCCAGGGCCATGGAAGAGGTGTCCGCAGGAGCAGCAGGCCTCGCCCTGGTGCTGGCCGCAGACCGAATCACCGCAGCCCTGCTCCTGCACCGGACATCGGGCTGGACAGAGGCGCAACAACTCATCAGCCGGTGGCAGACCTGGATACTGCCGGTCCTGGCCGGGTGCCTGGCCTGGATTGCACGAACCGGAATTGCGGGCACGACCTACTATCGGCTGACGGAGGCGCTCGGGAACCTGCGTGCCCACGTGGAGGCGGCCGCCTCGAGGAGAACGGTCTGGGCCGGAGTGGTGTGGGGTCTGACCATCCTGAGCCTGTTCTCGTGCCTGGCCGACTTCCCGGGCGTCTGGACCGGCGGGCTCCTCTTGACCCTGTTCCTCTTCCTGCGATTCGGGTCACCGGAGAGCGTCCCTGCCTGGATGGAAGTGCTGGTGGCGGTGAGTGCCGCCTGGTTCGGGATCGGCCAGGGGCGCACCCCGGCCGGGGCACTGGTCCTTGCCGGGGTATGGGTGGCCACCGGCGCGGCTTTCCTTCGTCCAGGCAAGGGTGCAGACAGAAACCGTGACATCGACGACGAGGCAACCTACCATCCACCACGGAGTGCGGTGCGAAAGGCCGGGATCGCACTGCTGGTACTCCTGGTCGCAGCCGGCGTGGTCCGTGGGGTCCTGGCCCTGGCCCACCGGGGAGGAGAGGCCCTGGCCGTGCCCGGGCCAGGGGTGCTTTTCCACCCAGGTGGAACCATCCACGAAAACGACGCCGGCTGGCCCCCCTCCGGATGGACCCCCTGGGTCCAGGCCGTTCTGCTCCTGGGCCTGGCCGGCCTGGCCGCCATGGCCTGGCGTATCCTCGGCCAACTGCCATCATCCGTCCCCGTGGGCCGCACCGACAAGGCCGCGAAAAAACCGAAGGATTTGCCTGCAACCCGGGAGTGCCGGGCCCGTGCCTGGGCCGTCGTTCTGATCTCATTCATCGTGCTTCAGGTCGTGTCCTTTCTCGCCCTGGGAGGGACCCCCCGGCTCGAGGCAGTCTTGCCCTGGCTGGGGGAGTCGGCGGCGGTCACCGCTCTCGTGGGGACGGTGACGACCTGGACACTCGCCATCGGCTTCGAGGCGACGGTGATTACGAGGATCAGGGGCAACCTGCCGGGCGGTGTGGAGGAGAAACCGGCCTTGAGGACGGCCTCGGACCGGGCCTTGCCCATGGCCGCCGGTCTCGTGGCGACCGGAGTGGTGTCGATTGTCGTGGCCGCCATCCTGCACGCAACGACGACACCTCGACCCGGCGACATCCACCTGCCAGGTCCGGGTGCCGCTCCGCTCGCCCAACTGAGCCCGGCCGGTTCCGGATGTGTGCGGCTCGAGTACCCTGATTCAGCACCGTTGCTGGGCTCCAGGCGGCTCTGCGACGGCGACCGGTTCGAGGTGGGAAGCCGTGTGCTGCGCCTCCGTTCGAGTCCGAGTGCCCCGGAAATCGTGCTGACCGGTGTGGTGACCGGTCCAGGAATCGTCGGCTCCAGCCAAACCGCCGACGCCATCCTCCCGTTCCCGGGCATGGCTGCCCGGCACCTGGAACTCCTCGCTCCCGGAACGCCCCGGTGCAATGCTGCCACCCCCTGCCTCGTCTCGCTGGTGAACGAAAATCGGACGCGGATTCAGCCCGCGTCCGGGAAACCCGCACACAGCCTCAAGCCCGGACACCCGGTACCGCTCCGTGACGGCATGGTGATATGGCCTGGACTGGCACCGCTACAGGTCTCGGTGGACGCCGAACACGTGATGCTCGAGGCCCCACCAAAGACGACCCCCCTTCCTGGAGACCGAACCTGGCTCGCCCCCCTCCTGCCAACCTGGACACTCGCCGGGGACGGCCCGTGGACCATCCGGGGCGCCACGCCCGGCCTCCACCGTTCCAGCGCCCCACCGGCCTCCATCGCCACCCACACCGGCACGAGTGGAGCGCCACCCGGGCACGACCCCGACCCATGGCTCAGGAAAGAGGCGTTGCAGGCCACGATCGACGCCGGATTGCTCTGCCTGGCGACAGACCCGGACGAGGCAGGACGTTTCACCCTCACATGGGCCGATACCGAAGGCCGGTGCGGCGGGGACCCGGCTCACACATTGCCTCGACCCGACCAACTCTCGGCCTGGCGCCGGGTACGCCACGACCCCGTGGTCCTGGACTGGATCGCGACGACAAACACATTGCTCGAGAAGCAAAACGTGGCCAGGTGGGCCGCGACCCTACCCTTTGTATTCGACTGGCACATGGTCGCCACCATGGGGGAAAGCGACGAACGCGGCACAGGCTTGATACAAGAAAGCGGACAGCTCGTTTCATTGATACGGAACCCTTCCCGACTTCTGGGCGTCCGGTGGTCCGGATTCGGTCACACACGTGCTGGACATGACGCCACCCCACAGCCCGACAAGGCGGCCGACCTTCCTGCAATCGGCATGCGGCGTCACACCACCAGTCCACGCCTCGAGGTACGGAAGGCGTTCGGCCCATTGCGCGCAGGGGACGCACTGCTTCTGACGGGGGTGGGGTCGGACCGAATGGGTGGTGGTATCCGACGCGCCCCGTCATCGGCGCCTGGCAACATCCTGCTCGGCGCCATCTGCCTCGACGCCGGGCTTCCATCCGGCCGGACCTTCTGGCGACCCGGAGCCACCGGTCCCTCCAGCCTCGTTCCTGACGACCTGCCTCCGATCGAGGGCTCGGTGATCCCGTTGGGCACACTCTCGTTGAGCCAGGACCGGGCCTGGGAAAACCTGCTCGGCCTGAGTGCGTCTCCTCCTCGAGACGGAACTTCCTGCCTCTTGCTCGCACCGGCGGACCAGGGTTTGCTGGTGACGAGCACCGACCCGACCCGGCCTCTGAGCACCAAGCCTCGCCCATCGAAACAGGGCGACCTCCGAGCCACGATTCCGCCCCTCGAGGCCCCTGCGCCAGGTGAAGACGCCCAGGTGCCCACACCGGCCACGGGGACAGCCTCGAAAGCCAGCGATACGGGCTGGCAGCGGGTCTCCCCGGGGAGCACGCTCCGCTGGGCAGGACTCACAATCACCTACGAGGATACCGGAGACGCCGCCGCCATTCCCTCACGGTCGGCAAGTACCGGGCCGACCGGGGAGCGAACACGGATCTACCCGTTTGGAGCCGATGCCGCACAACTGATAGGCGCGGGAAACGCCACTCGAAGCGGTCTCGAGGCAGCCTTGCGACCGGCGGTGCTCGATGCGAACCCTGCCCGGATCGACCTCACGATTCACGGCGACCTCCAGCGTATCCTGTCTCGAGGCCTCGCACGGGCCATGGAGCACGACCTGGACGGCCGACCGCGCACCGACTGGACCGGCCGGGGCACCGCCTCGGCCGTGCTCCTGGATGCAGACACAGGCGCCGTGCTCGCCGCCGCGGTTTGGCCTCCGATGACCCCCAACGCGGTGCGTGCAAGCGCCCGGATCGACACACGCCTGTTTCCAACTCCGGAACGGGAAAACCTGGCATTCACACGGGCCGGAGAAGTCGGTTCCGTGTACCATCTGGCCGCCATGATCGGCATGGCCCGGTCCGGCCTGTTCGACCGGCCCCGCACACTCCCGGACCGGTACGACCCGGCCCGACCGGCAATCTACCGATGTCGGGGCGCACTTCAGCTCTACCAACGGATGGGCCGGGAGGTCCTCCCGCACCGGCGGCCGGACACGATCGACGACGACTGGCCCATGGTGACCTGCAAGGAAAACCACGCAATCTGGCCCGACGACCCGGCCTGGGTCAGCGCAGTGGCACCTCGAGCCCTCGCCCAGGCCTGCAACGTGTTCTTCGGAATCGGCGCACTCAGCCTGGTGGGAAACGCGGGGGCCATCGGTGGGTCGATTCCCTACTTTTACTTGAACACCGACCGGGCCGACCTGGCATTGACCGACCGCCTCGAGCACACCTTCCTCACCACCCCTGCCTGGGACCCCTACGCGGTGGTCATGGCCTACTTCGATCCAGACGACCGCGGCTCGAGGTTCATTCCAGGCGCCGAACGCGAGACCTCCCACCCGGGCAACCGCTTCTGGTCCACCCTCCTGGCCCTCGGTCATCGGTTCCGCTATCCTCTCGAATCGGGCAGGGAAACCCAGCAAAACGATCCAGAATGGGCTCCCGGCCACGCCTACCCCACCGCTGAACAACCGTGGCTGCCCGCCCTCACCCCGGGTCAAGGCTTCCTCTACCCAGAGATCCCCGGCCCCGCCGCCCTGGGCGGTGACAACGCCTGGCCCGACGGCCCCCCTCCCCCCTCCTGGCTCAATGGCCGCTTCTCCGAAATCCCACGCACACGCTCCCTCCAGACCGTGCTCGACGTGGCACTCGGCCGTCAGGTCTCGGCCTCCCCCCTCTCCCTGGCGATTCTGGCCGCCCCGGTCGCATCCCGGGACGGCAGGCTGGTCGCACCGTTCGTGGTGGCCTCGTCGCAATCCAGTCCCCCCGGTTCTCCACACCCACGCGACACGGAAGAGGCCCGGATACTCGATCCATCCTTCCTGACTTCCGGCCGCGAAACGCTCGTGGCTGGCCTGCGCGCTGCACTCCGGGACGATCCCCGGGAAGGATACCAAGGTCAGGCAGTCGAACTGACGGCCTCCCTGTCGTCTCGCAGAAGTGCGTGGCTCGCCAGTCGCACCGGGGCCGTGGTGGCCACCCTTTTCCCTCGAGGAGCAGGAGGGGAGTCTGGAATCTCGTCCGGGTCGCGCCTTCTTCTTCAGGCCTGTGGTGTTCCGGTCTCCCACGCGGAGGGAGGCGCGCGGAGCCGCCTGAAAAGGGATGGCGCGTCTCCGCCCCTGGGTATTGCGGCACACACGGGCCTGTGTCGCTCGCTGGTCCCGGGCATGCCCTATCCCCTGGACCAACTGGACGATTCGGCCGAATCCGGCATTTCAGACTGGGTCGGCCGGGTCGCTCGAGCCACCGAAGCCTCCCCTTCACCCCGGGTGGTCTCCTCGTTTGTCGGTGTTGTGTTCGACCCTCTGGTCGACCCCGGGGTCCTGTGGGCCGACCTCGAGGCGGAACCGGACGAATCCGGTGCGACCCGACCGGTCGAGGCGCTACAGGGCGAAACGTCCGTGGAACGAGCAAGCGTGCCGGCCGGGGGAGGCCCACTCCAGGACGGCCGTGGTCTGGTGCTGGCCGTGGTCTGCGACAACCATCCCCGTGCGGGTCAGGAGGCAGGAGTTGCGCTTCTCAACGATCTGGCGCTCTACTACCAGATCCATGGCGGTGCACTTCCTGGTCCTGCTCCATGACCTCGCCTCGAGCGCATTCTGGTCTGATGGTGCACGGAGTTCCGGAGGAAAACGAGAGGACGCAAGCGAGGAAACATGCGGTTCGAGATGGGTGAAGGGTTCACCTTGATTCCATTGCAAAGGCACCCGGGCGACCAAGCCGTGGCGACGGCTCTGGCCGGACTGGCCGTCGTGCTCGAGGCCTGGCTTGCGCCGTTGATTGTGGGGTCTGGGGAAGAGGCCGGTTCAGGCCTCGAGGAACCCTTGCCGGAGCGTCTCGCCGGCCTGTTGTCTCTGCCTCACTGGATCCGACTCGGGTCGGAGATGGAGGGGTTGACCGGGAGGCGAACCGTGCACCTGGACAGTATCCCGGTGTTCGAGGAAGGAACCTGGCTGGAGGCGGACCGTGGCCGGACCGAACTGTGGGCGTGGAGCCGGTTTCCGGACGGGCGTGGACCGCACGCTCTCTGTTTTTCCGGGGGAGAACTCCAGTTGAGCGTTCAACCGGTCCTTCCGGGGCACAAGCCAGCGCCGGGTCGCATGACGCGCCTCGACCTGGTCGATGGTTCCTGGGCCACTCTGGACCCGGACATCTTTCTTGGAGCACGACCCGGACCAGACCTCGAAATGTGGGACCCCTGCACCGACCCGTCTGGACACCAGGTCTGCATGCATGTGACCCCCGACCCGGAGGGCGTCCGACTCGTGCCCTCCCGCCCTGTTCGGGTTCGTTTCGTTGGCCTGGGCCTGCCCAGGACCATCCGCCAGGCGACTCGAGTCGTCTGCCGAACCTTGCCCGGGGCTCCGGAAACGCGCCTCCGCCTTCTGGACGACGGTGTGGTGGACCTTTCCGGGGGACTGCGGACGGGCCGCGTGCCTGAGCGCGTGGGGATCGAAATCGCGCTCGACCTGGTCGTGGACGGGACGCCCCAAACGGCATGTTACGACTGTGAAATTCCCGTGGAATTGCCTCTGGACAGCCTGGTGCCTCTGGCCGGATCTCAGCCGCTCGAGTACCCGGGGGACGGCTCACGGGTGGACGGTGTCCGGTTTCACTGTCCGGTTCGTCCCCCTGACGAACTCTCTCTCCACCTGTCCTCGCCCGCAGAGGAAACCTCGAGGCACACCGTACGGACTTCACTGGCCACCTGGAAGGACGGGGTGGCGTTCTACCGGGCGACCGGCCTGGGCAGAGCGCTGTCGTCGTTCCCCACGCCGGGTGAGGTCATGGTCGGGTGTGCCTGGAATCCCGTTCTGGGACGTATCGCGCTGGGGCCGTCCGCGGTCCCTGGTCGATGGGTTCCGGCCGCCGAGGGCGCCGTCCGGTTCCAGCCCATGCCGGGCCCCCTGCGGGTCACCCGTCTCGAGTTCCCGGAGGCAGACGACCAAGGTCGAACCCGGTGGACGCCGGTGATCGACCTGGAAGCGACCTTGTCGGCGATTTTCCGGGCACGGTGTCATGCAGCGGAGTTCCCGGGGACCACGTTCTGTCCGCCGGTGGAAGGGGTGGATACCGGGATGGTGCGCCTGATTGACCTGTCCGAGGCGGGGGGCAGTTTCTGGAGTCGGGCGTCGTCCCCGTCCCTGGAATTGCTGGTGCCTGAAGCAGAGGCATACACAGCCACGGTCTGGATTCCACCGTTTCAAGGGGAGCATGTGCCGTGTGAGCCGACGCGAAACCGCCTGCGGGTGATGCTCCCGGCACACCTGCTGGAAGGAATGAGCGGCACGGGTGCGCGGATCTGGATCGGCGATGGTGTCCGGCAGTACCGCTGGTTCCTCTGGTGCCGGGGTGCGCGGCGGCCCCCCGGGGTCTGGGTTCGGTGCCGAGGCGCCGCCACCGTGGCCGTTCCGTCCGGCCCCCTGTTCGTCGACTTCCAGGGACTCACGTCGTCCGCCTCCCTCCAGAAAGCGCTGGGCGCGTCCGGAGACCCGCACCACCTCCTGGTGTTGGACGAACCCTGGGACGTTTCCGGCTCCGGCTTGCTTGGAAAGGACGCGGCCGCACTTGCGCCGATTCAAGGTGCGGTCCAGGTTCAAGACAACGGCGCCACCGCCCACTACTGGATCCGCGCGCCGGGCCACGGTCCCCCCCTGCTCCACCTGGTCCTCGAGCACCTCGGCCGGAGCTGGTCTCTCCGCGCCGCGCCGGTTTCCGACAGCGATGTGACCCATCCAACCCTCCGTCGATTCCACCAGGACCCGGCGGGGAAGAGATGGGAAGTACACCCGGTCTGGGCGGGGGAGGTCTCGAGCAAAGGATGCACACTGGCGTGGGGCGGGCTGCTGGTGACCCTCACCCCTCCTCCAGACCCGGGCGTCGCCTTCCTGGGCTGGACGTGGATTCGGGGTGCGGAGGTCCGGTTTCCCCTGTCGCAGGCCGAAACCAGCTACGGCCTCGTGGCCGCTCGAGACCGTGCGGCCCCGGCACACGCCCCAACGTCCCGGAACAAGCCGGACGCGCGGGACGACCGGGGACGACTCCCGGTACTGCGGGTCTGGTCTCGAGAGGATTGAACTTGATTCCGGGCACCAGGCCCGCGGAAAGGAGGAACCTCCATGACGCCCAGGCGCGACGCCGCACCGCCTCCCCCGGGGACCAATCGGGAAACGCGGAACGAGCACGGGCAGAAAGACGCGACCGGGACCGCGCTCCAGAGACGTATCCGGGCGCGGGAGCCTCACCCGCGGTCGGATGGGGAGATTCGGCCGGGACCGGAACGGGACGAGCATGGCCCTTCGCACAAAATCGGCCCCGAGCAAATCAGGCCCGCGTCGGACCATTCTCGAGCCCGTCGCGCCCGTCCAGACATCCTGCCGGACCAGGATCCAGAGGACGACCCGGTGGCGTTGCCGGTGGTGGACGCGAGCCCGGCGCCCACGTCCCGGCCCGGGCCGGAGCCTCCGGCCCCGACTCCGGTCCCGTCCCTGCCGCTCCAGGAACCACCCCGGGAAATCTCGACAGCAGGAGACCCGAAAACAAACGCCCAGGTCTTCGTGTTCCGGAGGCACCGACGACCGCCCGTGAGCGCAGTGGCCTCCCCGTACCCTGGCGGCCCTGCCCCTCGTCGTGTCGTCCTTCACCCGCCAAAAGCCACCGGCGCACTTGCGCCGACCCCTCCTCCGTGGTTCGACACCCTGACCGAACAGTATGCTGGAGGGCGTCCCGCCACGTGGCACGAGCAGCCCGAGGGTTCCGGCTTCCAGGAGGTCATACGGCTCGTTTTTGGAACACATTGGTACGAGGTC
The DNA here is from genome assembly GCA_964418585.1 of uncultured Gammaproteobacteria bacterium. Classification (GTDB taxonomy): domain Bacteria; phylum Myxococcota_A; class UBA796; order JAJRTE01; family JAJRTE01; genus JAJRTE01. Next base: position 20,797 of record CAYQMG010000069.1, on the reverse strand, counting down.
GCGGTGGTGACCTTGCGGGCGAGCCCCCGGGACGTGGGGCAAAGAATCCACCTGGAGGCGCTGAGAGACCTGGAGGTCGCCACGTGGTGCGCTGTGCTCGAGGAACTCGCCCAGGCACCGTTCCCGGCCTATCCCGGGGCCGGCGCGCGGCCGAGAGAACGCGCTGCGCACTGGGCGCTTCGAGAGCCTCCGATCGACTTGCCGCGACCTCCCCGTGAACTGGTGTACGCCCTACCTGCCGGGCACCATGGCGAAGCGTGGTCCCGGCCTGAACCGGTGTCATCCATCGGCCTGGTCCGCCCGTTCCTCGCCTGGCCAACCCTGGCCGATACCGGAATCCCGGAGAGGGACCGACTCGCGACCCTCGCTCGAGACCTCGTCGATCGACTGCGGCGGTTGGGCGCACGCAGTGCCGGCCGCTCCGACCCGTTGGCGAGCTGGGTTGATGCGGTCGTCGACCCGGAGCAGATCCTGAAGGACCTGGAACCCTGGTCTGTTGGAGAACTTCCACCTGACATCCAGCGGCTCGGCCCGCATCATTTTCTGGTCTACTCACCCGCAGGACCCCGGGAAGACCGTCGCTCGAGCGGTCAGGCATTGCTTCTGCCGACCCAATGGCGACGTTTGCACCGCGAATGGCGGGAAGCATTTGCGGTCCATTCCCGTGGTGGCATGAAGGCTTCTGGTTCGTAGGAGGGAACGGATGAGTTGGTTCAGCCGTATCCTGGGCCGCAACGCCCCGAAACAGACCCATCCTCGGAACGAAGCGGTTTCTTTTCAGGAAACCGTGCACGGGCCTCGAGCATGGGGTGACGCGCCGATCCGTGTGGACCTCCCTGAACCGTCCGCCGGTCCTGCTGCTGTGCAGACTCCAGAGGTCGGTGCCGGCATTGCGGTCGATCTCGGCACATCGGCCAGCGCGGTCGCGACAGCCGTGCACGCGGAAGGTCCTCCGTTCTACGTCCATTTCGGCGTGCTGGGCGAGATCGACGCCAGGCTCGACGGCCACGTGCCCCTCATCGGCTCTGAACTCCTCGGTCCCCTTGCCGACCCGACCACGGGAAACGCTCGATACATCCTCGGTCGCACAGGCCGAGACTGGCTCGAGCGCACTCGCATGCGACCGGTGGACCCGGCTTTCACTCCGGTCTACTACGGTTCGGTCAAGCGCATGCTGGATCTTTCGAGTCGTCTGGACACGGTCAAGTACTCCCTCGGTGGAGTATTCCAGGAGTTGCTTTTGATCGCGCTCTGCCCCGAGATGAGCGCCACGGTACGCGCCCGCTATCTCATGGACCAGGGGGAAGACGACTGGAACGGCCAGGTCTCCCGCGAAGAACTGATCGCCTATGCGGCCGCGAAACAACTCGGCTTCTCCCCCGGAGTGCGACGCTACCTTGCCGATACCATCCGCCAGGCAGGGCTGGACCTGCACGTCACCGTTCCCAATGCCTTCGCATTCGGAGAGGTGGCAGCCATCGTGCAGGCTGCACGCAAGGCAGGAGCCGACACATTGACCGCCTGGGGAATCAGACGGTCGGGTCTCCCAACGGTTCACGTCCTCCGGGAAGCCGAAGCCGTGGCCTGCTGGCACCACCACTGCCTGGAGTCCGACCCGGACAATCAGGCGGTCTCGACAGACCGTACCCCGGCGTCCCGCCACTGGCTGGTGTTCGACATGGGCGCCGGTACCACCGACCTGGCCCTGGTCCAGGTGGACCCTCGAGGCTACCGCCTGATCCAACGCTCCGGCCTCCCCGCAGGTGGCGACGATGTGGACCTGCTCTTCATCCGGCACCTGGCCCACCGCCCCCTCCGGGAATACTTTGCCGACATCGCCACAGGCGATCGGCCTGTCTCGTTCGACGAGGTCGCCGAACACCTGGCCAGAACCCCGACCTCGAGCCCCCACCCGACACGGAGTCCAGGACGCGACGACCCAGGATGGCAAAGGCTCGAGGACACCCTGTTCCTGGAAGGACTCGACCACCGCCGACGCCTGGCACTCAAACGCCTCGCACGCGAATGCAAGGTGGTCTGGTCCCAGGCCATGCGACGGTACCAGGACACACCGGCCGACCCCTACCTGGAAGAGCTGTTCGACCTGTCCGGCACCACACCCGACCTGGCCGACTACACCGAAAAGTCAGACCTCGGACGATACCTCCTCCACAACGCCGGATACCACCTCCTCCTCCACCTCGCCACACGAGGTTGCTGCCAGGCCCTGCTCGAGCGCACCGGCCCACTCCCCGCACCGGTGGAACGCGTCATCATCAGCGGAAGAGCCGCACGCCTCCCACTCGTCGCCGAGGCGCTGAGCTACGCCCTGGAGGAAACCGGGTATGCGCACCCGGATGTCACCGTCTACGAATGGCCCAGGGCCGGCCGAGACAGGACCCGTCCGCCCGACGAGGTGGACAGCAAGCTGGCCGTGGTCCGCGGCGCAGCATGGCACGGCTTCCAGCAGTGGCACCGCCAGGCGCCTCGAGGCGCGAGCAACGACGTGATCATGCAGACCTTCCTGACCAGAAGCGGTGAAACCTCTCTCCTGTTCCGCCAGGGAGACCCCCTCGACCGCCTCGGACGCGCCCGGCGACTGGTCGCCTTCGACCTGCCGGAACGGAACGGACAAGAAGTATTCCGGTTCCGCATCTTCCATCAACGACTCCCCATCCGGTTCGTCGAGACACTCGCAACCGGAAAAAAGGGCGCACCCCATCGCGATACTCTCATCAACAGTACCCTGTGCCGACGCATCCTCGCCGATGGATTCCGGCCTCGAGCGCCTCATCGGATCGGCGTCGAGATCGACGACGAATCGTGCACCTTGACACTGTTCGCTCCGGATGAAAACGGTTGGCTCCATGGCACCGAACTCCAACCGCCCCCCATCCCGGCGTCCCCCCATCCAGTCACCGGATTGCCCGAGGACTGGTTGTGGCAGGGGCAAGGCGCTCCCACGGCTCAAACTCCACCTGACGGGAGGCTCCCATGAACTGGCTCTGGGCTTCCGGAGAAGACTTCCTACTCTGGGCCGCCATCCTTGCCGCGGTCTTCGTGGCGCTCATCGCCATCCTGCTCCTGGGCGTCGTCATCACCAACATAGTGCGCAACGCCGTACGCCAGGTGCGCAGCCACGAGAATCCCGGCCGACCCCACACAACCTCCGCACACCATGCCGGGACGACAGGACGCGATACCAACGACCAGCCCCCTCCAACCAATGACGACGCCGCACTTCCCGGACCGGACATCCACACGGGGCCGCAACCAGATTCGCTCCCTCACATGGCTGACCGCCGGACCGGGAACACACCACGCCAGAACCCGACGACAAGGTCCGGCTCGGAATCTCGACCCAACTTGTCCGAAACGCACCGACTCGGGCTCGAAGCGCTCAAGCCCCTCACGCCACCCGTTGCACGCCCGGCCACGGAACACCAGGACACCCGGTATCCCTCCACCCCCACGGCCCGGCGCGCGCCCTCCCCTTCCGACAAAGCAAACAGTCAGTCCGCTCTGCATGCGAATGCTCCAGATACACAGGAGACTCCCGCGCCCCCCCAGGCGCTCCCACGCCCCACACACTCGAGTGAACAGCCACCGTCTCTCTCCACGCACGAGATCCCGGCCGACCTGCTCACTCGCGTCGCACAACTGGAAAAGACACTGGACGCCGAACGGTCGGCACGCCGAACCCTGCAACAAGCCCTCGAGCACGTCGCCCGCGAAACAGCCGATCTGTCCCGGACAGCCCGGAAGAGACCGGTCCTGCCCGAACACCTGGAGCACCTCGAAGGCAAGGTCCGCGCCCTGGAAAAACACCGCGACCAGGCTGACCGCGCTCTCCACGAAACCCGGAATGCCGTCCGCGCCCTGGAAAAACACCGCGACCAGGCTGACCCCGTTCTCCACGAAATCCGGAATGCCGTCCGCGCCCTGGAAAAGCAGCAGGACCAGGCTGATCAGGCCCTCCAGGACGTGGTGGCTCGTCTCGAGGCCCTTGAGGGGCAGCAGGAGCGGCTGTTTCGTGCAGTGGAGGACCATGGACGGCGGATTGTCCAGGCCGAGGCGTCGGCGGCCGCCCTGGGAGAGCGCCAGGAGAGGATGGACGCCCGAATCGACGAAGTGGAGGCGGTACGTACTGAACTGGAGCGAATGGCGGAGGAGCGCACGACGGAATCGAAGCGAATCGCTGCGCTCGAGCACGAGATGATGGTGGTTGGGCAGGCTGTGGGCAGGCTGGAAGCGAGGGGAAGACTTCCGGAAGCCGGCATGGTGGAGGCGCTTCGGGGCGATGTGCAGGCGCAGGGCGAGGTGGTGGCGCGACTGGATGAAGCGATGGTGTCCCTTTCTGCGCGGACTCGATCCCTGGAGGAACGGTCCCGGGCGACAGTCGGAGGGGATGAGGTTCCCCCGCCTGCGGTGGCGGACGATCCGGACTGGCAGCGTGTACAAGCGCTGCTCGATCCGGTTGTTTCCGGAGGCTCTGCGACCGGTGCGGGGAGGTTGGAACGGATCCTGCGCGTGGCCGAACGCCTCGAGGCCGAGGTGAGGCTTTTTATCCGGATGGCGCAATGTCTGAGCGGACGGGTGGGAGCGGGGGATCCCTGGCCGGGGCACCTGTGTGAGGCGCATGAGTCCGATCAGGGGAGTGTGATCCGGGCGGAAAAGGAATTGAAGACGGTTCTGTTCGGCCCTCTTGGAGCGCTTCGGCGCATGAAGGTCTGGCTTTCCCACGGGACCCTGCTTCCCACGCCTCTGGGGCCACTGGAAGCCGAGGCTCTGTCCCGGCTGGTGCGTCCCATCGGGCCTGGAGACGACGAGCAGGTTGACGGGTCGGGACGAGAACGTGCGACCTCCTCGTCCTCGAGAACCGGGGCAGGAACAGGACAACTACTCGACCTGGATCACCTGATTCAGACCGTGCTGCGCCGTGTGGTCATTCCGTTCCTTTCGAGGACGCTCTACCTTGTCTATGCCTGCCCGGTCGAGCGCACCGGAGACCCGGCGGCGGGTCGGGCGGGGGGAGCGAGGCTGGCCGAGGTACTGGCGGACGACCTGGAGGTTCCGGCGACACTCACCGCCGGCCCGGATCACTTCGATTCCACGGTGTACGAACTGGCGGCGGCGATGGGCTGGGTGGTGGTGCCCACGATTCCCTACTTGCACACGCTGGAGGATGTTCGGGCCTGGACGGAAGCCTTGCTCGTGGAACCCAGGATCTACTTCGAGCCCGTGGATGTCCTGATTTCCGCGCCGCATGTCGACCGCACCGCCCTGGCCGGTCTTGTGGCTCGAGTGGACGTACCGCTGCTTCATTCCGAGGATCGAAGTCGGGCCACGAGTCCCAAGTATGGGATCGTGGAGGCATGAGTCCATCGCGCATTGTTCCCTTGCGGGTGGGTCCGCGTTCGACTATATCTACACCGGGGTTTGCGAAGGTATCCACACTGTACCAGGAGGCGAGACGATGAAGCGACGGATCGGGAGTCCTCTGGCACCGGGGTTGGGCGCCCTGGCCCTGGCCGTGTGCGTGGCCGTGACGGGCGGGGGCTGCGGGGGAACCGAGGAGTCGTGCCAGGCGGACGATACGTGTGCGAGCACGACGCCGGAGCCGACACCGGATCCGGCGGACCCGGTCTACACGTTCTACTGGATCACCCGGCTCGACGTGGCGGACAGCGACCAGGGGCTGGACCTGGACGGGGATGGAGACATCGACAACGGGCTGCCCTACATGCTGGAAGTGGTGGGCCAGTTCGTCTCCTCTGCGGTGGAAAGCGCCCTGTGCGGAGACACGCCGTGCACGGAAGACCAGGCAGACCTCCTGGCCAGGGCCCAGTCGTTCATCGAGACCGCCTTTTCGCTCCCCACCCTGAGCTGGGCCATCAGCAACCCGATTCAGACCGGGCAAGCCACCTACCTGATGGAGTTGACCGGCGACAGCCTCGCCGACCCGCTCTCCTTCACCCTCTATCTCTCCAAGACCCCTGAAACCGACACCAGCCGGTGTGTGATCACCGGAATGCTGGACGATGCGGGGGGCGGACGATTCGGTACGTGCGATCTCCATGTCATCACCGAATCCTACGGGTCGGCGGACAGCGACGTGTCGATTGCGCTCGACCTGATCTTCTCGGAAACCCAGATCCAGGTCGACACGTTTGGATGGAGCGGCTTCGAGTTCACCGGTGGTGCGGTGGTCACTTCCCCGGTGCTGCTGGCAGCCATCGAGCAGGTGATCCTGGTGATGAACGAGGCGATGGACGCCGGGATCCCGGTCGAGGTGGCCATTCGAGCAATTGAAGGGATGCTGCCCACCTACGCTGACTATGACACCGACGGAGACGGTGTAAACGATGCCTTCTCCATCGGGGTGCTGGGCGAGGCGTCGGACCGGCCCGCTTCATGAACATCAATTCAGGTTTCCGGGATCGGGTGCGGCTGCTATTTCAACTCGATGGGGGGCATCAGCACCCACGGTCTCGGCGTCTCGAGTTCCTGGAGCAGCGCTGCGAACTGTGTGTCACCGGGGAGGGTGCGCATGGTGTGCAACGGAGTCCAGAGATCGAAGAGGGAGAGTCGCGTTCGGACCCGAACGTCGAAATCGTGCTCGGCCAGCATCTGGAAGAAGTCCTTGGGAGCCGGGTAGGCCACCGCCGGGGTGTTGTCGGGCAACCCGGCAGCCTCACGCGCGAGGCGGAGGGCCACGGAGAGCCCGCCCACCTCGTCCACCAATCCGTTTTCTTTGGCGTCGACGCCGCTCCAGATCCGGCCCTTGGCGATGGCTTCCACTGCCTCCACATCCATGCCCCTGCCCTCGGCCACTTTCTGCTTGAAATGCCCGTAGACTTCATCCATCCAGGCACGGAATCTCGCCTCGTGCGCCGGCTTCAGCGGCTCGAATGCACTCATCAGGTCCGCGTTCCTGGCCAGGGTGACGTCCGAGATGTTGGCCCCGATCCATTCGTAGAACCCGCGCAGGTTGAACTTCCCGAACACCACCCCGATCGACCCGGTAATGGTGGTCGGTTGCGCCACGATCTTGTCCGCGCCCATGGAGATCCAGTAGCCGCCCGAGCCTGCCACACTGGACATGGAGACGATGACCGGCTTCCCCTGCCCTCGAGCCTTGCTGATCGCTCGCCAGATGAAATCAGAGCCCACCGCCGAGCCTCCCGGGCTGTTGACCCGAAGCACGATCGCCCGCACCTGGTCGTCTTCCGCGGCTTCCTCCAGGTTCTCCGCCACCTTGGGACCATGAATTCGCGCCTCCTCGAACGGCGACCGCTTCCCTCCCGCCACAATCGGCCCCTCGGCAAACACCACCGCGACCCGGTCACCCTCGAGCTTCTTCCGGTTCCAATTCAGGTTCTTCAGATATTTGCCGAGCGGGATACCCTCGTACTCGTCAAGTCCCGCCGCCGCGGCCAGAGTGTTTTCCAACTCGTCTGCGTACCCCAGCCGGTCCACCCAGCCCGCGTCCAGGGCCTCGGTGGCAGTCATCAAACCCCGATCGATCGCTTCTTCCACCGCCTTGGGACTGAGCAGACGCCGCTCCGCGATGGTGGACACGAGTTGCGCTTCCATGTCCTCACCCAGGGCAGTCAGATGCTCCCGGAAGTAGTCGCTCATTTCGTAGCGCGAGTATGGTTCGGCCGCGCTCTTGTATTCCTTGTACATGATGAAGTAAGGCTCGATGTGCAGCTTCTCCAACGTTCCGCGCCAGAATGGAACCTCGAACCGAATGCCATGCACCATCACGCCCGCCTCGGGCGACAGCCAGATGGTGTCAGCGGCAGTAGCCAGAAAATAGGTCTGGTCCGACGCGAAATCACCGTTCAGGTAGGCGTACACCGGCTTGTGGGAGCGCTCACGAAAATCGGACACCAGGTCCTGGATCTCCTGTGCCACGGCCATCCCTCCCACACCCGCCGAGATGTCCATGCGGAGTGCATGGACCCGAGGGTCGGTCGCGGCATGTTGCAATGCACGGCGAATGTTCCACAGGTGCTGATTCTTGTCACCCCCCAGCCGGGCAGCGAACAGCTCCAGGGGGTTGTCCGTTGGACCCTCGGCCAAGGCGTCGTTGAGTTTCAGCTCGAGCACCCCTTCCTGGACAACTACCTCCTGTTTGGCGATCAGCGCTCCAATCATCGCCACGAACAGGACGAATCCGATGACGCCCAGGGCGAGGAAGCCGACAAGGATCCAAAGCAACACGCTTCGCTTGCTCTTCTTGGACATGGTCTCTCTCCAAAATCAGGAAATGGATCGAGAGGGGACGGCCCCTCCGGCCGACCGCCGTTCCGGTGGCCGGCTCAGCGGCCGCAGGCATACTGTATGAAACAGCCAAACCGGGAATTCGTTCACCTCGCCACGCCAAAACATCTGAAACGTCCCTGGAGGGAACAGCTCTGCAGGACAGCCGGCGCCCTGGGACGGCGCCCACCAGCATGGTGTCCCGCCGAAAGCCGTGCGGCTGACACGGTCGACACCTGACCCCGCAGTCCCTTCGCCTCCCCCTCTCACAGCCGCGTCAGAAACCTGCCACCGCCCTCCCCGCACTCTATCAGAGTCCCCCGGGCGGTGCAACGAAATGGTGGCGTCTTCTCCAGCGGAATGGCGACCCCGCACGACATCGGCCCCGCCCGGCTCGCACATGTGCCTCTCGGGGTTACACTGTCACCCGTCGTGCAACACGGACACCACTGGGAACCCTGTTCCGCCGCGTCTTCCCCTCCTTTCCCATCCTGGCACGACACTTGTACCCACAGGTTGGGGTGGCACCGCGCTGCCGACCACAACGAGGCACGCCGAGGCGCCGGAAGTCAATCGATATGCGAGAAAGGAGCACATCATGACGAGAGGTTTTGTTGCAGCATTCGCTCTGGGCGGTCTGCTGGCCGCCTGCGGCACCTCTTCCGAACCGTTCGACCGACTGGTGGAAGACTACAATACGACGCTGCAATCATTGGAAACCACCGAACAAACGCATGCAACCAAGGTGATGGACAGCAACGACCTGGACGAAGTGCAGGCCGAGGAACAGGCCTTTCACGACACCATGGCCACGCTCATGGATGACATGATGAACACCTCCGGCATGCTCGATCAATGCAACGACATGCCCATGATGAACATGGACAGCATGATGAACCAGATGGAAACGGAACTGGTCGAGCACTACGACCTCATGATGGCCGCTGCCAGTCACCAGGATGCGCTGGACGAGGAATCGCGGCACCAGCAGATGATGGAAGGTGTCTATGCCGAGATGGCCGCGATGGGGGAACAGATGATGGGCATGATGGGCATGGACATGAACTGCCCGGACACATCGGATGGCGACGGCGACCCGGATGGGATGTCCGGTGGGATGTCCGGCGGGATGTCCGGGGCGATGTAGCGTTCCTTCCCGGTACGGGTGCAGTCCCGGCTCTGCGAAAACCGGACGGCCCGTGCCTTCTCATTCCTCGCGAAGCATGAACATTTCATTGAGGAATGCTGCGAGCACGTGAGCGGTCAACGGCCGAGGGAGGGCGTCGAGGATGGCGTTGATCGTGGCGGTTCGTTCGGGCAACGAGGTCCCGGTCACCCCGGCCATGGTCATGAACTGCTGGAGCACCTCCGGCGTCACCTGGCCGGGTTGAAGTGCCTGGGCGGCCTGACGAACCACATCTACCACCGGGTTCCGGGGGAGGGTCCGGGCGGTATCGGTGGCCTCTCGAAGGTCCTTGAGGAAGGCGTCTACCCGGGCCCGACTCACCGGCGTGACTGTCAAGTGGATACTGGGTGGCGACCCGCCGTAGGCGAATTGAGGCTGCACATGCCACCCCCGTACGGCCATCTCGTCCACCACGTGGAACACATCCACCTCATCGGAAGCCACGGCTATCAGGGTCATGTCCGGTTCGCCCAGTATCCTCAGCCCGGGCACGGTCTCGATTCCAGCCACCAGTGCCCGCGTTGCCTCGAGCATTTCTTTTGCCAGCTCGAGGTACCCCTTTCGGCCGACATGGTTCAGCACCGCCCAGGTGGCGGCCAGGGGGCCGGCAGACTTGGTGGACTGTACCGTCGGATTGACCACGGTATAGCCGGTCCATTCGGCCCAGGCAAAGAACTGGTGAAGGCGGAGTTGTCGGTTTCGATACAGGATGACCGAGGCGCCCTTGGGACAAAACGCATACTTGTGAAAGTCCATGGAGATGGAAGTGACCCCGGGCACCTGGAAATCGAACGCAGGGACGGGGACGCCCAGGTCACGCCAGAGGGGGAGCAAGAAGCCCCCGATACACCCGTCCACGTGAAACAGCACATCGTGGGCTCGAGCCACCTCGGCGAGTTCCTCGATGGGGTCCACCACGCCGTGAGCGTAGCTGGGCGCCGATGCGACCATCAGCACCGTGTGCTCGTTGATCGCCCCGGCCATTGCGTCCGGCACCGCCCGAAACGTATCGGGGTCCACCGGGACCGCCACCGCCTTGACGCCAAGATAGTGAGCAGCCTTGAAAAACGCCGCATGCGCCGTGACCGGAAGCACCATTTCCGGCACCACCTCGGGACGCTGGGCGCGCACCATATCCCGGGCGGTCTTCACCGCGAGCAGACAGCTCTCAGTGCCCCCGCTCGTGAACGTGCCGGCAACCTCGTCGTCGCCCCCCAGGTGGGCTGCGGCCATGGCCACCACCTCGTTCTCCATACGCAGGACGCTCGGAAACGCCGTGGGATCGAGCGCGTTCTCCGACAGGTACAAACCGTGCGCCTCCCGTCCCACCGCCTCAATCTCTCGTCGGCCCGGATCGAACACATAGGCCCACGTCGTCCCTCCGTGGGTGGCGAGGTCCCCTTCCTTGAAAGCGCGAAGCGCCTCCATCACCGATGCTCTCGTCTTGCCTTCGCTCGGAATCTCCACCTGATCCCTCCTTCCTGTGCAGGTTGCGGCGCGATGATACTCGAGTCACTCTCGCAAGCCTACCCTCAATCCCGCCTCCGTTGCAACCGCACAGGACCAACTGCGCCATCCAAAAGCAGACCCTGGCCACCGCTTCCCCCGACGCCTGGTTTCAGGCACGACACACAGGATTCCAGCCCTGTTGTGCACCAACTCGGCTGGCGCCCCGCTTCGAGCGCCGGTACAACAAAAGTCCTGGCTCACCCCCCTAACCCAGGTGCTATGATTCAGAAGCGCCGGAAAAGCTCGACCACGGCCCGCCTCGAGTCCGGCCGCGGTCCTCGCAGGGTGGAGGCAGCATGACCTGGCGAGAGTTGCGCTGGTTCGCCACGGTGGCGATCGGTATCGCCGTTCCGTATCTCCTGATGGCCTACGGCGGCGTTCGGTCGCCCGACTGCGAGGTCGTATTCCGCGCCGGCGAGCAACTGGCCGCCACCGGCCGACTCGAGGTCTCCACCCGGTTGGAGACCTGGCCGGAGTTCGGAGTGGCCGAGGGCCGGGACGGGCGTCTCCACTCGATTTTCGGCCCCCAACTCAGTGTGCTCTCCTCTCCACTCATCCTGCTTGCCGACCTGCTCGAGCACACCACCTGGTTCGAATCGAGCCGGAAATGGATTCCCCTCAGCTTCTTCGTGGGTACGGGCATGCGGGACTATTTCGCCGGGACCCGGCCGGACGACATGCGTCCTCATCTCCACCGTTTCGTGGCCTCGTTCCTGAACATTGCCTGCGGCGCACTGGGAGCCGCGGTGATGTGGCTCATCGTCCTGCGCATGAGCCGCTCCCGTGCCACCGCATCGGTCTTTGCAGTCCTGCACGGGCTGGGTACCCTGGCCTGGCCCTACTCCGGAACCTTTTTCAGCGAACCCGCAGCCACCACGTTCGCACTCCTCGCCCTCCTCTTCCTGATCACAGAAGACCCCCACTACCGTACCCACCACACCTCCCCGCGCACCACACGATTGATCCTTTCCGGCGCCTGCCTCGGCATGTCCGTCCTCGCTCACATCACCTCGGTGCTGTTCCTCCCATTTTTCCTCGCTTACGCCATCGGCATCACCCGCACCCGACCCTCGAACTGCAACCTCGAGCCTTCAACGAATTCTCAAAACACGCCCCACCCGTCGACGAAACGAGCCGCAACTGCATGGCTCCTCGGCGCCGGCACCGTGCTCGCATTCCTCGCATTCTACAACGCCGCGCGCTTCGGAAATCCGCTGGAGACCGGACGCACCGCCGACATGGCCATTTACGAGCGGCTCGAGTACGGACGGTTCATCGTTCCGTGGGAGGGGCTTACCGGCCTGCTCTTCAGCAGCGGCAAGGGCCTGCTCTGGTACTCCCCGGCCGTCCTGGTTGGAGTCGCTTGCTGGCCCTCGTTCCACCGCTCCAACCGCCTCCTCAGCTCCGTCCTCGCCCTGGCTGCCACAGGCCGGATCGTCTTCATCGCCTCGAGGAGCGACTGGCACGGTGGGTTTTGCCTCGGCCCCCGCTACCTGGTGCCCCTCATCCCATTCCTCCTCCTCCCCGCCGTCCCCACCGTCACCCGCGTGCTCCAGCAAGGTGGGAGAAAGGTTTGGTCCATCACTACAATACTCTTCCTGTGTGTCTCCCAACAGGCGCACCTCGCCCTCGGCGAACCCATCAGCTACTACTACAAGGTGCGGATCGCACTCTGGGACGCGCGCATCGTCAACCTGTTCAAGGACAACTTGATCTACCGCGACTGGCGCCTCTCCCCACTGCTCCACCTCCAGGACTGGCGCCGAGGCCCTTTCCTGCTGCAGGGGATCCCTTTCTCCAACCTGCAACTCTGGTTCGTCTTCGTGGGACTCATCGCAGCCTTCTTGATGGCGTTCCACCGCTCCTTGCTCGACCCTCGACGCTGGAAGTGACCCGACACACACCGGCCTGCCCCGCTCCTCCAACCCTGCGTCTCCTCCATGGTTGCACTTTCCCCCAGGGTGTCACCTCCAGGGTGACAGTCCGAAACACGCCGCTCTCACGCTCGTTCCAGCCGCCCAAGGTCTCCGGGACCCGCCCGCCCGGAAGCTTGTGTCACCTCCAGGGTGACAGTGGATGGGAGAAACGCGCCCCGACCCGCGACACCCCGCGTCGGAACCCGTGCAGACGCGGTTCAACTGCGAATCTCGGCCTCTGCCCGCGGGTTTTCCCGTGAGACAGCATACAGAATCGAACCCACTTCATGAAAAACACCATCCATGGCACCCGAATTGTACCTTCCCCACGACGAAAAGCTCCTGGATCGACCGAAGATCTGGGGCGAACAAACCCCAATGCTTGAAGGACCGTGGACCATGCGCATGGGAACCTCCAGGAGACGCTTCTCGAACCCATTGTTGATTGCAGCGCTCGCCATGTCGGCCGTCGCCGTGGGGCCGATCTCGGCCATGGCGTCCGAGGACCTCGACGACCCGGTGGTGCTTGCAGAACAGGCGGTGGCCCGAAACCCGGGCATCGATGCGCTCGAGTCCCGGATAGCCGCGCTCGAGAGCCGTGCCCGAGCGGTTCAGCGTTTCGGGGATCCGGTGTTTGCCCTTGAGTACTCGAACGTACCCTGGAACACCTGGGCGCTCGACGATTCGCCCATGTCTGGGGTGCAGTTGAAGTTGCAGCAGACGTTTCCCTTGCCGGGGAAGAACCGGCGCCGGGAGGCGGTTGTTCTTCAGGACACCGAGGCGCGGCGATGGGAACTGGAAGAGCGGAAGCTCCAACTCGCCGGCAAGGTCCAGGAGGCTTACTGGACACTCGCGCTGACCCGACAACTCCAGGCCATCACGACCAAGCACATCGACCTGGTCGACTCGCTGCTCGAGTCGGTCCGGGCCAAGTACCAGACCGGGTCCGTGGGTCAGCACGATCTGCTCCGACTCCAGGTGCTTCGCGACAGGCTCGAGGACGATTTGAAGGATTTCACGGAGCGCGACCGGTCTCTCACGGCGACCATCAACGCGGCCCTTCATCGTGAGGTAACCACGCCCATCGGGACGCCGGAGACCGTGTCTCCTGTCAAGCCCACCTGGACGCTCGAGGCGCTGGAATCAGCAGCGTCCGAGCACCGGCCGTGGCTGAAGCAACTGGAGGCCGAGGCGAACGCGAGGCGTGCGGCGGCGGACCTGGCCCGTTACGAACGCTGGTCCGATGTCACCGTGTGGGCCGGCTATCGGATTCGGTCGGCCGCCACGCCGGACCCGGGCACGGACTTTTTTTCCGTCGGGGTGGCCGTGCCCCTCCCACTCGACTTTCTGGGGCGATCCAGTGCTCGAGCGGCTGAGGAACGGGAGTCGGCGGAGGCGATCGAGCAGACCCGCCTGAGTGTGGTCGACCAGATCGCCGATATGCTGGCCTCATCGCTGGCCGCCTGGGAGCGCGCTGCGGGCAAGGCCGAGTTCTACCTGGGCAAGCTCATCCCGGACGCGACCACCACGCTGGACGCGACGTTGACGGCCTACCGGGTGGATCGTGCGGACTTCGCCTCACTCTACCAGGCGGAGCTTCAGCTTCTCGAGTTCGATCGGGCGTTGCGTGAGGCGGTGGTGGAGACCCGCATACGGAGCATTCAGGTGGAAACCCTTGCCGGGACGTTGGTTACGGTGTCCGGCTCGAAAGGAGAGTAGTCGATGAAGACGGAACGAAACGGTCGGACCGGAGGTGTCGGACTGGGCGAGGTGTCGAAGTCCTGGGCGGGGAAGCCCCTGGGATTCGGCGCGGGCCTCCTGGGCGCGGGCCTCCTGCTGGGGGTGTCCATGTGGGCCGTCCCGAGTTGGTGGCAGAGTTCGGCGAAAAACCAGGCAACGGCCGAAGCCGGGGCGTGGCGCCACACGGCACGCGCGGCCGAGACCTTCTACACCTGCCCCATGCACCCCACGATCATCGAGAAGCAGCCGGGTGCCTGTCCGATCTGCGGCATGGACCTGGTGGCAAAGGACGAGGCCGAGGGGGGTGAGGCAGGTGCCCTGGAGCACTCGAGTGGACCCTCGACAGCGGTGTCGTCCGAGAGCGGGCCGGCCGTGTCTTCTGACCAGGCCGGCGGCGTGCCCGGGGGAGCGAAGAAGGGCAAGATCAAGTACTGGGTGGCCCCGATGGACCCGACCTACATATCGGACAAGCCGGGCAAATCCCCGATGGGCATGGATCTGGTTCCGGTCTACGAGGAAGAGAGCGGGGGCTCTTCTGCGGGTCTCGTCCGCATTGACCCGGTGGTGGTCCAGAACATGGGCGTTCGAATCGCCCCGGTGGAGCGGGGAGCGCTCTCCCGGCACGTGCGTACCATCGGGGAAGTGGATGTGGCGGAAAATGAGATTTCGGTGGTCAATCTCCGCTACTCCGGCTGGGTCGAGAAGATCTGGGTGGACGAGACGGGTCAATACGTGAAGAAGGGTCAGCGCTTGTTCAGTATCTACTCGCCGGAACTGGTGTCGGCCCAGGAGGAGTACCTGCTGGCCGTGAACACCGCGGGCAAGGACAGCGCCCTGGCGCGGTCAGCGGCGAAGCGTCTGGAACTCTGGGACATTCCACGGTGGCACCTGGACCGTATCGTGGCGGACGGCAACGCCCACCGCCGGGTGGTGGTCACCGCCCCTCAGTCGGGGTACGTGCTGCACAAGAACATCGTGCAAGGTGCTCGAGTGGAGGCCGGGGCCGACCTGTACCGGATCGGCAACCTGCAGACGATCTGGGTGAACGCGGAGGTGTACGAATTTGACGCGCCCTGGGTGAAGGAGGGGCAATCCGCCACCATGGAGCTTTCCTTTCAGCGCGGAAAACAGTGGCAAGGCCGCGTGGCCTACATCTATCCCACGCTCAACAAGCGGAGTCGCACGTTGACCGTCCGGCTCGAGTTCCCCAATCCAGGGATAGAACTCAAGCCGGGCATGTTTGCCACCGTACGCATCACCTCTCAACGCAAGGAGAACGTGCTGGCCATTCCGACCGAGGCGATTCTCGACTCCGGGGAGCGACAGCTCGTGTTCGTGGCCAAGGGAATGGGGCGGTACGAGGCCCGGGAGGTCGTAACCGGCCTGGTCGGATCGGACCACCGGACCGAGGTCCTCTCCGGGCTCGAGGAAGGCGAGCGGGTGGTGGTGTCCGGTCAGTTCCTGCTCGACTCGGAGAGCCAGCTCCAGGAAGCGGTCGCCAAGCTGCTCGAAGCCCGACTCCAGTACAAGGAGAAGGCGATGGGGCCGGCATCAGGCGGCGATGAGCGGACAGAGGAACTCCAGGAAACCCGGGAGGGAACCAGCTACTGGACCTGCTCGATGCACCCCACGGTGGTCGAGGACGGCCCCGGCACGTGTCCCATTTGCGGCATGAACCTGGTGGAAAAGCGACGATAGGTGCATGCGCGCCTTGCTCAGGGGAACATCATGATCGAATGGATCATCGAAAAGAGCGTCAAGAACCGGTTCTTCGTCATCCTTATCACCGGCGTGGTCATCATGGTGGGCGTCTGGGCGATGCTGACGACGCCGGTGGATGCCATTCCAGACCTTTCGGACGTTCAGGTCATCATCTACACCGAGTACCCGGGGCAGGCGCCGCAGGTGGTGGAGGATCAGGTCACCTATCCCCTCACCACCGCCATGCTCTCCGTGCCGTACGCCACCACGGTTCGGGGCTACTCCTTCTTCGGCTTCTCCATGGTGTACATCATCTTCGAGGACGGCACAGACCTCTACTGGGCGAGGTCCCGGGTGCTCGAGTACCTGAACTTCGTCCAGGGCCGCCTCCCCAAGGGGGTCACCCCCCAACTCGGCCCGGACGCCACCGGCGTGGGTTGGGTGTACATCTACTCCCTCACGTCGGACCGGCACGACCTGGCCGAACTCCGGTCGATCCAGGACTGGTACCTCCGATATGAACTCATGAGTCTCCCTGGAGTCGCCGAGGTGGCCAGCGGGGGCGGGTATGTGAAGCAGTATCAGATCGAGGTGGATCCGGAGAAACTTCGAGCATACGGGTTGACCTTGAAGCAGGTGAACCAGGCGGTCAAGCGTTCGAACACTGATGTAGGAGGCCGACTGCTGGAAATGGGGGAGACCGAATTCATGGTCCGGGGGAAGGGGTACATCCAGTCGATTGAAGATCTGGAGACCATCCCGGTGGCCGTGGACAAGGAGACGCACACGCCGATACTCCTGTCCCAGATCGCCAACATCCAGCTCGGACCTGAAATCCGCCGTGGGCTCATGGAGATGAACGGCGAGGGAGAGGTGGTCAGCGGCATTGTGATCATCCGTTTCGGAGAGAACGCGCTCGAGGTCATCAAGCGTGTGAAGGCGCGACTGAAGGAACTCGAGGCCGGGCTTCCGGAAGGGGTGGAGATCCACACCTCCTACGACCGGTCGCACCTGATTCTGCGTGCCATCGACACGCTGAAGAACAAGCTCACCGAGGAGATGATCGTGGTCGCCCTGGTGATCATCGTCTTCCTCCTTCATTTCCGGTCCGCGTTCGTGGCCCTGTTCACCCTGCCCGTGGGGATCCTGGTGAGCTTCATCATCATGCGATGGATGGGGGTGAACGCCAACATCATGAGCCTGGGAGGCATCGCGATCGCCATCGGTGTGATGGTGGACGCCTCGGTTGTGATGGTGGAGAACCTGCACAAGCACAAGGAGCGCGATCACGGTCTGACTCAGCTCGAACTCGTAATCAAGTCGGCCAAGGAAGTGGGCTCGGCCCTCTTCTTCTCCCTGGTCATCGTCACCATCAGCTTTTTGCCGGTGTTCACCCTCGAGCAACAGGAAGGGCGGTTGTTCTCTCCCCTGGCCTACACCAAGACGTTTGCCATGGGGGCTTCCTCGGTCCTTGCCATTACCATCATCCCGGTCCTGATGTACTACTTCGTGCGCGGCCGGATCCCAAGTGAATCGAAGAATCCCATCAGTCGATTCTTCATCTGGATCTACAAGCCCATCATTCACGGCGTGCTTCGCTTCCCCCTCGCCACGGTTGCAATCGCCATCGTGGTGGCGCTCGTCTCCTACTACCCCTACTCGAAGCTGGGGTCCGAGTTCATGCCGCCTCTCAACGAGGGCGACCTGCTCTACATGCCCACGACGCCGCCGGGAATCAGCATCACGAAGGCACGAGAACTGCTCCAGCAGACCGACAAGATCATCGCGCAACACCCACAGGTGGCCCACGTGCTGGGCAAGATCGGCCGCGCCGAGACAGCCACGGATCCAGCCCCGCTCTCCATGGTGGAGACCACCATCATTCTCACCCCTGAAGAGGAATGGCCGGAAGGGAAGACCATCGAGGACATCATCCAGGAACTCGACGACATGGTGCAGTTCCCCGGGGTGACCAACGCCTGGACCATGCCGATCAAGACCCGTATCGACATGCTGGCCACCGGTATCAAGACCCCGGTGGGGATCAAGCTCATGGGGCCGGACTTGAAGGTCCTCTCACAGGTGGGCGAACGTATCGAGGCGCTGGTGAGCGAAATGCCAGACACCCTGTCCGCCTATTCTGAGCGCGTCGTGGGTGGGAATTTCATCGATATCCAGATCCGACGGGAGGACGCCGCCCGGTTCGGACTCACCGTGGGAGATGTCCAGGATGTCATTCGGAGCGCCATCGGGGGCATGAACGTGGACTGGACCGTGGAAGGTCTCGAGCGTTACCCCATCAACATCCGATACCCTCGAGAACTTCGCGGCGACCTCGAGTCGCTCAGGCGCGTCGCCGTGCCCACCCCCATGGGGCATGCGGTCCCCCTGGCCAGCGTGGCAGACATCTCGATCGTCAAGGGCGCCCCTGCCATCAAGAGCGAGAACGCACGGCGCACCGCCTGGATCTACGTGGACCTGAAAACGTCCGACGTGGGCGGTTTCGTGGAAAAGGCCAAGAAGATCATCGCAGACCAGGTGGACCTCCCACCCGGCGTCTCCGTGGTCTGGTCCGGCCAGTACGAGTACATGGAGCGGGCCAACAAGCGACTCGCCGTGGTGGTGCCCCTGACCATCGCGATCATCTTCCTCCTGCTCTACATCCACTTCCGCAACGTGGTGGAAAGTATCGTGGTCATGGTGACCTTGCCCTTCGCCCTCATCGGAGGAATCTGGCTCATGTACCTGGCCGGGTACAACCTGTCCGTGGCAGCCACGGTGGGATTCATCGCCCTGGCAGGCCTCGCTGCTGAAACCGGCGTGGTCATGCTCGTCTACCTGGATGGGACGTTCGAGAAATGGCGGTCCGAGGGACGCCTCAAGTCCATCGCCGACCTCAAGTCGGTCATCATCGAAGGCGCGGTGGACCGCGTTCGGCCCAAGCTGATGACCGTGGCGACCACCACCATCGGCCTGCTCCCGGTCATGTTCGGAACCGAAACCGGAACCCGAATCATGAAACGAATCGCCGCACCCATGGTGGGCGGCCTCGTGTCGTCCACCGTCCTGACCCTGGTCATCATTCCGGCGGTCTACCTGCTCTGGAAGCGCATGGTCCACCGGGAATTGCTGGGATCGAAGTAACCACAGTCACACCAACATCATTTCATGGAGGTATCTCATGATCCGTTTTCAACACCTGCGGCTCCCGCTCTCCGCGACGGCAACGGCCATCGCGCTCCTGGGCGCACTGACGCTCCTCTCTACCCCGGCTCGAGCCGGTACCGAGGGGTTCGACAAGCAGATGGGACCGATTTTCGAGGAATATGCCCGGGTTCGGGCAGCGTTGGCTTCCGACAGTACGGAAGGGGTGGCAGGGGCTGCGGCGCGTATCGAAGCGCTGGCCGGAAAACTGGACACGTCCCGGGTGACCGGGGAACATGCGGACCACTACCGGAAGCTGCCGGACCAGATTCAGGCGTCGGCGCGCAAGCTGAGGGAGGCCAAGGGACTCGAGGGGGCGCGTGAGGCATTCAAGGAGCTTTCCCGGCCGCTGGCGATGTGGGTGACCATGAGTGAGCCGGCCGGGCTCAACGTGGTATACTGCTCGATGGCCAAGGGATCGTGGGTTCAAAAGGGCGCCACGGTGGCCAATCCCTACATGGGCGCCAAGATGCTCCGGTGCGGGGACATCGTGGCCGGAGCGGACAAGGGGCGTCCCGAAGGTCATGGGTCCGGGCAAGGACACCAACAGCACTGATCCGTCGCTCATGGCGGCACTCCGGAGCGCCGGGCGGAGCCACCCCTTGCCCGGCGCCTTCCTCCCTGCTCCCGTGAACCGAGGAGGCTCGAATGGTCAGGCCCCGCGTCCTGGTCGTGGACGACAAGCCGAACATGCTGAACTTGCTCTCCCGAATCCTTTCGGAGGAGTACTCTGTGAAAACCTGTTCCAACGGCTCCCAGGCCCTGGTTGCGATCGCGTCCGAGCCGTTCGACGTGGTGGTCACTGACATCCGCATGCCGGGCGCAGATGGATTCGAAGTGCTCCGGGCCGTGAAGGCCCAGGGGCACGATGCCGAGGTCATCTTGATGACCGCCTATGCGTCGGTGGAAAAGGCGGTCGAGGCCATTCGGGAGGGGGCTTACGACTACATTCGCAAGCCGTTCGATCCAGGTGACATCCGGCTCAAAGTGGCCCGGGCCGTGGAACGCAAGCGCCTGAAGGACCACGCCAGCGATCTCCAGAAGCGGCTCGAGGTCTACACCGGATCGCGGACGCTCGTGGGGGACAGTGCGGCCATGTCCGAGGTCTACCGTCAGATCGACCAGGCGGCCCGACTGGACATCACGGTGCTCATCACCGGGGAGAGCGGCACGGGCAAGGAACTGGTGGCTCGAGCGATCCACGAGCGGAGCGACCGCGGCCAGGGTGCGTTTGTTCCGGTCAACTGCGGCGCACTTCCAGAGGACCTGGTGG
>CAYQMG010000068.1:0-10868 GCA_964418585.1 uncultured Gammaproteobacteria bacterium | reverse complement strand
CGAACTCGATCCGGGCTTTCTCTGGAACCACCTTGCCCTGGGCGCACTGAGGAGCCGCAACGGGGACAACTTCGCGGCGATCCAGACCTATGAAAAGGCCCTCAAGACGTTCCCGAACTCGGCAGACCTCTATTTCAACCTCGCCGAGGCCCATTTCAGCATCGGAGCGCACCGCACGGCACTGGAGGCTGCGGAGAAGGCATTGAAATTGAAGCCTGACTTCGCCCTGGCGCACGAACTGGTGGCCAAGATCCACCTGGCTCGAGGGGTCAACGATCTGGCGGCCAAGGAAGCCAAGCAGGCGCTCGCCCTCGACCCGGATCTGGGCGGCGCAAACATGGTGATGGCCGAGGTGCTGCTCAAGCAAGGGGACCAGGAGGCCGCACGCAAGTACGCGACCCGGGCACTTGAACTCGGGCAGGACCTCTCGCTCGCCTTGAAGCTGAAGCTCCAGTTGGAAATCCCGCCCACGAGCGAGACGGCCCACTGACACGCCCCCCGCGGCGTCCCCACCCGGGTTCGCCCACCGTGCTCCCCCATCCTCGAGCCGGCACCGGACACCTCCGGGAACCATTCCGGTCAGGAGGTCTCAGGGGTGACCGTGCCCCGGGACGAAAGCGTTGCAGGTCAGGAGGTGACTCAGCTACAATGGAGCGCTTTTCGGCCGGGAAGAGGGTCCGGCCGCGGGAGAGGAATCAGAACTGGCGGCGCAGCAGATGTCGATCTGGGAGAACCTGGCTTTCGTCCGGAAAGGGAACTACCTGAATGGGAGCTTTGTGAAGCTTCCAGAGGTGGACGGCTACATCAACAGCGTGAATCCGGGCGACCTGGAGGACCGGGTCGGCAGGTTTCCGTTTACCAAGCGCGCGGTGAATCATGCCGTGCGGTTTGCGCGGGAAGCGTTCCCAGCCTGGCACCGGGCGGGGGTGGAGGAGCGTGCGAACTGTCTTCAGCGGTACCGGGCCGCGCTGGCGACGAACGTGGATTTTGTGGCGTGGGTGATCTCGCGGGAGACCGGGAAACCCCGGTGGGAGGCGCACGCGGAGGTCCTGGCCACGATCAAGCGTATCGACGTGACGTTGGCGGAAGGTGTGCCGCTTTTGGAAGGATGGCGCCTGAAGGAACTGAACGGAGGGTGTGAGTTTCATCCTCGAGGGGTGGTGGCGGTACTCGGGACCTACAGCATGCCGCTGCAGTTGCCGAGTATCCACATCATACCAGCCTTGTTGGCCGGCAACACGGTCATCTTGAAGCCTTCCAAGTACACGCCGGCCGTGGGCCAGGTGCTGGCGGAGATGATGGATCGTGCGCGTTTTCCCCGGGGTGTGTTTGCGATGATCCAGGGGAATGGGAAGGGGGTGGGGGCCCGTCTTGCAGCGCACCGGGACGTGGATGCGGTACATCTGGACGGGTCGTTGGAGACAGCCCAGCAACTGCAAGCGTCCCTCCTGAAGCAGCCGTGGAAGCGGCAGGTGCTGAACACATGTGGGCGAGGCACGGCCATCGTACTCGACGATGCGGAACTGGACAAGGCCGCCTACGAGGTCGCCTATGGTGCGTGTCTGACCGCGGGGCAGCGGCGGAGTTCGACCACCCGGGTGATTGTGACGAAAGGGATAGCCGACCGGTTCGTGGAGCGTTTGGCCGAGGGGATCGACGGGATGACCATCGGGAGCGGGCTGGCCCAGGATGTGTTCCTGGGGCCGTTGATCAGCGAGGCAGCGCGTCGGCGGTTCACGGTGTACCAGAGGGGTGTGGAGAAGGAGGGCCACGAGGTGATCCGGCGGGGTCGGCGGGTGAAGCTGGATCCGGACGGATATTTTGTCCGGCCGTCCATCGTTCGGATCAACCCCAAGGTGCGGCGCAGGTACGTGACCAGCGAGGAGATTGTGGGGCCTGCGCTCGAGGTGTACGTGGTTTCCGATTTCGAGGAAGCGGTCGCCTGCCATGATCGGAGCATGCGAGGACTCGTGACCTCGATTTTCACGACCTCCAGGAAGATGGTGGAGGAGGCCCGGTATCGGCTCCGGGTCGGCGTCCTGAACTGGAACCGATCCACCGTGATCATGTCTGCCCGCCTTCCTCTCGAGGGCCAGCGCGCGTCCGGGAACGGTGCGTCGATGGGTATTTTTGCCATCCGGACCTGCTCTTTCCCCATGGCCTACGTGGACGATGCCCGCCCGTTCGATCCGGCCGGGGTAATGCCCGGGATCGCCTGGCCCACGGTGGAGCGAGAGGACCAGGGGGCGGACAGGGGGGATGTGGAGCCGGACGAGGATGCGACCGTGGTGACCAGGCCGAAGGTGGAAGCGGGGGACGGGGAGGCCGGGGTTACGCCGGTGGCCACGTGAGTCTGCATTGGAATCGGCGTGAGAATCGGGGCCTGGTGGGCCTGACAGGCCGTTGGAGGCGTGGTAAGTATCCTGGCAGGGGCCGGCGCACCGGGGCAGAGGCAGCCGGCAGCGCCGGCCGGACACCGGCAGCCTGGCCTGTCCTGTGCGGGGCGGGTCGGCGGCCCTTGTAGCGAGGTCGGCACATCGCCCATGCGAGGCTTTTTCTCTTCCCCTCGTTTCCCGGTGTTCCTGCTGGTGATCGCCATTGGCGTGCATGCCGGGCTCATGCTCTACTGGATCCACGTGGACCAGAGCGTGGGGCGTCCGGCCGTGGCCGAAATGCTGTGGCATGTCTCCTCCCTGGTCCACGCGGAGGCGGACGGGAGCCTCGGTCGGGTCGCCCGGGACGTGCAGCCCGGCTGGATCATCTGGGCCGCTCTCGGCCTGAGACACCTGTTCGGCACCCACCCGGATTGCCTTCTCTGGCTGGTTCTGATTTTCCTGGTCGGCGCCCAGGTCGCGCTGTTCGACCTCGGCCGCAGCCTGGCAGGTCCCTGGGCCGGGCTCGCCATGGCCGCCCTCTTCCCCCTTTACCCGGACGTGGCGGTCATGGCCCGGCGGTGGACCCCCCATGTGCCCCACTACTTCTGCCTCGCCGCAGCCGCCGCCTGCTTGATCCGGTCCAGGAGCTTCAGCCGTCCGCTGCCGACCCTGGGGTTTCTCCTGTTCGCCGCCCTGGGCGTGGACCTCAGCCCCATGAGCACGGACAACATGTCCTATCTCCCCGCCATCGGGGCCATGGCGCTCGGGGCGGGCCTCCGCGGCCTCGTGCTGGGACAGGACCCGCTCCAGGGCCGGGTCGCGCGGTGGAAGCCTCTCGTCCTTGGCGCCGTCACCGCCACCCTGCTCGGGCTCGTGGTGTGGCACAACGGCATGTTTCAGCAGGACGCGGCCTACATCCAGTCGGAAATGGCCTCCCCCACCTTCGAACGGTACCACGACCGCTGGAGCCTCCCCGCATTGACCGCGTACGTTCGGTATCTGTATCATCTGGGTGTATCCCCTATCCTGTTTGTGCCCTTCCTGGCCGGACTCGTGCTGTACGTCCGTCGTGGACCGGCCAGGGCGGAACTTCTTTCATGGTTTTTCCTGCCTCTCGCAGCTTTCAGCGTGGTCAGCAAGAAGCACCCGAACTATGTTTTTGCGGTCCTGCCCGTGGTTCCCGTGATCACCGTGCTCGGCCTCTGGACTCTCCGATCGCGACGCCTGGCCGCGGCCCTGCTCGCCTCTCTCTGGGTCCTCGCCGGGGTCCAGTGGTTCAATCGCTCGTTTCCTGCACCAACCCGCCCGCTGGCCGGATGGCTCGGCCCTTACGACTTCATGCCGGACATGCGCCAAGTGTTCGAACTCGAGTTCATCCCGGACCTGGAGCCACAGACCACCTTCCGTCACGCCCGAGAAGCCCGGCTGCTCTACCGCAACATGACGGCCCTGGGCTGCTCTGCCTCGAACCTGGTCCAGATACTTTTCCCGGGCGATTTCCAGGACGTGCGTTTCATCCTGACTGCGCGCAACCCGTGCGTGGACGTGGCGGCCTGGCCGGACGTCAGCCGGATCGAGATTGCTCGGTGGGTACTGGTGGCGGACCCCGCATGCACATTGCGCGCGGACGACCGTGCGGCGCCGGCCGGGGACCGTGCGGGGGATGGGGAGGAGACGCCGTGGGAATCGGCGGCGAAGCAGGTGATGTCCGGCGGGGGGTACCTCCTGTTGGAGCAAGACACGTCTGCAGATCCCTGTCTCTACCTCTTCGCCCGAAAGCCGGGGGCTCCCCGGTCGTCACCGCTCCCCGGGCCTGTCAGGGCCGGCCACCAGTAGCGGGTCCAATCCCGCTCGATCGAACACCATGGAGGTGGACAGGTTGCACGGATGGGTGCACGCACACCCTTCGGCCCGCCGCACCGCTGCCTGGAACGGTCCAGACCGCCAGGCCTTGCCGAGATCCATGCCCAGGTCGCGCAGGGATAGCACCGGCTCCAGGTTCTCGCACAGGGAGAGTCGGCCATCCTCGAACACGACGCAATCGACCTGCCCCGCACGGCATGGAAAGATTGCCCGCCCGGTCGCCTGTATCTCCCGGGCGAACTCGAGCTGAACCAGTTCACTCCAGGTCATGAACGGGTGGCGGTTGTGCGGCAGGCGTGACCGAACCAGGTCGATGACCCGGGCCTGTTCCTGGAGGTCGAGTGACAGGTGGGCCAGGTCCGGAGGGGTGAGGTCGGAGGTTCGCGCCGGTCCGACCGGGAACACCATTCCGGGGACGCCCCGGACGAACTGGTACTTGTGGAGCACCGGCCAGTCCCGTGCCAGTGTGTCCATGAGGTCGGGGAAGCCGGGGAGGTTGTCCTGGCTGATGGTGGTCAGCGCGGCGACCAGGCCGATCCGTCGGTGGGACCGTGCCAGGGAGACGAACCGGTCGAGGGTGTCGGCCACGGGGGAGCCGATGGCAAGGTCGTCGCAGGACTGGACCGACACCTGGAGGTCCAGGGTTACCCGCGTCTGTTGCAGGATTTCCCTGACCACCGCCTCGGCACGCTCCGGCAGATCTCCGTTGGTCACGATCGAGATCTTGCGCGTCCGGTTGAACCGCCAGAAAGCTCGAGCGATCGCCGGGAGATCCTCGCGGACAAGAGGTTCGCCGCCGGTGAACGTCAGCAGGTGAAGCCGCTCGGGAAGGGACCGGGCCAGGCGTTCGAATTCCTCGATGGCAAGTTCCTGAATCGCAGGGTCGTTCAGGTGACTCGAGTAGAGGCAGTATCGACAGGTGCGCGTACAGCGGTTGGTGACGAACAGGACCAGGCGCACTGGACCGGCTCGATTCTGGAGGCGGGCTCGAGCCGCGCGTGCACCGAGGGCCGCGGCGTGGGCACGGATGGATCGAGGCAGTCGGGTCCATACGCGGTAGGCCTGCTCGATGGCGGTGGTTTTGGTTCCGAAGAAGCGGACCATGGTCAGGGGCTCCCGGAAATGCGGGTTTGGGCGAGGAAGTTGGGCCGGGCGCGTCGGATACGCAGGATTTCCGGCACCCTGCCCAGGTGGTACCAGTAGGCCTTGACCAGCGACGACAGGTAGCGGGCGCCGAACACCGCGGTTGCGATCGGACGGGTCCGGGGGTGGGATCGGGCCAGGTCGGCTGCGAAACCCCCGAGATATCGGTCCAGGAGCATCTGGGTGTCGGTGCTGCCGAGCGAGGAGACACTGTCCCAGGAGAGGAGTTCCTGAATCTCGCGAAGGGGGAGGCGGAGGACCTCTGGCGCGGGCAGGTTGTGCAGGGCGCACCGGACCCGGTTGCGGTTGGCAAGCTCGAGGCTGGTGACGCGGCCGCGAGTGGAGAGGTGGTGAATCACCGTCACCGACGCATCGAACACGGCCAGTGCCCCGGCGCGTCGCACCGCGTGACCCAGTTCGTCGTCCTCACTGAGCACGAAATAGGCCGGATCGAACCCACCCCATGCCTCCAGGAGGGATTTTCGAGCCAGGCAGTTGCACGTGGGCAGGTAGTCGCACACGCGGAGGCGGACCGGGTCGGTTTCGGGCATGTCCCGGGTCTCGCCGTTGCGGCGAAAGGCCTTCACATGGTAGACGATCCGGCCGTCCGGTCCCAGGGTCATTTCCCCACCCAGGATACCGATGCCCGGATAGGTCGCCATGAGATCCAGTGCCCGCCGGACGACATCGGGGTCATACAATTCGGTGTCGGAGTCGAGAAACCACACAAGGGGCGCGCGGCTGGCCACGATCCCCTGGTTCTTGGCATGCGCCGCCCCCAGGTTCCGTCTGTTCCAGATGACCCGGACCGGGATTCCAGCCTGCTGCAACACCTGGGCCGTCTCATCCTTGCTCCCGTTGTCCACCACGATGACCTCGAGCGCGGTCACCGATTGTCTCTGAATGGATGCGAGGAGACGCCGCAGATCCCCGGCACGGTCGAGGGTAGGGATCACGAGGGAGACGAGGACGGGGCACATCGGCAAGGGTCCGCTACTGCTTCAAGGTCCTCCGGGGCAAGCCCACTGACGGCCGGTCCCGGACCACCGGTCAGGGTACGGGGTGGCGAAATACCTGCTCCACCACCTCGGGCAACTGGTTCATGAAGGCGGGGTGCGTGTGGAGTTCAAACCCCCACTCGAAGTTCCGGCGAACGCGACTCAAAACCGCGGATTTCCCCCACCCGAGTCGACGCAACAACGCGGCCCGCTCTCGCGCTTCCTCGAGGTACATGGCCGTGGCCTTGTCATGCTCTGATGACTTGAATTCCGCTGGAACCTGCGCATGGAGCCAGTCGAACGGCATCGAAGTTCCTCCCAGGGCGATTCGTTCCAGGACGCCGCGGTGAGGCCCGGGGTCAGCCGTGAGCCCCTTGCCCGGGCGCCCGGTGTTACGACGTGGCGGCCGGGACGTTCCCGGCCCGGTGCTCGTGTCTCACCATAAACCGGTTCCACGCAGAATACAAGCCTGCAGCGACGGCCATGGCGTACATGGGCATGACCGGGACCCGGAAGCGCGAGTAGGCCTCTGCTCCGGCCGAGATACCCACGAAGTAAGCCAGAAAGAAAAAGATCAGATAGCAAAGGTCCCGCCGGCGCCTGAACAGATCCCCGATCCCCAACAACGCAAACACCAGGCAGGGGAGCGTGTAGACCAGCACCAACCGCCGCGCCGCCGCCTGACTCAACCCTGTCACCTCGGCCAGCGCCGCCGCACCCCCTCCCAGGAGTGCTGTCACCACACCTCGAGCCGTCAGGGGCACCAGCGACAGAGGGTGCTCCAGGAGCGTCTCCATGGCCACTCGAGTGTATACCTCGGCCCGAACCGCATGGGGCAGAGCGTCAAATGCGTCTCCATACTTGCGCCGTCCCTCCTCCTGGGCTCTCTTCGTCAACCGCTCCTGGTATTCATGCAGATTGCTGGTGAAATCTCCCGGGGTCTCCAGAGCCAGAACCCCTGCCGCACGGTACCGGAGAAGGTTGTCGGCCGAGATGGAACTCACCGTGGCCACCCCGGTGGCGTTCCGGTTGTGCACGGCCCAGGCCGTGGGATAGATGGGGAAGGCCGAGCACATCATCACGAGGGGGAGTGCCGCGCGCTTGCCCAGAGTGAGCAGCAGGAACAGGCCGAGTGGGACGAAAAAGAAGAGGGAGATCGGCCGGATGAGCACGGTGAACCCGCCGAACAGCCCGACCAGGAAGGCCAGAAGCCACCGATGGGTGGGGGCACGCACGAGTGTGACCGCCATCCAGAACAGGAACAGGAGGGCCGCCGTGAACAGGGTCTCGCTCATCACCCGGTTGGCCAGGACCACAGAGCTGAAGTCCAGCGCAAAAACCACACCCGCCCCCAGGGCGATGAGTGGCTCTCCCACCAGATGAAGCGTCAGCAAGAACAGGCCGGCTGCGATCAGACTCCGCACCAGGTGCTGCACCACCACCAACGCCTCGGGCGTCAGGCCCATGTCCAGAAATATGGCAATGAACACCGGGTAGACCGGGGTGCGCCGTGTCTCGGGTTCCAGCGCCTCGTTGGTGAACCCCAGCCCTTCCACCATGTGTTCGGCCGCGACCAGGTAGGAACGGGAATCCGGGGTCTCCAGCTTCGAATCCACCGCGAAGTACCCGAAATCAAGCACGAACGCCAGCAACCAGATCAGGAGACCGGAAGCCCATATCTGTGTTCGAGACATCCTTGCTCCCAGGGGTCGGCGATACTCAACGGAGCAGGTTGTACTTCACGATGCAGCGCAGCGCCGAGACCCCGTCCTTCCAGTTGATCTTCTTGCCTTCCTCGTAGGTCCGACCGTAGTAGGAGATGCCCACCTCGTAGATCCGGCAGTTGAGTCTCGCCACTTTTGCCGTGATCTCCGGCTCGAACCCAAATCGGTCCTCTTCTATCGTGATGGACTGGATGATTTCCCGCCGAAACGCCTTGTAGCAGGTCTCCATGTCCGTCAGGTTGATGTTCGTGAACATGTTCGAAAGGGTGGTCAGCACACGGTTTCCGATCATGTGCCAGTAGTAGACCACCCGGTGCGGGTTTCCGCCCATGAACCGCGACCCGAACACCACATCGGCCCGTCCATCCAGGATCGGCTGGATCACCTGTTCGTATTCGTTGGGATCGTACTCCAGGTCTGCGTCTTGAATGATGACGATGTCCCCGGTGGCGGCCTGGATACCGCTGCGCAATGCAGCGCCCTTGCCCCGATTCTGTTCGTGGTAGATGACCTTCATCTCGGGGTAGGCGGCCGACAGTTCCTCGCGGATCAACTCCCGCGTTCCGTCGGTCGAGCAGTCGTCCACCAGGATCACCTCCTTGTCCGGGTAGGAGGACCCAAACACGCGCTCCAGCAGCGTGGCAATGGTTGCTCGCTCGTTGTAGCAAGGGATGATGACCGAAAGCTTCATGGCTACCCGCCGACTTCGTGGAGTTCGAGTGCACACCGAGCCCGACGCACCGAACCGTTCCCGGAGAAGCGGCGATGCGTTCCCGGGCAAGAGGCTGATAGGACGTTGGGCACGCCCATCCTATTCCGCCTTTCCGTGTCATGTCAACACCGCGTTTTGCCAGGCGGGAGCGGATTTGCTCCGGGCCGGCAGCGGCGGCGGTTTTTTTCGAATGCCATGTCAGGTTTGTGCGCCGTCGGGACTAGAGGGGCATCGAAAAGACGACGCCCTGGTCATCGCGGGTGTTCGAGCAGGTCGGCACCCGGCCCTGGCCGGGCGGAATTCCCTGAGAAAGCAGGTGGGAGGAACACATGAAGAGAACGAATACAAGTTGGATTCCTGGGTTCGTGGCCGTGGGGGCTGCACTTGCACTCAATGCGCCTGGCACTGCCCTGGGGATCGATACCGAGTTGGACGAGACCATTCCCATCGGAGACAACACCGGCGATACGTCGGACGGGTTGCCCCAGGTGACCGGGACGGCGGCCACGATGGACCTGAATACGGGACCCATGATGGACGCCGACGACCTCATGGATGTCGATGGGGACCAGCCCACGAACGGGACATCGACCGACCCGTCGACCTGGACGGCGCAGCCGATTCCGTTCGATGGTGCCGGGTCCCCGCCTCCCCCGGACGACATGACTCCGCACATCATGTCGACCAAGGCGAACATCTTCATCTTCGGAGACAGCATGGTCCCCTCGGGATTCTCCAATGAGGTCTGGAGCTTCGGACACGACCGGATCGTGTACGACCGGAACGACCACAGCAATGGAATCCTGCCGCAGTACATCGCGGACCGGGCGGCGGGCGCTTCCACCGTGACCGCCTACGCGGGCCTTGACGACATCGCCACCCTGTGGGAAGGCCGGTCTCTGGGCTCCATCAACCTGGTCAGTGAAGCGGTGTCGGTGGACGGCATGGTCTACTTCGTGTCGGGTACGTTGACCACCTCCACTCTCTGGGTGGACGAGGATGGCGTGCGGGCGGAGTTCTATCCCGAGGAGAACGCCCAGTGCGAACTGGAAGGGGTCACGCTCGATTTCACCTTGCCCATCCAGGAGTTCGAGGTCTCGAGCAGTTCCCTCACCATCACCACCATGCCCCGAATGGACGGCTCGAGCGGGCCCACCACGACCAAGGTCATGGTGTCCGGGTTCCCCGCCACCTATACTGTCCGGGCTTCCTACCTGCTGGACTACGGCACCGGCGCTCCCAACCAGTTGACCTACCTGGACCACGCCGTGATGGGCCTGTGCGCCGCTGATCCCGACGTCACCATCGCGGTCAGCGCCGGCGGGATAGCCCCTTCGACCGTCAAGTTCATCCTCCAGAAAATCCTCTGCACCAGCGGTTCAGGCCAGTTCGCCCAGGCCATCGAGGATGACACCCTCACCATGCTCCTCGAAACCCAGGACGGATTCGGCCGGTACTTCACCGACTCCATCCTCCGGTGGAACCCCCTCACCTCGAGCGGGGTGACCGTATCCTATCCCGAGATTCGATACCACGAGGTGGAGGACGCCGACGTGGCGGAGTTGGTCATGAGCGTGAACATGCCGCTCGAAAGACCGTCCGACTCCCTCTACCTCTCCGAGGCATGGGTCGAGGGTACCAGCAGCAACCTCTCTGGATCCGAAGGGATGCTTGAGAACGTGCTCCGCAACCTGATCCCCGGATTGCTCACCGGCGGGAGCGGCGAGGGCGGCACTGCATCGACCGCAGACGGATGCACGGCCACGGCCGGGACCGACGGCGTCACCGTCCATTGCGACTGCGAGGAGGATTCGGACCTGAGCGAGTGTGAGGTGAGCATGACCATTGGCTATCCCACTTATGTCTGGGCCTACGAAGATGGTTCCGGAGTGGACCGAGCGTTCGAGGTCACGTTCGACTGGGACTCCGGGGCCATGTGCGAGACGCCGATCCGCGAGGTGCGGGCACAGAACCTTGCATTCCACGTGAAGCTGTCGGACATTGAGTTCCACGGAAAGAAGTACGGGATCGGGTTCAACATCGAGGGCTCCGG
>CAYQMG010000067.1:0-103076 GCA_964418585.1 uncultured Gammaproteobacteria bacterium | reverse complement strand
TCGGAGGCCGGGCCGCTCCAACTGGCCGGAAGCAGACAAGGTCCGGCGCCTGTCCGGGAACAGGCGCTGGGCCCACCCGCCCCGCCACAACCGCACACCTGCCTGGCCCAGGGCCGGCCTCGGCCTCCCCATCATCGGGCAGTTTCAGAAACGGGACCGGAGGAACACCCCGTACCCCGAGCCGGAACCCCGCCCCTTCAGGCTCCACTGGAGGCGCCCTGAAGATCGGAAGGACCAGGAACGGCTGGCCAGCCCGCTCATCGTGAAGGCCCTGCCGCTCGCAGACGGCACCTTCGTCCCCGCCGCCCTGTGGCTCAATCGTGCCTACCCGGACGGGCACGTGGTGCTCTCCAGCGACGACCCGCGTTCGGACGGCTCCGCTGCCCCGTTCGATCTCCTGGTCGCCCCCGGGGACACCGCCCTGTTCTCCTGTTTGAACGTGCCTCCCGGGGTTCCTCGAGGCCAACGGCTGCGAACCGCCTTCCTCTCATGGCTGAAGGGAAAAGAGAGCCGCATCGTGGAGGTGGCACCATGAGCACCCAGAGCCGACATCTTCTCGCCATCGCACTCGGGCCGGTGCAGGAGTTCATCCAGCAAGGTCGCCGGACCCGGGACATCTGGTTCGGAAGCTTTCTCCTGAGCGAGCTGGGCCGTGCTGCCGCCCGGGCGGTCGTGGAGTACGAGACCGGCGAGACCGAGGAGCCGTGCACGCTGATCTTCCCGGCCCTGAACCGGGGGGCCGACGAGCTGAAACCCCAAACCTCCCTTCTCGACGAGAGGGGAAAACCCGTCTACAACGTGCCGAACCGAATCCTGGCCATCATCCCGGCCGGAGTCGCCCCGGAGGACGTGGCTCGAGCGGCTCGAAAAGGGGTCCACGCCCGGTGGAACCACTTCTCCCAGGTGGTCTGGGACCGCACCAACGGCCTTCGGGCCAGGAACGTCTCGCGGGAGACCTGGGACGAGCAGGTGCGCACCCTGGTGGAGTTCTCCGCGGCCTGGAGTCCGTTCCACGACGGAGCCTACGCCGACGCGCGGCGCACGGTCGAGCGCGCCTTGCGAAACCGGAAGATCCTGCGGGACTTCGTGCCCTGGAAGAAGCAACGGGGGACCGTGTACAAGTCCTCCCTGGATGGCGGGCGGGAGACCGTGCTCCAGCCCAGGAAGAAGCGCTCCGAGCAGGGAGAGAAAGCGGCCCGGCGATACCGGCTTGGAAGAGGCGAGGAGCTGGATGCCGTGGGTCTGATCAAGCGCGCCGGAGGAAAACCGGAGCAGTTCGTGCCCGTGGGCAACGTGGCCATGGCCGGCTGGATCGAACAGGCCGCCCGCGTGGCCCCCTCCGAACTCGAGCACCTGAAGACCGCCTCCCGCACGCTCGGACTCCCCCGGATCGTCCGCAACGACCTGGCCTGGACCTCCCTGTTTCCCCAAGACGCGCAAATCTTCCTCGAGTTCCGCTGGCAGGGGATCTTCGAGGAGCTTGGCAAGCTCCAGGAGGAAGCCCGGCAGTGGGGCGAAAAGCACGTGAACCCGGTGCTCGACAGGGCCCGGAAGGCCGGTCTCGGCGCGCCCTACCCCTACGTGGCCTGCCTGGTGGCCGACGGCGACCGGATGGGCGATACGCTCGGCCGGATCCAGGCCGAGCGTCACCACAGGGAGTTCTCGCGCCGCCTGTCCGAGTTCGCCGTCCGGGCGCGTGAGATCGTGGAGTCCTCCGAGTTCAAGGGCAGCCTCATCTATGCAGGCGGGGACGACGTGGTCGCCTTCCTGACGCTCCCGGACGCCCTTGCCTGCGCGGATCGGCTCCGGCGGGAATTCACCGCCTTGATGGAGAATGCGCTGGCCAGGAAGGACCTGGAGGACGTGCCGCGCCCGACCCTGTCGGTGGGGATCGGGATCGGGCACCTCCTGGAGAGCATGGGGGACCTGATCGCCTACGGCCGGGAGGCCGAGGCGGTGGCCAAGGAGGGGGGCGACCGCTGGGAAGGCGCTCCCCGGAACGCACTGGCCATCGTGCTGAACAAGCGCTCGGGCAGCCGGCTCACCTGGCGGTCGAACTGGGCGGATGGGGAGGACTCCCCGGTGGCCCGTCTCGAGAGGGACATGGCCGTGTTCCAGGAAGGGCTTTCCTCCAAGAAGGTCTACCAGGTCGGGGACATGTTGCACCGACTGCCCCGGCCCAGGGAGCTGCGTGCAGCCGCGGCTGGAGCTGGAGACCGGAACGAGGCGACGCAGTGGACCCGGCTTCTCCGCAAGGACATCCAGCAGATCCTGGCCAGGTCCGAGGCTGGAACAGGCGTCACCGCCTTCCAGGTCGGCCTCGAGTTCCCGGCCGAGGGGGCGTTTCCCGACCCGATCGACTGCTACGAACGGACCCTGCACGCTGCCGAGAGCTGGGTGGAACGGCTGCTGATCGCCCGGGCACTGGTCCAGGCCGCCCCGTGGGCTCACCGCCCGAAGCAGGGGACGGACCATCGCAACGAAGGAGGAGACTCCCATGCATGACCTGAAGCTGGCGCTCATCCCGAGGGACGGCCTCTTCTTCAAGGATCCTCGAGGCTGGTTCACCAGCGCGTCCGGACGAGGTCGGGCCCTGGGGTGGCCGTTCCCCTCTTCCATGCGCGGTGTGGTGCGCACCGCCTGGGGGCGAAGCCTGGAGGAAGCCGACCCCGACCTCCGTCTCGACCGAAACTCCTGGCCGGAACGAACCAGGGAGGTCCGTCTTCACGTGCTGCTGCCTCTTCGCAGGAAAAACAGCGAGAACTGGTCGCCTGCCCATCGCATGTGGCCGGTGCCTCGAGACGCCTTCTACCAGGAGGGCGAGGAAGCAGTCGTCCGCCTCGACCCGGTGCGCGGGAAGGTGGACGTGCTCGGCACGCTCGACGGGCCGCCCGCCGACGCGCTCTGGTGGCCGGACCCGGAGCCCGGCGGCAAGCCGTCCCGGTCCGTGCCCGAATGGTGGGAGGACGAGGATTTCATCGCCTGGCTCTCCGGCCGAACGCCGAAGCAGGCCGCAAAAATGGGAGGATCGGACCTCCTCGCCTTGCCCAGGCGGGTGCAGATACACGTGGGGATCGACCCCGAGACGCTCACCCACCGCGAGAGCATCCTCTTTGCAAGCGAAACCGTCGAGACCCTGGACCGCGATGGCGCGGAATGGGGCATCGGCCTCTGGACCGAGCTTCCCGGCCCGGGCGACAGCCTCCTGAGCACGCCCTGGACCGTGGGTGGCAAGAGCCGCATCGCCTTTCCCGCTCCTCTCGGTGAGGCGATGTTCGAGCCGCCGGCCCGGCTCCTCGAGGCCTTCGACCCGGGCGTGCCCGGCCTCAGGCTGGTGACCGTCACGCCCGCCGAGTTCGACCAGGGATGGCTCCCCGACGGCTTCGAGCTGGAGCACGACCGCTACCTGGGCCGCCTCCCCGGCGTCCAGGACCCGGTGGTGCTGCGCGCCGCCTTCGTGGACCGCCCGCTCCACGTCTCCGGCTGGGATGTGGCCGGTGGTCGCCCGAAGCCGACCCGGCGGCTGGTTCCCCCGGGGTCGGTCTTCTTTTTCACCAGGGCCACCGGCGAGAGGTTCACTCCGGAGGAGGCTCGAGCCCTCTGGCTCGCCCACGTCGGCAACCACACCGAGGAGGGCCAGGGGTGTGTCGTCCCGGGCGTGTGGTATCCGCGAAGCACGGACTGAAATCCGGCTCGAGTCAAAAAGAGAGTTCACAGAGTACGAGGAGAACAACACCGTGAAAAGCTTGCCATTTCTCATTCATGCGTTGTCCCCGACCCATGCGGGCGTCGGCCAGGAGGTGGATGTCATCGACCTGCCCATCGCCCGGCTCAAGGCCACCGGTATCCCGTTCTTGCCCGGCTCGGGCATCAAGGGCGTGCTTCGGGACGCCCGCGAGAACCAGGAGCAGGACGAGCGCAGGAGACTGACAAAGGAGCACTGTTACGCCATCTTCGGTCCGCCCACCGACAAGGCTGCCGAGCACGCCGGAGCGCTCACCGTGGGAGATGCCCGCCTGCTTGCCCTGCCGGTCCGGAGCTTCCGCGGCACCTTCGCCTGGGTCACCTCGCCCCTCCTGCTCACCATGGCGCAGCGGGACTGCGACACCGTGCTTCCCCTCCCCACGCGGCTCCCCACGCCCACTCCCGGCGCGCGCAACCAACGCGGCAGGGAGGTCCCGGCCCGCTGGGCACTCGTCGAAACGGTCACCGGTGCAGACTCGAACCTCAACGTCTGGAACGCCGGGAAGGACCCGTACATCCTCCTCGAGGACCTGGATCTGCCCGTGTTCGAGTCTCCGGAAACGGGCGGCTGGGCCAGGGCTCTCGCGCCCTACGTGGCACCGCCGGACCGGCCGGACTACTTCACCCGGCGCTGGGTGGTCGTGGACGACGAGACCATGACCTTCCTGTGGGAGACCGCGACCCAGGTGGACACCCGGGTTCGGCTCAACCCGGAAACCCGCACCGTGGACCCCGGCGCACTCTGGACCGAGGAGAGCCTGCCCCCGGAAACGCTTCTCCTCGGCCTGCTCGTGGCCGACAGGAGCCGGCGCAAGGACATGGACAGGCCCCTGTCGCCCGAAGACGTGCTCGACATGGCGCTCCCCAGGACCGAGATTCTCCAGTTCGGCGGCAAGGCCACGGTGGGCAGGGGCCGGTGCCGGCTGATTCCCCTGAGGCCTGCGTCCCACCCGGAGCAATAGGAGGTTGGCATGAACGGAACAAGGACCATCCGGACGAGAGACCAGGAGCGAGCCCTCCATGCCTACAAGTCCGTGGAAGACGTACCGAAAGAGTGGCTCGATGAGTACAAGATCGCGGTGAACGGCCTCGGGAGCTACATCATGCGGAACGGACTCGCAGCCACCATGGCCTACCTGGAGCGAGAACGGGAGCGCAAGGCGGTCGAGCGCCTGGCAGACCACCTGGCCGAAGCGAACATCCCCGGCCTGGAACGGTGCTCCGGGAAGGACCTCCCTCGAGTCGTGCGTTCTCTCCCGTTGGATGACTACCAGGTGGCCACTCGAGAGATCCTCAAGCTCCTCGTCTGGTTCAGGCGTGCGGTGCGGGCCAGGAGCCTTGGCAAGGAGGACCCACACGATGCGCGATAGCCTGCGAGCACTTGTAAGAGGCGCCTGCCCCGAGCACATGGGCCTGGCCTACGACATGTGGGCGCCCGTGAAGTCCGGCGAGGGCAAGGTCCCGGACGATGAGCGGAACGGCTGGTTCGACCAACTGGAACGTGTGGCGGTGCCCGAGGACTACGCACTGTTCTTCGACCGGTGGCAGCGCTCGTTGGCCGACGACGGGTCTCGAGCGGTCAAGGTCCGCCTGCGCACGCGGCTGCTGCTGGGCCACGGGAACGCCTCGCCCACCGAGGTGGGACTCACCGTGCACCACACCTGGGGCGTTCCGGTCATCCCGGGCACGGCGCTCAAGGGGCTCCTGAACCACTACGTGGACACCGTGTTCGGGCCGGATCCGGACCAGAACCGGGACGGTACGGGCGAGCCGATCCATCCGCTTGCACCCGACCACCCAAGCCCGGAGCGAGCCGACTACCAGGGACCCACCTGGAAGAAGCGTCAGATCCTGCACGGACCGGGAAAGGTCCACCGAACCCTGTTCGGAGCCCCTGACGCCTCGTCAGACGCCCGCATCACCGACGAACTCGAGAAGTACTTCCAGGCCCTGCAGCAAGACCACGGTCCCTTGCCCGTCGGGGCGACCCGGGGCACGATCCTGTTCCACGACGCGCTCATGGTGCCCGGGGCCCCTTCCCCCTGGTTGAGGGACGTCATCACCGTGCACCAGAAGCAGTACTACGATGCCCAGGGAGCCCGGGGCGGACCGCGGGACTGGGACAATCCGAACCCGGTGACCTTTCTCACGGTCAGGCCTGGGACCGAGTTCCTGGTCGCCCTGTCCGGCCCGGAGGCGTGGACCCGGTTCGCCATGGGTCTCCTCCTGGACGCACTGGATGAATGGGGCATCGGAGGCAAGACCACGTCCGGATACGGGCGGATTGCTACCGAACACCGGAAGGTGGTGATCGACCCGCGGCGCGAGGCGGGTGCGCGGTCCGAGGTGGTGCAGGCCTTCCGGGCCTGGATGGAGGACAGGACCGTCACCCTGCCCGGCGAATCCACCCCGGTGACCCAGGCCCAGCGCCTGGCCCTGGTCCGCAAGGACTGGCTCGACAAGCTCGCCGCCCTGTCCGGTGACGAACAGGAGACGGCGATTCGTATCATCCGCCAGAAAATCAAGACAAGGAAGCGTGTCCAGGAGCGGGAGGCCCTGATCGCGGAGATCAAGGGGGGGTGAGGCTCGCCAGGCCGGCGAGGAAACAGGAAAGCCCGTTGACACAGGCCACCCTGCCGGAGACAATGGTTGGCAGTCCATCGAGAAGTATTCGGCTGGAGGCGGAAAGCGGAAACCGTGGCGGGTGGAGCCTTGGAACGGGCAGTGGGAAGCGCAAAAAGCATTCGGGAGGGTCTCGTTCGGTGGGGGATTCCTCTGGCCCTGTACACCTTGATGGCCGGCGCACTCGTGGCCCCTGCCTACCTCCAGGACGAGCCCCGTATCCTCGGAGGGGGGGAACTGGGCGGCTGGCTCTGGCGATACTGGTGGATGAAACTCGAGATCCTGGCGCTGGAACTCAAGTTTCCCCACGAACCGTTCAAGTGCTTCCTCCACATCGTCTCGCTCGGCCGGTACCCGGAGACCGGAAACATCACCGACCTGTATGCGATTTCCTTGCCGCTGGACCTGATCTTCGGTCATCCCGGCCACTACAATGTCAAGGTCTTCCTCATCTTCCTCACGAACGCCCTGGCCGGCTACGCCTATGTCCGATACCTCACCCGGCGCATGGGACCGGCCTTGATCGCAGGTGTGACCCTGGCCTGCAACGTGTTCGTCTTTCTCGAGGTGCAACAGTCCGGACTCCGCCAGGCCATCCTCTGTTTCATTCCACTCTTCGCGCTCAGCTTCGATCGATTGCTCAAGGAGCGCAAGCTCTGGCTCGGTGTCACCACCGGGATCACCTTTGCGGCCGTCGCGGTGTTCTACTGGTTCTACGGCCTTTTCGTCTTCATCTACGCCCTGATGCGTCTGGGGGTGGCCTTGCACACCGGTGGGAGGACCCTCGTTCGAGAAACCTGGCGGCCGCTGCTGCTCGCAGCCCTGGTGGCCGTTTTCCTGGCGCTCCCCTTCCTCTGGCCCTACATCTCCAGTGACTACAAGGACCCCAACGCGCCCGCGCTCCCAGAAGTGACCTGGCTCGCAGACTTCCCGTCCGTCAAGGCGCTCGAACACGCCGACCTCCGCCCGGGGGACCCGCGCTCCAACTTGCATGCGAGCCTGGCTCGAGTCCTCACCTCGTCCTGGCCCATCGACTGGGCGGCCAACCCGTTGCAAACCCGGGTGGTCCCCGTGATCATGCTGCTCGGCTCCGTGGTGTTGGGCCTGTTCCGCTGGCGCAAGACCTGGTTCTGGCTGCTCCTCTTCGTGATGTTCTACACGTCCACCTGGGGACCTTATCTGAAATACGACGGCGAATATGTTCACATCTTCGGCGAATACCTCGTTCGACTCCCCTACTGGTACGCCTTCAAGTACGTTCCGTTCATGAGCCGACTGTTCGGCCCCTACCGCATGGGCTCCATGGTGGTCTTCTCCATGACCGTCCTCCTGGGACTCAACCTGGCTGCCATCGCACGCAGGCTGGAGAAGCGGCGATGGCTGAACTTCCTGCTCGGAACCGTTGTCCTCGTTCTCTACCTGGGGCAATTCCACGTGGACCCCATGCGCTACCTGGGTATCGGCTCGAACCGCCTGCTCCCCCTCCACACAAGCTCTGTGGCCGTGCCCGAGTGGTATCGTTCCCTGGCCAAGGAACGGGGACGGATCGGCATCTTCGAGTTGCCCCATCAACAGCAACAGAACTTGATGAGCTACTACCAGACCTTCCACGGGAAAAAGGTCTTCGGCGGAGGCGACGGAAGTTGGGCCACTCCTGGAGCACTTCCCCCCGTGCTCCGGTTCGACCGAAATCCGTCCAAGGTCACCGCCTTTCTCCAGTGGCTCTCCATGCCCGACACCCTCTCCACCAACACCTTCGCCCAGGCCATGCGCCACGTCAGCCTCATGCCCTACGTGCTCACCGAGTACACCCAAAAAGATTTCGACGAGGTCAGGAAACGCGGATACCGCTACGTGGTGGTCCACGAACTCGGCTGCTTCCTCAAGGAACCCCGTTGGGGCAAGGAACTTTACGAACGAATCACGAGCCAACTCGAGGCATCCCTGGGACCTCCGTTGCTCGAAATCATCGAACACGACCGGACCGGCGACGCGGAGGACATGATCCCATTCCGAAACGGCATGCCGTGGGTGCCCTCCATGTACTTCCCCAGACTCATCCCGGAACCACGCCCATGGCCACTCCGCATGGCCGTATTCTGCCTCGAGGACCAGTGCGGCACCGAGACATCCACCACGGCCGCAGACACTCCCACGGCCGCCACTCCGGTCACCCCCTCGCCCGGACCGGGGGAAAGCCTCGAGCCCGCGGACACGCCCACTTCGGCCCCCGCGGCGCCGACACCCCCAACCCCGACGCCCGCTCCCGAACGCCCCGCGTCCACCCCAATGCCGGCTCCGGAAATGTCGCCACAACAAACTCCCACGCCGCCACAGCAGATCCCCACGCTCGAGGAACCGGTGCGACATGCTGAACCTCCTGACGCCACACCGGCAAGGCCGACTCCGGTCCCTGCGACGAAAGAACTTCCCGAGACCGCCCCCGTCCGCCCCACGGGCTCGCCCTATCCAACTCCTTCCAGACCGGTGGCGACCCCCCTGCCCACCGCTGCCACGCCCATCAAGACGCCGAGTCCGACAAGTCCCACCCTGGAAAAGAACTCACACGTCCAGCCGCTATCCACGACGCCCGCCCCCGCGGAATCCACCACGCCCGGTCCCAGGCAGGAGCCGACACCGTTGCCACAACATTCCGGCGCACAACCGGCTTCAGCCCCCTCCGCTCCGTCGGTTGAGGCCACGCCCTCCCCCAAGGCGCCGCCCAGGGTGGAACCGCAGACACCTCGCCCCACTGACGCGACCGCGCCCTCCTCAGCCACCACCCGGGACACGCCGAAACCACCTGCACCGCCCGATGCGGACCGACCGGACCCGGAGTCGCTCGAGCCTGCGCCTGTCCAGGACACCCCGGGGGCCCCGAGCAAGCTGGTCTCCACGCCCCGGCCCGAACAACCCGACACGCCCACTGAACCCGCCCCTCCGGCCACGGAAACCGGGGACCAGGCCGGGGGGAACGCCCCCGTTTCCGATGAACACGCGGACCCGATCTCGATTGACGCTTCTCCACCGCCCTGAGCACCCGGACCAGAACGCGGCCAGCCGACACGGCCGAACCTGCGCCCCGGTTCCAGTTCCACACCACGGGAACATCCCCCCGTCGCCCCCCCATCCACCCCTCCTGCACCAGGTTTGGCCCGGAGTCAGCCCGTTGACATCCCAGCACTCGGGTGGTACAAGGTTGACATCACGAGCACCCCCGGTTCCACCGGGACAGGGGACAATGTCGGCGGCCCCGAAAACGCGGCCTGCGCGGCCCGGTGCGGAGTCGGTCGAGGAGCGACAGATGAAACGCTCGTACTGGTTGGGCTTCCTTCCATTGCTGCTTCTACTCGCCGCAGCCCCCGGGCGGACCGCGCACGGGGCCGAGTATCGCCAGGTCGTGCTCGCCGACGGTACCACCTACAGCGGCGTGGTCACGGGCAGCGACGGCGAACACCTGGTGCTCGAGACCCCCAGCGGAGACCTGGCATTGCCCATGATGGACATCGTTCAGATTCAGTCCATCTCGAGGGAGACATTCCTGCATGCGACGGACGCCTACGTGCTGTGCGTCCCGTTCAAAGGGGAAGGCGTTCCCCTCGATGCCGTGGCTCGAGTGGAGGAGACGTTGTGCCGGGACCTTTCCCGGGAAATGGTCGAGCCGGTTCTGTCAAACGACCTCTCTCCAGAAATCCAGACCCGGATCCAGGCGTGTGCTGATGTATCCTGCCTCCGGGAGGTGGCGGAGACTCTGGATGCCGGCCGGATCCTGACCGGGGCCATTCGAACCACCGCCACGGGCCTGGCGCTCCTGGCGTCGCTGCACCCGGTGGGCCCAGGGGAGGTGACCCAGGCATCCGCTGCGTTCTCGAGTCTGGAGGAGGAGAGCGAATCTCTGGAGCGCTGTGCCCGACTATTGCTAGGCGAATCTGTCGGAGAGGAAGCTGGACCCGAAGCAGTCCCCGCCTGGCCCGACGCGGACGCACCGACACAATCCAACCTCGAGCCGGCCGAAGAACCGGACGGGGGCGGCACCGAAGCTGGTCCTTCCGGGGAACGCCAGGAACCCGCCGGGGACCACTCCTTGTGGGCCACTCTCAAGGTCGACCTGATCCCGGTTCCGGGCATCTGGAGCACGGTCACCTACGATCGCCCCTGGGGCACTGTCGCCGCAGGAACGGCGGTGGCGGCCACGACCGGGCTCACGGTCTACTTCGCCGGAGACCTGCGCAAGCTGGGTCTGGACCACGGGCTGCCCGTACCCTGGACCTACGAGGAGCGGGGCGCCAGGGACGCTGCTTTTCTGACCGGCATAGGGGCGGCCTCCTACCTGGTCTCCACCTGGGTTGCAAACGTGATCGTGCGCAAGGTCAACGAGCGACGAGCCCGCACACACTGACGACCCTATCGGGCACGACCGGCCGGTTTCCGTCACGCACCGGTGCGCGAGCACCGACACAGGCAGCACACCCAGGACCACGAGGAGTGCCCCAAAAAACTCTCGTCCTGGAGTTCAGCGTTGGAACGAAGGCTCGGTTTCTGCACAGACTGAGCCACGGAGAGGAAATACATCCTGCTTTTTGCGCCTGCCACGCAACCGAAACTTTCAGCCCCCTGTTCAAGGCCGATGAGCGCACTGTACTGTCCGGGAATTCCAGTCGGTTCCCTCTGGCCGCGTCAGGGCTGTGGGCCAGGCTAGGCACCCTGCATGGGAGGCGCCTCCTCCTCCTGCTCCGGAGAAGGGCTGGAAGGCGTGGCGGCGACGACCGTGTCCCGGGTCACCTTGGCAGCGAAGAGCGACTCGTCCGCGACCTGCACCAACGCCTCCCAGTCGGAGACATCGCATTCCGGATACGAGGCGACCCCGATACTCGCCGTGATACGCTTGATCAGTCCGTCGCCCAGATCGAAGTCCGTCTGCCTGACCGCGTCCAGGAACGCATTCGCCAGGTCCGTGGCCGCTTCCAGATCGTAACCAGGCACCAGAGCAACGAACTCCTCACCACCGTATCGCGCGACCACGCCGAGATCGTCGAACCACTCGCGGAGCAACCGCCCCATACCTCGCAGGACCGCGTCTCCCCCGGAATGGGTGTAGTCGGTATTGAACTTCTTGAAGTGGTCGATGTCCAGCATCAAGCATGCGAGGGCGGACCCCTGCTCCCTGGCCTCGTCGAACAGGAGCGGAGCATGCCGACTGAGGTAGGAGCGGTTGTAGAGCTGGGTGAGGATGTCCGTGTTGGCCAGACGCTCGATCTGGGCGTTCTTCTCGGTCAACTCCTGATTGGCCTGCTTCAACTGCCTGAGCAACTGGACCTTTTCGATGACATGCGAGGTTCGAGCATGCAACTCGTGAATCGTGAACGGCTTGGTCAGGTAGTCGTCGGCACCCACGTCGAAGCCCTGACCCATCACCCCGTCCTCGGTACGGGCCGACATCAGGATGACCGGAATCCCGGCCGTGCGCGGATCGGCTTTCAGTTCGGCACACAGCCGATTGCCTGCCTCCTTGTCGCGCATGACCACGTCTGAAATCACCAGGTCCGGGAGATGAGCCCGCACCTTGGCCAGGGCCTCGAGACGGCTCGAGGCCGTGATGACGTTGTAGTTTCGCCGCAGTTGCACAAACAGGACATACAGAACGCTGGGTTCGTCGTCCACGATCAGCACCGTGGGGCGCCCCTCCACATGAGGCGACGGTTCCATCACGTGCTCCAGCTTGAGCCCCTCGAAGTCGGCCATGTTGATTTCGTGCGGATTGGCAATCGCGTTGTTGATCGCCACGCCGTCCGCATCGTCCCGACGGCGCTCGATGGGAACCGGCGCATGCTTGCGTCGCCGTTCCTGCCGGTCCGGACGAATGGTTGCCTTCCCCACCGGCAGGCATACCGTGAAAATGGTCCCCACCCCCACCATGCTCTCCACCTCCACACGGCCGTTGTGAAGTTGCACCACCTCCTTCACGATCGAGAGCCCAAGACCAGTCCCCGCATGACCCCGTGCCACCTCGTTCCCTGCATCGGCAAACCGGTCGAAAATGTTTGGGAGTTCGTCCGGATCGATCCCTGGACCGTTGTCCTGCACGTGAATCAGAAAATGGGTGTCGGTCGCGTGCGTGCTCAGCTCGATCCGCCCCCCCTGCGGCGTGAACTTCACCGCATTGTACAGCAGGTTCAGAATGCACGACTCGAGCTTCACCCGGTCCACCCACACCGAAGGCGGATTCGGTACCAGACTCGTCACCAGCTTGAGCCCGTGCTTCTCCACCACGTTGCGCACGTCGGCCGCAATCTGCTCCAGGAGTTCGTTGAGGTTCGTCTCCTCGTAGCTCAACCGCATTTTCCCCGCATCGATTCGGGCCAGGTCGAGCAATTCGTTGATAAGCTTGAGCAAGCGCC
The DNA here is from genome assembly GCA_964418585.1 of uncultured Gammaproteobacteria bacterium. GTDB lineage: Bacteria > Myxococcota_A > UBA796 > JAJRTE01 > JAJRTE01 > JAJRTE01. The sequence goes on along the minus strand of CAYQMG010000067.1, from coordinate 90,312 downwards.
GCGTGTTCTGCCGCATGGTCTGCACCAGATGCCGATGGTGCGGCGGCAAGTTGAACTCCGGATCGGTCAGCAATGTATGCGTTGCAGAGTCCAGCAGTTGCAACGGCGTCCGAAGCTCGTGGTTGATCTTCTCGAAAAACTGCGTCTTCGCCGTGTCCAGCTCCCGAAGCTGATCGTAGGCGATCCGGAGTTCCTGGGCCTGCTGCTTCAGTTCCGCAGTCTTCTCGTCAACCTTCTCCTTCAGTGTCTCGTTGAAACCTTCAACCTCACGCTTCGCCTCCTCGAGCTGCCTGTTCGCAGCCTCGAGATCCGCCACCTTCTGGGCCAGGGATGCGTTGAGTTCCTTGATCTTCTGCGTCGCATCGTGCAGATCGTGGTACTTCCTCAGCAGGGCCTTGTCCACACGGTACATCCCATCCTGCTGCTTCGATACCGTCTCCTGCAACGCTTGAAGTCGCTTGAAGCTCCGCCACTGCCACCCCAGGACAAACCCGATACCGCCAAATCCCACCACCCGAACCACGTCCAACGCCTGCGGCGACAGTGACGTCACGTCCGGAAAGTCCAGCGCCACCGCCACCACACCGCACAGGATGCCCAACAACGCACCAAACAGCGGATCCAGCACCCGCCGGGGCTTCTCCCACCGGAACACGTACTGAAAAACCTTTCGACCATCGATCTCGAGAAGCTTCTCCTCCGCCTGCGCGTCCGGCAATCCGCACAACCGCGGCCACGCGACCAATTGCCCCAGCCGAAACGCCGCCCCGTACTCGTCATCCACGTAGTCGTTCGAAATCGGCTCGTACAAGCACGTCAGCGACACGTCCGTCAGCTCGAGAATCGTGAATTTCCCCACCCGGTTGTAATGGGGGGCCAGGTCCAGAAGTTTCTTGTACAGCGCTTTCGGCGTGCTGAAGCTCGCCAGAATCGCATGCCCAACCCCAATCACCTCCCGGTTGGTCGTATAACACCCGGCATAATAGGCAAACTTTGGGTCCTTGGCATACTCGGTCATGGCTCGCAGCAGCTTGTCCCGGTACGCCATGGCCACCCAGTTGTGCTCGGACTCGAGCGCTCGAGGATCGAGGCCGGTCTCTCGAAAGACTTTCTCCAAGGCCGCGGCACCAAACCGATGCTCGAAGTAGAGGGTAAGACTCCGGACCACGCGAGCATTCAACTCGGGCTTGTCGTAGTCCACCTCATCTTCGGGAACGGACGTGAGGCCGTCGGCGTGTTCCTTGTCATCCCCCATCAGCACACCCCAGAGACAATGAACGTGACGCTGTAGGTCAGACTATCCTCTGCCCGAAGCATGGCCAGGCAGGTGGACATGAACTGGTCGTAGGCGCTCTCGGAAGGGAACGCTTTCAATGCATAAGGACGAATGGTACGCAGCTTGGTTTCCCAATTCTCGACCTGGTCCTCATCCGCCGGCCCGGCGATCAGGTGGTGAGGCATGGCCTCAACCTGGATTCGCCGGAAACCGACCCGGTGGAACAGGTGATAGAGCTTGCGGCCCATGAACGGGTCAAACCCCACACGGCTCAGCGCACCGAACAGACGCTGAAGCGTCTGCTCGATCGCTTCCGGGATCGGGTAGTGGTACAACCCGTTGCCGTCAAGATCCGCGACCACCACACGCCCACCAACCCGGGTGACCCGCTTGAGTTCTCTGAGCGCTGCCTCGGGATCCTTCAGGTACTCGAAGGTGTACCGACAAAACACCACGTCGAACGCGCCCACCTGGAAAGGCAGCTCGAGGATGTCGGCTTGCTGAAAGCGCACATTGGGCACCCCCTCCTCCCGTGCACGGTCGATGGCCATCTGGATTCGCTCCGCGTTGGCGTCTATCCCCACCACATGGCCCGGCGACGCCCTGGTCGCAATCATGCGCGTCAGCAAACCCGATGCGCAGCCAGCATCGAGCACGTGGTCCCCGGCACGGATCCCGGCCAGCTCGAGGTGCTTGGCGGCCTCCTCGACATCCCGCTTCTCCATCCGGGCACCCTCTCCATCGTGCTCCATGAGGTACATCTCGACCCCCACGTCCTCACTCAATCCATCATGTTGGCGCAGCACTCCAGCGTCACCAATCCCCTCCTTCCCCTACCTCGAGGAACTCACGCTCAGTATGACCACTCGGACACTATTGTTCAACAAAACACGACTCGCTCGCGCCCCCTCGAGCCCGTTCTCCCTCCTGCACACGCTGAATGAAAAAACTTCGTATCCGTTCCGGCTCAGGAAGATCGACAGCAAGCACAAATGAATAAGCACCTTCGTGCTCCAGGCGCCACGGCGGCGGCCGAAGTTGATGAGTATCCACCGCTCCCGGCAACCTCGTATGCGCCATGTAAAAATGAACCCGCACTTCCTGAAGCGGTTCACCCCTTCCACTGACCTGGACGAGTAGTCGATCCGGCCGCAGACCCTCACACCGGACATCCACCGCCGCTGCTTGCCTCCACGCAACAGCAAGCTGTCCCACGCTCGCCACCTGGTGGCGACCATCCGCCATCAGGCTGTCGAACAGATCCGCTAGCTGAGTTCGCTCTGTCGGATCCGACACCACATGGCTCCTCACGCAGACGATTCCCACGGGTTCCCCGCCATCTCCAGGCCACGAATGTCGAAAACGCGCCACCATGGTGCGCTCAAACTCCCATCGACTCGCGGGTGGACGACCCAGGTCCAACACGGTACCTGGGAACTTTACAATCGCCATGCCACGATTCCAGACCAGGCTGGGCGCAAGCACCGAAGACCGACGGAGGGGCACGAAATGGTCGAATCCGGCCCAGACGAGATCCTTCAGCACCTCCTGTTCCCTCTGCTCGAATGTACCAAGCGCCCCCACCGGCGCGCCGCCGCCTTGAAGCCTCAGAGTCGCCCCCACTTCCACCAGGTGGCTTCTCCGCACCGGCCGTGGCAAGTCGGCCACGCGCGACGAAATCCACCATCCGACCTCCCCCACGCTCCAGGGACGCACCAGGCCGTCAGTATCGCCCAACAGCAACGTATCCGGCAAAAACCAGGTGGCCTGCATGCCCCGAGAGGCAAGCATCTCCGCCACCGTCTCCGCGCCCGCAAGGTCGTCCACGAGCACGCCTACTCCAACCCGCCCGCCGGGAGACCCGGGCCAGGGCGCCACCCTCGCCACCGGACGCCCGGCGGCCCAGCGAACCAGTATCTCCACCAGTTCCTCGAGGTGTCTGGCCAGATCTCGAGGTCCGATGGCCAGGGTCAGGGGGAATCCCATCCAGATCGCACGCCCCCTGTCACACTCCTTCGCCGCCACCACACAAACCTCCCGCCCGGCTCCCTCGAGCCGATCGGGAACGGCCACGGCAAGGGGCCGGGCACAGGCAGCACTCCCCGACCTCTCGACCACGACCCTGGGAACACGGACCGCACGTCCCGGCGGTATCACGAACTCGAGCAGGTCTCCGGCAACGGCTCTCACGGCCATCCGTGCCCGCGGGCTCCCTGGTGGGGAGGCCAGGTCTGCACGGGGCGTTCGGCCCGGCTCGCCGTCAAAGAGAAGGGAGAGCCATGCGGAAAGGTGCGGTGGGTGGCGTCCAACCTCCGCCCCGGTTTCCAGCTCCTGGATCGCGCGGGAACCCGCCTCGGGGCCTTCCCCACCAGCCAGACGCGACTCCCGCGGTCCCGACACCACGAGCCCGCCCCCGGCTCGCAGATATTCTCCCAGTCGCACCAGAAAATCCGAAGGGAGCCATTGTCCCCACGGCACGACCAGAACGTCGGCCTGATCCGGCGCCCGGGGCAACGCATCGAGCCCGACCCGGTCCCACATGAATCCAGCTCGATCCAGGAACCGTATCCACGCCCCAAGCTCGGCCGGCGCACTCACCGGACCTCCCCTATCTCGAGTCCCGGTATCCAACACCAGGACTCGCACCGGCACCGCACGCCCCTCCCCCGTATCGGAGAACACGACCCCCTCGAGCAATCCAAGGTTGGCCTCCGTGGCACGCCTCAAGGACGAAAGGGCAGCCACCAGGATGCCCGTTCCGATGACCACCAGCAGCAGGGCGTACCATCGCCTCGTCGGCATGTCAGGCGTTCGTGTCACGCTCCGGCATCTCCTCGGCTGGAGGAACGTACTTCCGGAAAAACAACGTGTCCTCGGCACCCTCCGGCGCCCGGCTCACTTCGCCCTCCGGCCTCCGCCAGTCACGAATCTTGAATGCTGCATAGGAGATGCCCGCCATCACGATCGTGATCACGGTCGCGATGAAAATGGCGAACGACAGCACCGTGATGATGTCCATCCTCCCTCCTCAAAGCCGTCCGGAGCGCTCCAGCTTTCCCCAGGACATTCGAGCGCCGAGCAACTCGTCCAGGGTCCCCAGGAGCTTGCAAATGTCGATGGCCAACACAAAGAATACACGATAGAACACAGAATATGGCACGAGTGCGAGCGACTCGCGTTCGATGGCCACGCAGTAGAGTGCTGCGCCCAGGTCCAGGACGGTGAGCTGAATCCACCAGAACACGGCAAAATGGGAGAATCCGTAGAAGGTGCCCAGAGTGACGAACAGGAGATTCGATAGCACGTTCATTGCCGGCCAGAGGAGGCCTTCGAACAGCATGTACCAGAGAATCAAGGTGTTCGTCGGTCCATGGGAGAACCGGAACAGGGCGCCTTTTCGCTTGCGAATGGACTGCAAGATCCCGCGGGTCCAGCGGTAGCGCTGCCGGTAGAGGTCTCCAAGCGTTTCCGGAGCCTCGGTGTACGCGATGGCCTCGGGTTCGTACTTGACCCGCCACCCGTGCATCAGGATATCCAGAGTGAGGTCACAATCCTCGGCATAGGTATCGGAGGAATAGCCCCCGACCTGATCGAGCACCTCGCGCCGGAAGATTCCGATGGGTCCAGGAATGATGTTGACGATCCGGAAAAAGCCCTGGGCCTTCCGAGTGAGGTTGAGGCCTTCGATGTATTCGAGAGCCTGGAGCTTGCACAGGAGGTTTCCGCGATTGACCACCTTGACGTTGCCAGCGACCGCTCCGATGGCGCGAGAGGAGAAGTGACGCACGGCTTTTTTCAAGGTGTCCGGCGTGAGTTTGGAGTCGCCATCCATGCACAGCACCAGGGGCCCGTCTGAGACGGCGATGCCCCGGTTGAGCGCCCGTGCCTTGCCGCCGTTTCGCTGGGTGAGCACCCGCACCCGGGTTCGGTGGGTCCCGTGATACCCCTCGAACCGGCGAGCCTTCTGGTAGGTGTCGTCGTCCGATCCATCGTCGATCACCACGATCTCGAAATCGGGATAATCGAGTTCGAGGAGAGAGCGGATGGAACTCTCGATCACCTTGCCCTCGTTGTAGGCGGGCACGATGATGGACACCCGGGGGAACTGCTTGATCTCCGGTTCGTGGACCAGTTCCTCGAGGTGGTCCAGGTAGGAGAACCACATGAGGAAGAAGTAGCGGAGCAGAAGAATGAGGAGAAAGCTGAGGAGTAGGATCATGGACACCCGTGCGAACAGAGGCGTGGGCGGATGCGCCACCCCTTGCAGCTCGAGGAAACCGAAAATGCCCCCGGCCAGGAAAATCACGACGAACAGACCCATCCTGTGGCGATAACGGTCGTCCCTCGCGCCGGCTCGTTCCAGACCCACACCCGCTCCCAACGGTCCGCTCATCAGTACCGATACTCGAGGCGCCCCATCACGTGGCCCACTCCGTAGTTGCTCGTGCCACGAACGTCGCTCCAGGAATCCTCGCTTGCGTCCTGCGCGGGATTCCGCACCGTCTGTCCCCACGCCCCTTCCACCCGCACGGAGAAACGCTCCCCGAGCGGGCACCCCCAGGCCCCTTCCACGCTCACTTCGGGAAATGCCGCCGACACCTCGGTGGAGTAGGCCACTCCCACCCGTGCGGCAAGATTCGCCTCCGCTCCCCCGGGCCATCGTGCCAGAATGCGCCCCCGGAGCCCCACGGTGCCGTACAACCGTGGTGTCCAGTAGGCTTCATCCTGGGTTGCTGCATGGAGAAGCCCCCCCGTGGTGCCCAGCCGCACCTCGCCCTCACCCGACCGAAGCTCCAGTGCAACCCGCTCGAGGGACGTTTGCGCATCCCAAAGCCTGTTCTCGTGCTCACCGGCGGCCGTGAAGAGCCGGGTCGTGCGGAGGAGCGTCCAGGACTCCCACCGGCCCGAGGAGAATTGCCAGTCTCCGGTGAGTGCCAGGTCACGCCGCCGCACCCGGTCCACCAACGCAGGCCAGGTGAACAGCCGCTCGTCTGCGTCCCCCGCCGAGGCGCCGAGGACCAGGAACCGGCCGGGCCTGGGTGACCAGCGGCTCGAAACACCCCACACCGGCGCCGAGGTGCCCGGGCCGTCCTGGTAGGCCACGCCACCTTCCCCCGCGAACGTCCACCGGGCGGTGTGCCAGTAGCTGACGCGGGCCACCGGTGTCACCCGGTGCCGCACCGCCCCCCCGGCGTGGAACCGGGCCACCGTCACCCTGGGGTACATCCAGACCAGTCCCACGGGGACCCGCCCTGCCGCACGCAAGGTCTCCCGGCTGAACCCGTCCACATCGGCCCTCCAGCGCCACGTGCCTTCCCAGACTCGCTGCAGCGAGGGCTCGAGTCCGGCGAGTTTCCGAACCGCCTCAGCCGAAGAAGCCGGGTCTCGAAGGGCCTGTCGATACCGCGCACGCGCCTTGAGCACGCCGCCTTGCCACTCCAGCAACTCCCCCTCGGCCACTGCTGCGTTGCCCGGCGCCCCCCCCTTTTCCCGGTAGGCGACAATCGCGCCACGCGCCCGTTCGATCTCACCCAGTTGCCCCAACGCATGCGCCCGGTCCAGTTCCAGACCCGCTTCCTCGGGGTGCCGTGCGACGAGCCTTCGGATGACCGGAAGCGCCTTCCCGGCCTCGCCTCCCCAGAGCAGCGCGTGGGCCAACAACCGCTCGGTCTCGTCCCGAACCGCTTCGCACCGGTCCGCATTCAGGGTTGCACAACGAGAGGCGTCGGCCAGACTCGACTTCAACGCCAGGCATGCCCGCACCGCCCGGGCATACGCTCCGCTCCACAGGAGTACCCGCGCATGCTCAAGCATCACCTCCAGGTCTCCAGGTACCAACTCGAGGTAGGCTTCATACTGCCGTGCGGCCTCGTTCAGGCGCCCCTCCCGTTGCAACGCGCGGGCATACTCGAGCCGGAATCCCCTGTCCTGTGGGTGTTCGGTCACGATGTCCCGGTACCCCTCCAGGTTTCCGCTCCAGGCGTAGGCCGAGGCGAGGAGACGGGTCACCTCGGTGCGCCAGATCGCCACCTCGGTGCTGGTCGCGCCCTCGTGAGGCGCGGAATCCCGCAACGCCAGCAGGGCATCGATCGTCTCCGCGTACCGACCGGCCCAGAACAGCACACGTGCGCGCTCGAGCCGGAGGTCGTTGTCGGCGTCCGGCAAGCTGAGCAAGGTCTCGTAGACCCCCAGTGCGGCCGGGTAGTCTTTCACGGCGGTGAGGAGGCGTGCGAGGGCCAGACCCACCCTGGAATCGGCCTGATTTTCCCGCCAGATGCTGTTGTAGAGGGACAGCGCCTTGTCCACCTGACCGCTCCACGCATAGCCGTCTGCGAGTGCCCGGGTCACCCTCGTCCGCAACTCGGACAGAGATCGGGTTCGGCCGGTCAGCGACGGCTCGAGGCCGGTGCCACCTGGTGCCGGGTTCGCAAGATCGGCCTGAAGCGCAAGCAGGGCCACGATGGCCTCGTTGTACCGACCGGCCCAAAGCAGAACTCGAGCCCTTTCCAGGCTCAACTCGCGGTCGAAAGGCCGGGCGATGTGAAGGGCCTTGTAGAGGTTGATCGCCCGTCCATAGGATTCAGCCCAGGAAAGGACCCGGGCACACGCAAGTCTCGCCTGGAGGTCGTCGGGACGAAGCTCGAGATATCGTTGGTAGTAGTCGACCGCGTCCGAGTAAGCCTGTTCGCCGGTGGCCGCCCTGGCCAGGTCGAGCAGTCGTTCCGGTCCGGGCGTGGGCGAGGGATCGCACGGTTCCACCTCCACCTCCGCCCTCGAGGCCCTCTCGAGCGGTGCGGAGACCGCCTGGGGGTCCCCGCCCGGATCCTCCCCTTCCCCTGACCACGCCCACGGATCTCCGCCCCACCGCGCCGAAGCGCTCCAGCCCAACAATCCCACGCTCAGAGCCAAGCAGCAGGCCCGTTTCCATCCGGTGCGTGTCACGACAGCCGTTTCAACTTGAGTGTCCCTGTCCGGAGTCCGCCGAGGGCCGCGCGCACCAGACCAGGGTAATCCTGGGCGTCGCCGGGAAACAGAGCCACTGCGCTCTGAAATACAAACGTGTGCCCCCCGATCGCCCGCTCGATCGCCTTTTCCAGCCGCTCGTCGACGCGCTTCACGCCCGGTTTCAAGCATTCCTCCAGGTAGGCCAGGTACTCGCCCGGCCCCTGACGCATGACGAGGTCTTCCCGCCGAAGCCGCTCGAGAAACGCCTTCCGAACCGCATCCTCCAGCCCGGGACAGCTCCCGGAAGGATACACCCGGTATCCAACCAGGGAGAATGCATAGTCCGCGCTGGCGGCCTTTTCGATCTCCCTCCGGACCTTTTCCTCGAAATAGGCACGACTCACGAGACCACTGACCGGATCCTCCCGCGCCAACCTGCCCAAACTTCGGGACTCCTCCTCGAGCAACCTGATGAACTGCAGTGTCCGCGCAAACCGCTCGTTCGTGGCCGGTCGACGCAGCACCGCCTCGATCGCGGCCTTCACATAGTTGAACGCGAGGGGACGGGTGAGAAACATGTCGGCGCCGACCCGAAGCGCCCCTGCGGCGTCGACACCCCGTTTCAATGTCCCGCTGTAGGCGACCAGGGGGACCGCGGGGTGGTGCTGTCGAATTCTCAGCACCAGTTCGCGTCCATCCACGCGGGGCATGTTCATGTTGGCCAGCACCAGGTCGTAGGGATTTTCGAGGAGATGGGAGAGGGCTTCCACCGAGTCGCGGACCCAGGTCAGGCGGAACCGTGGTCCCAGGAACGAAGCCAGCAATTCGTGGTAGTACTCGTCCGCGTCCACGAGGAGGAGATTGTAGGGCCTGGGCAAGGGGATGAGGCCCGGGCCGTCGGCGGCCGCTTCCGGGCCCACCGCGAGGGTGAGCCGCGGTTTTTCCGGTTCGACCTGGGCCGGTTCCAGGACCTGGACCCCATACCGGGTACGCAAAGCCAGGGGCACTTCGGGATAGTCCCGTGGATTCCAGATGACCTTCCGGAAACGGAACACCCGCCGTCCGTTCGCCTCGGCGGCCAGTTCGAACGCCCCGAACGACAAGAAGGAAAACTCCTTCAGAATCACCTGGATATGCGGTTCTTCCCCTTCGTCGACGATACAAAGCGTGGTTGCCCCGGTACCCTGAAGCGCCTCGATCAGCAGCCGGGTCGCCGGCAGGATATTGCGCTTGTTGGTCTGCTCGATCAGGGGAACCACCGGGTCGAATACCATGCGGGCCACCTTGCCCGGACCCGCAAGGGCGTGGAGTTCGTCAAAAATAGGGCCGCAGTCGTTCTGGCTTTCCAGGTGTTGAGAGATGCGTGGATGGTAGGCAAGGAGGACCAGACGTTCACTGCGGACATGAGGCCGCAGGTCAAACCCGAGCCGCTCCGCCTGGAGCAGCACCGCGTCGGGGTCCTGGGAGGTCACATAGACTGCGCGTTGATCGTTTCGGAGCCCTTCGTGAACAAAGTGGAGCGCCAGCGCTGTCTTCCACGGCGAACTCGGCCCGTGAAGCAGGTAGAGCTTGTCGCGTATGAGCCCGCCCGTTTCGGCGTCGATAAAATCCACCCCAAAATGGGTCAAGGGATCTTGAAATGGGCTATCCACCGGCACTTCCACCGCCTTTTCGCACGCCCCCCGCCACCCAGCAGCAGCAGCCGTCGTTCCGCCATGCTCGCATCCGGAGTCCCCGCCCCTCTGGCGATGATAGCACTCGTTCGCAACGAGTGACAAGGCGAAAAATCAGGCGGCAACGGTCGTCCGAGGCGATCGAAGTTCCAGCAAACCCCTGGTGACCTGCTCGAGCAGGCGACACCGGATCTCCCCGGGGGGAACCGCTTGCCAAGCCGCCCGGTATCTGGCACGATTACTACCATTGCGGCCCGGCCCCGGGCATGATGGCTCCATGTGTCAATCATGGCACCGGGTTCCCGGATCCACTGACCGGTCTTTGGTCTCTTGTTGTGCGGTTGCCTGTTCTTGCTCGAGACCTCGGGTTCCCAGCACGTATCCAGCGGTCGACCTTGCAGCCAGCTTTGCCACGTGGTTTCGACGCTTCTTGCCGGGCCCGGCCAGGGTTGCGCTGTGGTGTTTGCTTGCCACAGCGCTCGAGGAGGTTTGTGAATGAAAACGATGACCCAGTTCGAACGACTGAAACAGAAAATTGACTCCCGTGACATGGTGGTGGGCGTGGTGGGCGTTGGTTACGTGGGGCTCCCCCTGTGCATCGAGATGGGCCGGGCGGGGTACCACGTGCTTGGATTCGAGGTCAACCCTGCCAAGGTGGACGCCCTCAACGCGGGGACCTCTTACATTGGTGACATTTCCGATGAGGAGGTGGCCACACTGGTCAAGGAGGGCAAATTCGAGGCCACGGGGGATTTCTCCAGGCTTGCCGGGTGCGACGCCGTGTCGATCTGCGTTCCCACGCCACTGAACAAGACCAAGGACCCGGACATCTCCTACGTGGTGCGTGCCACGGAGAGCATTGCCGAGCACCTGCACCCGGGGACGGTGGTGGTCCTGGAGAGCACCACCTACCCCGGCACGACTCGGGACCTGGTGCTGCCCATGTTGGAGCGGTCGGGCTACCGGGTGGGGGAGGATTTTTTCCTCGCCTTTTCGCCCGAGCGTGTGGACCCGGGCCAGACCACCTACACCATTCGGAACACCCCCAAGGTGATGGGCGGCGTCACGGCCGCGTGCACCGAGATTGCCACTCGATTGTACGGCGCATTCATCGACCGCGTGGTGCCGGTCTCCTCCACCCAGGTTGCGGAGACGGTGAAGCTCCTCGAGAACACCTTCCGTGCGGTGAACATCGGCCTGGTGAACGAGATTGCCATCATATGCCGGAAACTGAAGATGGACGTGTGGGAGGTGATCGATGCCGCGGCCACGAAGCCGTTCGGTTTCATGCCGTTCTACCCTGGGCCGGGTCTGGGGGGGCACTGTCTGCCCATCGATCCTCTCTACCTCTCCTGGTTGTTGAAATCTCTCAACTACAACGCACGGTTCATCGAACTCGCCAGCGACATCAACGGGAAGATGCCCTTCGTGGTGGTGGACATGGTGGGCGACGCCCTGAACGAGGCGGCAAAGCCCCTGAACGGCTCTCGAGTCCTTGTGCTCGGTGTCGCGTACAAGCGGGATATTGGGGACATCCGGGAGTCACCGGCGCTGGACATCATCGCCGCGCTCCAGGACAAGCGGGCGATCGTGTCCTACCACGACCCGCACGTCCCCGAGATCGTGGTGGGCGGACGCACATTGACCTCGGAACCCATCGACGACGCGCGGCTCGAGGCGTATGATTGTGTCGTGATCACGACGGATCACAGTTGCTTCGACTACCAGGCCATTGTGGATCGTGCGCGCCTGGTGGTGGACACTCGGAACGCCACTCGAGCCGTGACTCGGGGAGCGGAGAAGATACACAAGCTCTGACCCCGGCCGGTCGGAGGCGGTGGGTATCCATGGTCAAGAACCTCATCATCAGTCTTATTTTTGGGACTCTCTTCGTGTGGATTGCGGTGTCCGGGGTGGACTTCAAGGTCCTTGGAAACGCGCTGGCGACCATGGACTACCTGCCGCTCGTCCCGTTCGTCCTCCTGATCGTGGTGTACCACCTGCTCCGCGTCTGGCGATGGGCGCTCATCCTGGGGCCGGGCTACCGGATTTCGTTCCGAAGCTTGCTCGGTATCAACATGATCGGCTTCATGGCCATCAACCTGCTCCCGGCGCGGCTTGGTGAACTCGTTCGGCCCTACCTGCTCCTGGAAAAGGAGAACGTCCCGCTCGGCGCAGGCCTCGCCTCGGTCCTGATCGAGCGCATGCTGGATTTCCTCACCATGCTGCTCTTTCTGGCCGTGGTCGTGTTCCTGGTGGACCTGCCCACCACCACGGTGACGGTCCGGGGCGAGACCTACGACATCATTACCGTGGTCCAGCAGGTGTTCCTGATGGCGGCCTTGCCTGCGGTGGGCGGACTGGTGGGACTCATGCTGTTCGAGCCCTGGATGTACCGCCTCCTCCATGCCACCGTGGGCCGGGTCCTGCCCAGGCTTGCACGCCGGGGCGAGGCGTTCTTTCGCTCTTTCATGGACAACCTGCGTCCGCTCAAGAATCCCCGGGTTCTCCTGGTCCAGGTGGCCCTGACCCTGGTCATCTGGTCCATCACGCCCATGACCGAGTGGCTCATGTTTCGCGTGTTCCACCTGAACGACCTTGGGGCCGGGGCGGCCCTGACCGTGGTGGCGACCTTGCTGGTAGGCATGTTGCTCCCGGCGCCTCCCGGGTTCGCAGGCAACTTCGAGGCGTTCACCATGGCGGGACTGGCGGTCTACGGGGTCACCGGGGGCGTGGCGCTGGGGTACGCACTGGTGCTCCACTGGCTCCAGTTTCTCTTGATTTTCCTCGCAGGCATGTATTTTCTGTACCGGGACAAGGTTTCTTTCCGCTCTGTGGTCCGCCTCTCCAGGGAGGTGAAGGCAGGAGCAGAAAAGGTCCGGGCAGAAGGCGTGGGGGACTAGGCCGGGGCGTGTACCCCGGCCCCGTCGCTTCGGTACCGATCGACTCGAGACCCGGCAAGCAGGGACGACCCGGTGCAAAGAACGTGGCAATCAGGCGACGGGTCCAGGCGGTCCACCCGATTCGAGGTGGGCACGGTCCAGGTCCATCCCGCCACCGTACTCGCCCCCATGGAAGGACTCACCGACGCGGCGTTCCGCTCCCTGGTGCGAGCCATCGGCGGCTGCGGCCTGGTGGTCACCGAACTGGTGAGTGCTCGAGAGTTCATCCAGGGCACACGCAAGGCCCGGCGAGCAGCCGAAATCGACGAGGATGCGCGGCCGGTGGCCATTCAGGTATACGGCTCGGACCCGGTCATCGTGGCCGAGGCGGCCCGCATGTGCGAGGACCTGGGGCCGGACATCATCGATCTCAACATGGGGTGCCCCTCCAGGGCGGTCACGAAGCGGGGGGGAGGGGCCGCGCTCATGAAGGATCTGGACCGGGCTGCCGCCATGGTTCGGGCGGTCCGCCGCGCAATCCAATGCCCGCTCACCGTCAAGATGCGACTCGGCTGGGACCAGCACCATCTCACAGCGGCCGAACTGGCCCGCCGCTGCGAACTCGAGGGTGCTGACGCGGTCACGGTTCACGCGCGTACCCGGGAGGAAATGTTTGGAGGCACCGCCCACTGGGAGCGCATTGCAGAGGTGACATCCGCGGTATCCATTCCGGTGGTGGGAAACGGCGACGTGACCTCGCCGCAAGACGCCCTCGAGATGCTCCGCCTGTCCGGGGCGACCGGTGTGATGGTGGGTCGTGCCGCGGTGCGCAATCCATGGCTCTGCCTACAGATCGCCCAGGCACTGGCTGGAGACCGGCCTCACGAACCGAGTCTCGAGGAACGTCGTTCCGTGCTGCTCGAGCACTACGCCCGGGTGCTGGCCCGATCCGACCATCCGCGCGGAGCACTCGGCCAGATGAAGCGTATCATCGGCTACTACACGGAGGGGATCCCGGGGATCGAGGTGTTGCGCCGCCAGGTATTCCACTCCCGGAGTCCGGACGAGGCTATCGCACTGGTCAACCGGTTTTTCGATCGACTCACGACCGCGGGGTCAGGGGCCTCGAGGGCCGGCAGGGCTGCCTCCTGAGCTGTTTCCAGGGTCGAATGCGGCCTCCACCCGATTCCTCCCCATCCGCTTCGCCCGGTAGAGCGCCTCGTCGGCCCGGGCCACCACCTCGGTCCACGAAGTCTCCGGGGAAGAAGCCGGCACGAAATGGGCTGCTCCCAGGCTGATGGTGACCTGGCCGTGGTCGCTGCGGCAGTGTTCGATACCCAGGGCCTGGACCGCGCCCCTCAGTCGTTCACTGGCGGCCAGGACGTGTGCTCGAGAAATCCGGGGCAGGAGCGCAATCAATTCCTCGCCGCCATACCGAAACACCTGGTCCCCCTGCCTCAGGTTCTCTTTCAAGGCCTCGGCCACCCCTGCCAACACGCGGTCGCCTGCAAGGTGCCCGTAGTGATCGTTGCAGGCCTTGAAGCTGTCCACGTCCACCATCACCACCCCGTACGGCAATCCGTGCTCACGGCTCGAGCTGGAGTCCATACCCGTTCGCACCGGCTGTGCGGGTTGACCCGGCGGCCCGGGCGAACCGCCTTGGCGGCACGGTTGAGTCCAGGCGGTCTTGCCGGGGGGTATCCATGGCGATTGAGAGGGCGGGCGCCCACGATCACGAGCGGGTTCGGCGTCGGAGGTGGGCCACCATGCCGGTGACGACCAGGAGGAATGCGCCGCTTCCTGCCGGGATCTTGCTCGAGTGCTCGAGGTTGCATCCACAGCCTGTAGCAGTATTTTCCCCCGGGTTGAAGGTCCCGCCCACGGTGGCCTGGACCGAGTAGTAGTGTCCCCAAAGGGCGGTGGACAGGGTTTGTGGAGAGGAGAAGGTGAGGTAGTAGGTATGTCCGGGTTCCAGGGGTGGTGTCGTGCCCGCGTCCAGGGTCAAAATCGTACCCTCCACCTGATAGTCGGCGGTGACCTGGCTCAGGGTATTACCGTTGAAAGAGAACTCGATCGGGGCGTCCTTCCGCAGGTAGATGGTGAGTTTCTCGAGCCCTGAATCGGAGGAGACACCAAAGGTGAAGGAGACGGCGCTTTCGGGCACGTCCACCAGGTACTGGAGTCCCGCCACGGTAACCGACTCCCGACCTGGACGGGTCGCGGTGGAGAACGCCCCTTCCTTGACCTCCCCGGTCTTGAGCGGAACGAATCGGCTGCACGACAAGAGGCCTCGAGCCATCAAGGCAGATTCGATCGCTCGAGTCACGGCAGTCCCGGTCCCGAAGGCGGCCTCTGCATCCGAGAGCAGGATGGAGGCCACCAGACTGAATGCCGACGTGGCACCCGTGTCCCCCGCCAGGGGAGTGGTCACCGCGGCCAGGATGACCGGATCGATGGTGGCGTTGGCGGCCGCAACATCGGTCCCGGCCACTGCGAGGCGCACGTCCCACAACCCGCCTCCCCATACCTTGCCGTCCTCGTGCTCCTCTCCGTAGAGGTCGTCGGGGCACCGGTGCGGGTCGGTCAGGTCCCGCACGTAGGCGGGCAGCCACTCGCCCAGGCTGTACCGGCCGATGACCGGGTCTCCCCGCAGTGCGGCGGAGAAGTAGTCCGCGGTCCCCTCGTTCAGTCCTCCCTGGGTGCAGTCCGAACCGTACACATCATTCACACAATAGAACGCATAGTTGGAAGAACCGTTGATGACCGCGTGGCCATACTCGTGGTAGATGATGCTGCTGTCGTAGCTGAAATCCGTGGCTTCTCCCTGCCCGAACACCATCTGGCCGGGGGTCAGCCCGCTCGGGAAGGCGTAGTAGGCGTTGTCGTAGTAGCCGTACATGCCACGATAGTTGACGGTCGCCTGCATGGACCGGTCGATCCCGGCCAGAGGATCGTCATTGAAGTATCCGAGATCATTAAAGAAATCATGAACACGGTCCACGTGGTAGTACATCATCACCTCGGCAAACGCATCCGTCTGCGTGGCCGTGGTGGGTCCGGTCCCGGTGTATTCCTCAATGGGATCGAAATCGAAATGCCACGCCCCGGACACCAGGTCCCCGGCGGTTTGCGACAGGTTCGTCGGCGGATTCCCCGGGGTGTACTGCCACACGTTGACATAGCTTCCGGTGAGCGTCCCGGACCCGTTCAGATCCTCGAGGAGGACTTCCACCGTGTCGCCGTCGAGGTAGCTGTCCTCGAACACGTTCCCCCAGCCCGTGGTGCCGTCCGCCCCGGCCACACCCTCCACCGCAGCAGGGAAGACCGAGACCACCGCACCGCTCCTCCCGTCCACCTCCACGAACACGGGCGGCCAGAAGGGAGGAAGCCAGACCCCCACCCGCCAGACACTCGTGAGGCCCGACCGGGCCGCCCGCACGTGCAGGTCCGCCCCGACCCAGGTGGGCTCCACCCCCAGCCCCTCGAGCACCACGGCACGCGCACGGGCCTCAGCTTCGCGGCGAGACACTCCAGGTTCGGTGGCACGCTCCGGGCCAAACCCCAGGCCCGGGGCGGAAATCACGCGCACGTGTCCGGCCGGGTCCAGGTGAAGCGTCATCGACAATCCGTCCACAGGAACGCCCTGCCAGGACCAGGTACGCTGCACGACCCGGATGGGGCCGAACGTCCACTCGCGCGTGCGAGGCTCGAGCCCCTCCGGGCGGGGAAGGTCGGCAGGAAACCGGGAAAACAGTGCCTCAAACGGATCGGCCGAATCGCCCTGGACCGGGAGATCCATTCGGACAGCCAGACGCACCGCACCGCCGGCCCCCCTGTAAACCTGCGCATGCTCCCCGGCAGCCTCGGCCAGCGTCTCCCCATGCACGGCCCTCGAGCAAAGGGCCACTGCAGCAACCACCGAAAAGAGGCAGAATCGTCTCATCCCAGGTCCTCCTCGAGGCCCCGCCCTTCGACCACCACCGGGTCCGGGCCGGGCACGCGCCCCGGCGCAACTGCCAGTCACCGTACTCCACGCGCATGTGCCCTCATGGGAAGTATAGTCCTCCCGGAACGCTCGTGCAATGGCGCAGCGGACAAGGTTCAGGCGGGCGTCCCCCTGGTGTCCGGCTACCGTGGGAATCCCCCCCTGGTCGAGCCCGTGGCGACGTTGCCTGAAGCGCCCCCCGGGACGACGCTGAACACCGGGCTGCGCGGCCTGCGCGGGATCGGCAACATCCACCTGGTCCGGAAGCTCAGATAGTCCTCCAGGGCCGGTCCCCGGACGCACAGCCCCGGGTTCCTTCTCCCGCGCGCTCCAAGCCGCGGTGGGGCTGACGCCTCCCGGCCGGACTCGTGACAGCATTCGACGGCCCTTGACACCTTCACCGGTGTGTCACTCCGGGCCGCTTCCCGCCCCTGTGGAGAGAGGGGAACAAAATGGGCCCGGTCCTGCGTTCCCGTTGACGAGGCCGCAGGCTCGAGGCAGGGTTATGAGAGCGAGGTCGAGCACGTGCGATCGTGGGCGGCCGGACCGGTGCGACCGCGTGAGGGATCTTGAGGCAGACTCGGCTTGGTGCGGGGAGAGCGGAAGGGGGAGACGGCGAGAGTGTGCAGACCGGAGCCAAAGGGGGGACGGCCAGGGGAGACGAGGGTGCGATGCGGGTGTTGGTGACAGGTGCGACGGGATTCCTGGGCGGGAACCTGGTTCGACTGCTTCTGGAGCGGGGTCATGCGGTGCGTGTGTACCGGCGTTCGACCAGTTCGAACCGGGTGCTCGAGGGACTTCCGGTGGAGGTGGCCACCGGGGAACTGACGGATCCGGAGGCGATGGCGCGGGCAGTGCGAGGGTGTGGGCAAGTGTACCACCTGGCCGGAGCCTATGAGACCGGTCCCGGGGCAGCAGAATCCATGTACCGCTGTCATGTGACCGGGACACGTCTTCTGTGCGAGGTCTCCATGGCGCAGGGAGTCGAGCGCATGGTGATCTGCTCCTCCTCGATCACGCTCCCGTTCGGTTCTCGATCCGAGCCGGCACGGGAGGACGACCCGGATCCGTTCGAGCGCACCGGGGTTCCCTACCGGGGGGCGCTGCGCGCCTACTATGAAGCCAAGAAAGCGCAGCTCGAGGTGGGGCGGGAATTTGCCGCACGCGGTTTTCCGGTAGTGGTTGTGCACCCGGACTTCGTGATCGGCCCATGGGACGTCAAGCCGACCTCCGGCAAGATTGTGGTGCAGATGGCTCGACTTCCCTGGCTTCCCTTCTATCCCCCCGGGGGCAAGTGTTTCATCGGTGCCCGCGACTGCGCCATGGGGCACGTGCTGGCCATGGAGAAAGGGCGTCCCGGGGTGAGCTATCTGCTGGGGGACCACAACCTGAGCTATCGTGAAGCGCTCGGGATCATCGCCCGTGTGGTGGGCAAGCCGCCCCCGCGTTTTCCATTGCCCCGGTCGGTGCAACGGGCTGCCCATCAACTCGCACGGTGGTTCGGCGACCGGTTGCCGGCGGTTACCCACCTTTCCTCCCACCTGGATTCTCTCTACCTGGAGCGCTATCGGAGCCCGTCTCGAGCGCGCGAGGAACTGGGCCTGGGCAGCACACCGTTCGAGGAGACAGTGGAGTCGGCCTATCGCTGGTTCCGTGACAACGGCATGGTGTGAGGGTGCGGAAAACCGTGGCCCACCTCACCGACCCACGCCTTGCGAGCGTACTCGAGCCAATGCGGCCGTGCGGAAGGATTCGTCCCGTTCAATCCCGATCCAGCGGCGGCCCAGACGTTGCGCCACCACGGCGGTGGTTCCACTGCCCATGAACGGGTCCAGGACCACCTCACCCGGCCGACTCGAGGCCACAATGATCCGCTCCAGCAATGCCTCCGGTTTCTGAGTGGGGTGGAGGGCACGGTTGTCCGGCCCCTTCAGCCGCTCCCGTCCCTGACAGACCGGGATGGTCCAGAGGTCCCGCATTTGCCGAGGCTTTCCATCCTTTCTCCGCTCCGGATTGATCCGCTTGAGTTCCTCGTAGTTGAATGTCCACCGAGATCCCTTGCTGAAAAAGAGAATGAATTCCGTGGCATGGGTGAAGGTCCGCCGGGTCATGGACGGCATGGCATTGGGCTTGTACCACGTAATCACATTGTTCCGACGAAACCCGGCCCGCTCCAGGACCGGCAAAAGGATACCGAGATTGTGCTGGGTGCACGACACATAGATCGCGCCTCCGTCCCGCAGGACCCGGTAACTCTCCGCCACCCAGGCCCGGGTGAACGCCTCGTACTCCTCGGGCTCGAGGACGTCCCACCCCTCGTTCACCTTGTACCAGTCCCCCCCCATGGCCTTGCCCTGCCACTTCATGCTCTTTCCCGACAGGTTGTAAGGGGGGTCGGCAAAAACCAGATCGATGCACCCGGCGGGAAACCGCGCCAACCACATCACACAGTCCCCGAGCAGCACCTCACCCAAAGGCAACCCTTGCTCAAACAGGTCGCCGCCCGGACCGCCACGCCCGGTCAACACGCCTGAGCCCACGACACCCTCCCCCCCGGACCATCCCCGGGGACACGCCCCCACACCCACCACGGCCTGACCACGCCGGGACCCTCGAACGGCCACACGCCTCCGCTTCCCCTCTTCTCCAACCGCTTCGCGCGCCACACCGGCCACCCGCTCCCTCCGGACGCTCAAGCCTGCCGGCAAACCTCACCGCACCACCCGGCAGACAAAAATCCGCTCGACATGGGCCTCGATGCGCCTCTTTCCCGCAGTGAAATGGTTGAACGGAATCTCGTGACATCGCGTCGGCCCTCGAGCCTCCAGGGCTCCAACGATCACCTCGTCTGGAATGCAGGCGTTCGAACGTGCATCCCCCTTGTCCCCCATGTTGTTGTAGCTGACCACAAGGTGCCGACACCGGGCTCGAGCCACCAGGTCCTGGAATGCACGGGGGGCACGGCGACTGCAATAGGCGCTCTTGAGCGCAGTCCGATTCATTTTCCTGGCCTTTCCAAACACAGGGGGCTTCTCCCATCGAACGAGGTTCTCGAGCAGGTGGTAGGTATCCGAATACTGCCTCGAGTTGTAAGGGGGATCCAGGTAGATCACGTCAGCCTCAATCTGGTCCACAAGCATGTTGGCATCCCGCTCGAACACCAGGTTTCCGACATTGGCGTCCTGTCGAATGGCCGGCACACGGAGGCGCAAGTGCCGCGTGGAATCCATCCGAACACGATAGGCGTCATAATGGCCACAAGTGTTTGCGGCCCTGTCTGTGGCGTACACCAAGGAGGTCAGAAGTACGGCTGCCTCGTCGTCCCGGATGAACCCGGAGGCCTCCCACTGGGCGATGCATTCCCGTATCGCGCCTATCCGGCGGGCATTCTCGCTGGTGAAGTAGGTCCCGCCGAAATGGGTGCTGAAGTAGTTCTCCTCGTCGGCAGGCAGGGCATTCAAGTGGGCAATCAACCGGGACATCCGGCCCATGTCCACCCGGGAGGTCTCGAGGAAGCAGCGCATGGCCACCACGTTGCACCGGAGGGTGTCATTGGCGATGATCTGCACGTCCGGTGCATTGAACCGATCTGCGACCACGCCGGTCCCGCCAAACAAGTCTGCAAAGGACCGGGGCCGCCCGCATTCCTGAAGCACCACCTGCTCGAGCATATCGAGCAGCCGAGTCTTGGCGCCCAGGTAGCGTCGGCTACGTATCTCGAGAGGCCTGTCTTCCCCAAGGATGGGCGGCATAAGTCGAAGCTGTGCACCGAGGGACATCGCCTGGTCCTCCACCCTGACCCCTGCCGGACCGTGAGCGGTTGTCACGACGTTCCCATCCCCGGAGGCCGGCTGGCAATGGATGGAGTTGCACGGGTCTGTAGGGGTACTCACGGGGGGAAAGGTAGCCGATCAGCAATGAAAAGGCAACGTCATCACACGGGCTCACGCCGGTGAGAATTCCCTGGAGTCGACTCCTGGAGGAAGACCGTGGACGGGATGTTTGCAACCGGAGCGATTGACAGGGAACTCGAGCACCGGGGCACGGACGGAGGTCGAGAAACTCGAGCGCGGCCCGGCAGGCGGCAGGAGCGTTGGGGAGTGGAATCGACGAAAATCCGTGACGAGAGGGGAGGAATCACTCGGGCAAAGCCGGGATGACAGGGCTCGGGAAACTCGCAGCAATCTCCAGCGTTTCGACGGCGATGGTGTTGCCCTGGCCCTTGAGCACCGGGCCTTCCCACCGGCAGACGAACCCGTTCTTGAATGGCCAGCGCCAGCGTTCGCGCTGCTGGTCGTCCAGAAGGACGATGGCCCCGTCGAACCGGTGCTGCTTCTGAGAGAAAATGACCGACTCCCGAAGCTTGTAGAGAGCGCTGGTCCCGGGCCCCATGCCATGTTTCAGCACAATGTTGCCCGACTTCGTGTTGCCGATGAACTTGTGGACAAAGGCGTTCTCCCCGCCCTCCCACAATTCCACGACTTCGGTTTCGGACTTCAGCCCGGAGCACTCGGTGAAAACGATCTCACCCACGCCCTCGAGTTCCACCTTGTACACACCATTGGTCAGCGGGTCCCGCTCCATGTTGCACCTCCCCGGGCCTAGATGGCTGGATGAACCACGATCTCATGAGTCACCGAGTCTGTCTCGCCGGCTGCGCCGGTCACCTCGAGCGTCACCTGGTGGGTGCCCGCCGAGGAGAAGGTCGCCACCGGGTGCTGGTCGGTGTCGGACGTCACCCAATCCGCCGCGGGACAGGACCATTTCCAGGCTTGGATCGACGTGTTGCTCGTGCTCTTGTCGGTGAACAGGACCTTGTCCCCCACACGGATCTTGAGCGTGGTGACCGAGTCGGGACGAATGACCCACTCGACACGCCGGTTTTGCTTGAGCTGTTCCTCGGAGTTGCCTGCAGCAAACTGCTCGGTCTCACCGAACCCCTCGACCTTGACGATCTGGGAGGATCCGATGCCCTTGGACTTCATGTATTTCTGAACCGATCGAGCGCGGTTACGGGACAGGGCCAGGTTGTAGGCTGCGCCGCCCTCCTTGGACGCCCAGCCCTGGAGATCCACCCGCAACCCTTCATTGTCCTGGAACACCTTGACCGCCTCGTCCAGCAGCTTCTTGGCCTCCCAGGTGAGTTCGTGCGAGGCGACCTTGAACTGGATGAACTTGAACTTGTCCAGCTTGCCGTCCTTGACCGTGTCCGGGTTGAACTCGAATTCGGCCTTCACTTCCTCCTTCTCGACCGTGACCGGCTTCTTGACCGAATCCGATTTGCCCGTGCTGCTCGTGACGCTCAGTTCCACCAGGAATGTGCCCGGCTTGCCAAAGGTGGCGACCGGGTCCTTGTCACTCGAGGTCCACCCGTCGTTGTCAGGACAACTCCAGGCCCACTCGGTGATCTCGTGGACACTCTCGCTGCGGTCCCTGAACTGGATCTCCCCACCCTGGATGATGGTCTCGGGCTCGGCATCGAAATCGGCCCGGATCCGGTCCCGCCGGACCGTCACCGTGCCCGACGCGGTGTCGCTCTTCCCACTCTCACTGGTGACCCGCAACACAACACGGTAAGCCCCCGCCTTGTCGAACTTCGCGGTAGGGTTCTGATCCGTGGAAGTCCACCCATCGTTGGCACTGCAACGCCACTCCCACGACGCAATGGGCTTGGTGGAGATGGACCGATCGGTGAAACTCACTTCCTCGCCCTCGAAAATCGTCCGCCGCATGGGCGTGAACAGGGCGAGAATGTTGTCCGGAGGCTTCGGCGTGGGCGGCACCGGCGGCTTGTACTTGTCGTCCCTGGACTCGAACGTCCAGATGTCGCACGCAATCTCAAGGGTGTCGATGGCCAGAGCGTTGCCACCCCCCTTGATGTCCGGACCTTCCCATCGGGCGAAAAACCCCCTCGAAAAGGTCCACCTGGCCGCTTCCTCCCCCTCGTCGTCCAGCAGCACGATGGCCCCGTCAAAGGTCATGGGGGGCGACCCGTCCACCACCGCATCCCGCAGCTCACGCAGCTTGGACGTGAATCGGCCGAACCCGTTCTTCAAAACAATGTTCGTGAACTTGGTGTTCCCCGGAAACTTGTGGACATCCCGGTTCTCCCCCCCTTCCCATAGTTCCACCACTTCGGTGGTGTTCTTCAACCCGGCACACTCGAGAAAAACCGCTTCCCCAACATCCCCCAGCTCAACCCGATAGCGTCCCACAACCAGCGGATCGTTCCGGTCCATATCGCGACTCCCGAAACAGCAAGCGCCACCACTTCCTTCTGACCGGCAGGAGCACCCGGCGGGGCACCCTGGACCACACCATGTCCAGCATGTTTCCTATTATTGCATCGCCGCCGGAACTTTCCACCACACAAAACGGCACGCTTTTCCGAACAACCGATGCCGTTCGAGGAAGAATCGAGTATCATACCCCCTTTTCGCCAGGCAACTCGAGGCGGCCGGCCAACCCCGGCCCCCTGTTCGACAAGGAGGAGATCCATGCGCCTGCTCACACGCGCAGATCTCGACGGGCTCACCTGTGGCGTGCTCCTGTCCGTGGTGGAGCCCATCGACGAGGTGGTCTTTACAGAACCCCACCTCATGCAACAACGCAAGGTGGAGGTGCGTCCAGACGACATCATCGCCAACCTCCCCTACCACCCGGCCTGCGGCATGTGGTTCGACCACCATGTCAGCAACAAGCCCCCAAAAGGCACCCGGTTCAAGGGCGCCTTCCACCTCGACCCCAGCGCAGCCCGAACCATCTACAACTACTATCGCGACCCCGGTTTCGAACGGTATCGGGAACTGCTCGAGGCGACCGACCGGGTGGACGCGGCACAACTCACCCTCGAGGAGATCCTCTCACCGTCCGGATACGTGCTCCTCTCACTCACCCTGGACCCGAGAAGCCACCTGGAACCTTCCGACCGCTACTGCCACGATCTGCTGGAGTGGCTCAAATCAGAGCCCATCGAGAAGATCATGGCGCGTCCGGAAGTATCGCGGCGATGCAATCGCATCCTGGAGGATCAGAAACGGTTCGAGAAATTGCTGCGGGAGCGTTCACGCGCCGAGGGCTCGGTGGTGGTCACGGATTTTCGTGGGATCGACGACCTGCCGGCTGGAAGCCGATTCCTGGTCTATGCGCTGTTCCCGCGGTGCAACGCTTCCATCAAGATCTATCCGGCTCGAGGCGAAAAGGATGGGGTCGGGATCTCCCTTGGGCACAGCATTGTGAACCGAACCCAGCGTGTGAACGTGGGCCGTATCTGCGCACGCTACGGTGGGGGAGGCCACCACGGCGCCGGGTCCTTCGTCATCCCCCCGGACCGCGTGGACCAGGTCGTGAATGAGGTCCTCCAAATCCTCCAGGCCAACCAACCCACGGAATGACCTCGTCCCGCCTACCTCGAGCGCCCGGGTCGGACCACCGCACTCACCGCCCTTGCCCCACCCTCCCCGCCCCTGTGTCGGCAGAAGGACACAAATCCTGCAGTACGCACCGCTCGCACGCAGGCTTGCGCGCCGAGCAGGTCCGCCTTCCGTGAAAAATCAGCCAGTGATGCGCGTCCGACCACTGGTCTCGAGGAATCAAGGCACGAAGCTGGATCTCCACCTTCTCGGGCGTGCGCCCGTCCGCGATGCCCATCCGACGGGACACCCGGAACACGTGAGTATCCACGGCAATGGCCGGGATCCCGAACGCATTGGACATGACCACGTTGGCGGTCTTCCGCCCCACCCCGGGCAGGCGGGTCAGGGCTTCTCGAGTGCGTGGAATCTCACCGCCGAACTCGTCCCGGATCATCCGGGCCGCGCCCACCAAGGATCGCGCCTTGTTGCGGTACAGGCCGATACGGCTGATCAACGGATACAGGTCCTCCGGCTCGGCGGCCGCAAGAGCGTCCACGTCCGGATACCGTTGGAACAGCGCAGGCGTCGCCTCGTTCACGCTCCGGTCCGTGGCCTGTGCGGAGAGGATGGTGGCGACCAGCAACTGATAAGGCGATCGATGCACCAACTCGGTGCGCGGATTGGGATACTGCTCCGCCAGCCGCCGAATCATCTCCAGGGCCCGAGCCTTCGACACCGCCGACGGAAGCCCCTGCGCCCTCCCTGACCCGGCTTGTTCTCTCCCAGACGCCCCCGCCTTCATACCTTGTGCTCGTGCGGCCATGGTATTCCTCTCGTTCCCTTTCGCCCGATCGCCCCTCCCCGCGGCAAACCGACGAAACATACCATCCCGGCCGGGGCCTCTCGACACAAATTTCCAGGCGATTGGGCTTCCGCTTCTTTTTAGGCTTGCCAGGGGCCCGGACTCGGAATAACTTGAGGGGGATCCTGCTGGGAGGAGGTTCAACACATAGCCAACGGAGAGGATGCATGAAGGTGGACCCGATGATGATCATGGCGGGCTGCTTCGTTGTGTGGACGATTTTCCTGTTCTTTGGAGCCATCGCGGCGCTGGGCGTCGCCTGGAGTATCCGCGGATCGGTGAAACGGATGGAGCAGAAGGTGGAGGACCTGAAGGGTCAACTCATGCCGACCATCATCCGGAGCCAGGACCTCCTACTGGAGTTCAAGTCGATGGGGAAGGACCTGCGGAAGCAGGTCAAGAAGTCGGAATCGGCGGTGGAAGAAACGCTGCGGAACGTGTCGGAAACCACCTCGAGGATTCGAGATGCGGTGACAGGTCTCTCCCTGGTCCTTGGGGCGCTGGGCCGAGTTCTGGGACCGTTCAGCGGGAGCCGAAGCAAGTAGGCCCCGTGTGGCGGGGGCGTTGCCGGGACGATTTCGAGTTTGCGCTGTTCGGTTCGAGGATCCAGCCGACATCCTTGTGTGTCCGCGAGGGTGTGAGGGGACGGCCACCGGGAAGGCGGTGCGTGAGCGATGGAGCTGTGACGAGGTGAAGAGGGAGGTGGATGTCGATGGAGGCGCAACAGAGGAGTACCGTGGCCCGACTTCTGGGCAGCACGGCCGTATTCAAGGAGGTTCCTTTCCCAGAACTCGAGCGTTGCGCCCATCTGTGGACGCTGAGGGACTATGAGCCGGACACGGCCCTGTGGTGGCATGGGGAACTGGCGAAGGCCCTGGCGGTGGTATTGAAGGGGGAACTGAGCGCCCATATTGCGGGGGAGGAAGTCGGGCGGATTCGTGCGGGAGAGCTGGTGGGGGAATCGGCCGCGTTTTTCCGCGACCGTCGGACCGCGACCGTGTCGACGACATGTGACACCTCGGTGGCCCTCCTGCCGAGGCCCCAGCTCATGGAACTTCGTGTGAAACACACGGAGGTGTACGATCGTCTGCTCGAGGCTGCACTTCATCAAGCAGCGCTCCGTGTGAAGGAGACGGATCTTCGCATTGCGCGGCTGGCTGAAGGTGTTCCGACCAAGTCCCAAAAAGGGGGGGCCGCACCGCTGGCGAGGTTTTTCAAGAAGTTACGGAAGCCGTTTCTGGACAAGCCACCTTCGGTGATCCTGAGCCTGCGGGCGTGCCCAGTATTCTACGCCGAGAAGGACGACGTGCTTCGGGCCATTGGGGAGTCGATGGTCCCGAAACATCTGGAGCCTGGGGAGCCGATTTTCCAGGAAGGAGAAGCCGGGGACAGTGTTTTCGTGGTGGCGGATGGGTGTATCCAGGTCACGCGGAGCGTGGGGGTTGGCAAGGCCGAGCCGCTGGCGGACCTGTTTCCGGGCTCCTTGTTCGGCACCGGGTCCTTGCTGCTTCGAGAGCGTCGCAACGCAACCTGCGCCTCGGCGCCAGACACGGCCTCGTGGGTCTACGAAATGGACGGTCGTTCCCACATTCGCTTGCGCGGCCGGGCGGGACGCCGCTGGCGGGAGGCACTGCTGTCTGCGCTATGGTTTCAGTTGAACCGTGCGGATGAGCAACTCGTGCGGATCATGCGCGGGGGCGAGAAGGTGGAAAAGACCGACTACCAGCTCATTCGAGCCGGCCTGGTGGCCACCAACAGCACGGACAAGGTCCGGACGCCCTGGGAACTGGGCGAGGACGAAACCGAGAAAGAGGCGTAGCAACCTGGCGACGGTCCAGGCCCCTTGTTCTCGAAAAATCGTGGTGACCGGGAATGCAGCCGAGCCATCGTGACCTGTGGGAACGGGGAGGCACGACAGCTCTCGTTCTGGGAGTCACGGGGCTGGTCTTCTGGCCTGCCTTGCGCCTCGGATTCGTCTGGGACGACCACCTGCTCCTGTCCGAGGCGACTCGAGCCGGTACGGGGCTGGATTTTCGATCTCTCCTTTCCCCCTACTGGGCTGAACTGACCTTGACCGAGGCGGTGGTCCGGTATGCGCGGCCCGTGACCGCACTCTCGCTCCAGCTCCAACAGGCCGTCCACGGAAACAGTCCCGTCTGGTTCCATCTGTTCAACCTGCTCTGTCACCTGTTCAACGTCTGGCTCCTGCTTCGGCTGCTCATCGAGCGGGCCGGAGCCACCTGTACCGCCGCACTCGCCGCACTTCTGTTCGCCCTCCTGCCTCTCCAGGTAGAGCCGGTGGCCTGGATTTCCGGTCGCACGGATCTTCTGGCCTGCCTGTTCGGGCTTGCGGCTCTCACGGTCCATGCCCGGGCCCGGCGTTGCGATCGATGGGCCATGGCCGCAGGCGGACTTCTGCTCCTTTCCATCGGGTCCAAGGAGGTGGGGTGGATATTCCTGCCCCTCCTGGCCCTCCAGGCCCTGCTTCCCGGGTCGAGCGCTCCCTCCCGGGCCGCAGAGGCCAAGGGACTGGACGCCCCGGAAGCTCCGGGTCGAGCGTCAGAAAAGGCTCGAGGCGGCCTGGGGCGATGGTGCCCCATCGTGGGGGCGGCAGCAGTTGGATTCGCGGTGCGCGTCGTCTCCCTGGGACCGGACGCGGTGTCTGTTCCGGGCGCTGCCGACCCATTCTGGCTGCCCCTCCTCAGAGCCGCAACCTCGGCGGGTCACTACCTCTTCTTGCTTCTGTGGCCGTGGAACCCATCGGCTCTCCCGGCCACGCGCGCACTGGCACCTCCCACCTCCCTGCTGTTCTGGGCCGGCGTCCTCTGCCTCCTCGCCCTTCCCACACTCGTGGCCCGAACCTGGAATCAACGACCCACAGTCGCCTTCGGCCTCGCCTGGATCACCCTTGGCCTGGCCCCGGTGCTCAACCTGATCCCACTCTCCGCACCGTCTCCCGTGGCCGACCGGTTCTGGTACGTGCCCCTGGCTGGCGTGGCGGTCGCAATCGCCGGTTTGCTCCACCAGGACGCAGCCTCCGCCACCCATCGAGCCATCCCGGCCGCCCGCCCGGTTCAACGGCTCTACACCGCACTCCTCGCAACCCTGGTGGTGGCCAGTGCCGTGACCACGTCACGAAGAATACCAGACTGGGCTTCCGACCGCACACTCTGGGAATCCGAGGTGGCCCGGCACGGCCTCCGGCACCCGCTCACCGCCAAGAACCTGGGACTCGCCCGCCTCCACGACGGAGACCGGAAAGGTGCCCAACAGGTCTGGTCTCGAGCCCTCCAGGAAGGACTGGGGGGCGGGACCTCAACCTACTACGACATCGGAATCCACCTGGCCCGACTCCTGCAGGAAGACGGCCGCCACGATACCGCCCAGACGCTCGCAGTGCAACTCCTGCGCCAGTCGCCTCCGGAACCCGCCCGCACCGCCCTCCTCGAATTCGTGACCCCTTCCACCACCCGGGACCGGACAGAGGACATCCCCGGCGCCGAACCTCCCTCAGCCACCCAGTAGGCCCGACAGCGCCGGCCATCGCCTGAACGTTGGCACTTGACACCTGCTTCGGGAATTCGTAATCAAACCCCATGCACACGCTTCGCACCAAGTTCCTCCGGGCTGCCATCAAGCCCGAGCAGTTCCCCGACCTGGACCTGCCCGAGATCGCTTTTGCCGGCCGCTCGAACGTGGGCAAGTCCTCGCTCATCAACAGCCTGACCGGGCAACGCCAACTTGCTCGAGTCAGCTCGACGCCGGGGCGCACCCAGAGTATCAACTTCTTTCTTGTAAATCGAGATTGGATGTTCGTCGACCTGCCTGGATACGGGTTCGCACGCGTGCCGAAGGCGGTCAAGGCGTCCTGGAAGCGTCTGGTGGAATCCTACCTGCTCGATCGTCCGGCCCTTCAGGCGGTGGTGCTGATTGTGGACGTTCGCCGAGATCCGATGGAATCGGATCAACAACTGAAGGCGTTCCTGGATGCCCACGACATTCCCGTGCTGGTGGTGGCCACCAAGGTGGACAAGCTGTCGCGCCAGAAGGTGGATCGGCAGGTGAGTCGATTGGCCAAAGGGCTGGGGGTGGGATCGTCGCAGATCATCCGCTTCTCAGCCGTGACCCGGGCGGGGCGACAGGAACTGTGGGAGGCCATTCGCAAGGTGATGGAGGCGGGTGCAGCGCGCATGAAGCAGGTTCGGATTCGCAGGCAGGAGGAGAACCGACGCAGGAAGGAAGATTCTGGGACGTGACCAGCGCCCCCCGGGAGCGTTTCTTGGCGCCGGACTTTCGAGCCTCGAGCCTGGCGGTGTGAACACTCCGCAGTATCCCTTCAGTTTTCTCCTGGTTGATCCGACTTCCAGTAGGGCAGGCGACTGCCTCCTGCAGTGGTGGATGCGCGCGCGACCTGCGATGGCGGTTCCGGGTGCCGGCTCCTACTCATGCCGGCTGCGATGTCTCCCGTTCGATTTCCCCGTTCTTGCAGCCCTGGACGCCGGTGTACCGGGCCTGACGCCGGCGAAATTACCTGTTGAGCTTCTGAAAAGATTCCTGGTGCCTGAGTGAAGGCCTTCGTTGTGGCGGCCGGCCGGGCCGACCCGTGCGCGCGCCCCGGGTGGGATGGAAGCAACGAAGGGGCACACGGCACCGGGCAATGGGGGAGAAAACGCGATGGCCGTGGGCAAAGGACGATCGAGCGGCGTCACGTTGATCGAGCTGACGCTGACCCTGGGCCTGCTGGCGGTTGTGGCGGGCATGGGCCTGTCGAGCCTTCAGGGTGTGCTGACGTCGACTCGAGAAACGCGCGACGTTCGGGACATCCAGGAGCACCTCCTCGAGACCCGTTCGCTGGCGCGGAATCTGGCCAGGGACGTCACCCTCAGCGTGACCGGCTCGGCCATGGTGGCTCGAGCGGGAGATGCTGCAGTCACCAGCTTCGTGCTGGGACCCACCATCGCCCAGGTTGCCATCGACACACCGACCGGGACGTTGACCTTCAATCCTCGAGGGGGGACGAACGAACCCGGACCGGTGGAGGTGGTGGTGGTGACCACCAGGCGGCAAGTGCACCGGTTTCGCGTCTACCCGGCCATCGGCACGGTTCGGAGGGGATGATGCAGGGTGGTTCACGAGGTGGGTTCCCACCGAGACTGAGGCGTGCTCGAGGGTCGGCCGGGTTGACCTTGCCGGAGGTGCTGATGAGTGTGGTCATCCTCGGTATCGTGATGGCGTCCTTCACCAGCGTGGTCAACAGCGCCCAGTACGCTTTCCGGCACACACGAAACCGGGCACAGGCCATCGCGATAGCGGAGGAACTGACCGAGCAACTGCTCATCATGGATGCCTCTGACCCTGCGTTGGAAGTGGATTCGAGCCACACGGCCCTGTTCGATCGGAGCGGCCGGCGAACAGAGCAGGCGACCGAGGCCTTTTTCTCGGCCCGCTGGTCGATTTCCCCGCACGAAACCGTGGCCAACATCCGGCGGATCGACCTCACCGTATCGTGGGAGGAATCGGGCACTCCGCGGCAGATAGGGTGGTTCACCTTCAGAAACTGAGGCTGGCTTCCATGAGCAGAGGGAAACAGGAAACGTCGTCCGGGTTCACGTTGACCGAGTTGCTGATGTCCCTGGCCATCTCCAGCATCGTGCTCACGATGGCCATGAAGGTGCTTCTGTACCTGAGCGGTTCTCTGGCCGGGCTGGAGGTGGGGTCCCTGGCGGGGGACGAGACAGCATTGCTGGTGGAGTACCTGACGGACAAGCTGATGTGTGCCGGGGGCGGGAGTATCCGACCATGGGCCGCGGTGGGTGTGGAAGACGACTGGCAAGGGAACGGGAGCGACCGGCTCACCGTGGCGGAACTCGCAGATCCCTCGTGGCAATGCGCCATTGTCCGGCTGCAGGACGACCTGGTGGAGGTGGACCAGGTGGAAGGGTGTTGCCTGTCCGATGCATTCGCCGGTCGACAGGTTCTGCTTTCCTCGGGTCCGGGCGACAACCGGGCCCATTGGCGGACGGGGCGGGTGGAAGAAGTCGCCCTCTCGAACTGCACGGCGCGGCTCACCCTTGGCGTGGCCGCGGCTCTGGAGCACCCTCCCTCGAGCAACGGCGCCTGGGTGGACGGGACCCTGGCGGTGGTGAACATCAAGTCGCTCTGGCTGAACACGGACACCGGCGAACTGAAACTCGAGGAAGATCGGGATCACGATGGCGTGCTCGAGGTCAGCACGGTGGCGGACCGGGTATTCGATCTCCAGGCAGCGCTCGGATACGACGTTTCCCCCTGGGATTGGCACGTGACCGACACGGGAGGTCCCGACGACGAGTGGCTATACAACGCACCGGGGGAGCGTTTTCAGGACCCCCAGACCCCGGGACTCGAGTCCGCACGTCGGGACGAACTTCGCCTCATCCGGGTGGGCGTGGTGGTCGGCGCGCCGGTCAGCACCCGCACTGGACAGGGTGCCGCCAAGATCCTGAATGGCCCCCTCCGAACACGTTCGGGATGGATCCTGAGATCGTTCGTCGGGACCACCAGCCTGCGGAACCACGACGTCATGCGGTGACCGTTCGACAGGGAGGCTCGAGCCATGCATGTTACAGAAACACCTGTCCAGGCCCATCCAGGCCGTGAGACCAGCCGAGGCAGCCGGGGCAACATGCTGCTCGTGGTTACGGTCGTCGCCCTGGTGGCTTCGGCCATCACGGTCACGTTCTTGCTTCGCACCGAAAAGAGCGCCATGAGCACCACCGACATGCTCAAGCGGCGGCAGACCTTTTACGTGGCGGACGGCATGAGCCGGATCGCCATCGAGGAAGTTCAGGCCTACCTGTTCGACAATCCTGACCCATCCACGGCCGACCTGGGCAATCCGGACAACATCCCCCCGCCGGAGGTGCCCGGGTACGAACTGGAGCAGTTCAACCTCGAGTCCGCGGGGGACGCCTACTACGGCCTGGTGCCCAACGGGCCGTTCGAGGGGATGAACGCGCTCCAGAAGCCCGTGGCCATGGACATCGTGGCGCGCACCGCGGACGGGGGGTATCGGGCCGACGTCCACCTGAACGTGCTCCTGGGCAAGATCAGCATGTTCCAGTTTTTTGTCTTCGGCGCGGGATACACCGACGTCTTTCCCGGACCGGCCATGACGGTGAACCCGGGCAGAGTGCACGCCAACGGAGACCTCTGCCTGGGGAGCAACAACAAGTTCAGAATCGATCGTGTTACCGCTTCAGGCCGTATCCTGGCTTCCGACCCCCGGTGTCGACGCACGGCAGGAAAGGGCGTCTGGGTGTCCAACGGCACCGACTACGTGTTCATGGACAGCAGCACCTCCTCGGGGTGCACCGACTGCGACGGTTCTGGGATGGATTGGGCCGCCTACGCAGCCAGCATGTGGCAAGGGCACGTGAAGGACCAGGCACACGGGGTACCCATCTTGCGACTGCCCGTGACCGGGACGCCGGACACCCAGGCAGGACTCAACGCACGCCAGGAGAAAATCAGCAACGCCAACACGACTCGAGTCCTGATCGACCCGGTGCGGCCGGAGGACTCGGGGTCCATTCGCGACCAGAAGTTTGCCTGGAAGGCCGATGTTCGAATCCTCGACGGGGTCTGGTACATCAACGATGGAACGTGGCCGGGCAAGCCGATCTGGTCGGACCATCCCGGGTCGTTCTCCACCCGCCCCGGGGGACTCGAGGGCGACACCGTGCTTGCCGTGGGCCAGTCGGACCTGGCGGACGCGCTGGGGTGGCCGTCGGTGCCGCACCGATTCTCCTACTACGAGTATGACCCGGTCTCGCAACGCCTGTTCGAGGACCACCGGGGGGTCATCTCCTACGGGACCCTGTTTCGGGACGGTTCTCGAGTGGTTCCCGGTTTCTGGGCACAGGGAAGCAACTCGAGAACCTACACGGACGTGGATGGACATGCGAAAAGCTATTTCTGCGACCGGTGCAACGGTCAGAACAAGTGCACCGCGGCGTTGAAGCTGCGCCCCGCCTCGGAACCGCTGTGTGAAACCCTCGAGGGAGGCGTGCCTGTGCCCATGTTCGATGTCCAGTACTTGCAAGGAGCGCGCAGCGGCTTCACCGACTACCGCGTGCAGAACACCGAACCTGACAAGGGACACATCCTCCCGGTCAACTTCGACCTCGAGGCCTTTGCCCAGGCCATGGCGGACACGACGCCCGGAGAACTCGGCTCCTATTTCGACGGTGGCGCCACATTCAACGGCATCGTCTACATCGCCTTTTCCTGGGCCGGCTCCATGGACGGATTCCCCGGTGACTTGCCCGCCCTCTGGCCCTCCCAAGGCACGGTCTCGGACCCGACCCAGGCGCGCTCCTACAGCACTTCCATGGTCCAGGACGCCCTCCCCTTCCCCCTCTGCTCCGACAGCCTCGGCTTCGTCCCGGGAAGTCAGCGAATCGCCCTCAGCGGCCCTCCTTCAAACAACGACCCGGACGACGGATTCGAACCTTACTTCACCGTACCGACCTGCAACGACGCGGTAACCCCCACCGGACGCCCCAACGCAGTCCGGTTCGTCAACGGCGCCGCCATCGACATGGACACGTTCCCGAACGGCCTGTCCCTCGTCACCAATCTCCCCGCCTACGTGCTGGGCAGCACCAACACCAACTCGGACGCTTCCTCGGCGTCCGCCACCCCCTGGGTTCCCATCCTCTTTGCCGCCGATGCTCTGACTCTGCTCTCCGACAACTGGGAGGACGATGAAGGCCCCTGGTTCGATACCTGCTCCGGATTCTGCTCTCGAGTCGCCACCAACAGCACCTACCACCTGCTGATCCTCTCCGGCAACGTCGAGACCGCGGATAGCTCACACTACGGAGGAGGCGTCGAAAACTTCCCCCGGTTCCTCGAAAACTGGTCCGGAAAGACCACCTCCATCGCCGGAGCGTTCGTCATCGGGTTCGCCTCTGTCTATCAACGGCAGCCTTGGAAGTACGGCAGCCCCATCTACAACGCCCCCAAGCGCAACTGGTTCTTCGACAATCACCTCAGCAGCCTCGCCCACCAACCTCCCGGCGCGCCTCTCTTCAGTATCCATTCGGTCACCCGCATGAATCGGCCCGCCATCACAGAAGAATAACAATCCTCGAAACAATACCGGCGCCCCATCTCCACCTCCATCCGCATCTCCATCCGCCCTCCCCTCCACGCCCCCGGTGTTCCTGCCCCCCCCGCACGCCCCACACCACGACGAGACCGCTCACCACCTTGCGCGCAGAGAGAGATTGCCCACACTCGGTAGGGCTCCGGCACGAATCCGAGCGTCGAGGGAGGCGCGGGCACGCGGGGGACGAGGATGTTGCACAACCGGTTGCAGGGTGAGGTTCCTAGGCGCCGGGTACCACGATCAAGACCTGTTGCTCGTCCAGTCGGGTGGCGCCGTCACCGAGCACGACCAGGTTGAGCAGGTAGAATGTGTCATCCCCGGAAGCGGGGCTGGCGCCGAACAGGGTGAGCGTGAAGGCCAGCGGTTGCCCGGGCTGGACCTTGGAATAGAAAGGAGGGTCGATGTCGGCCACAAAGCCCCAGGCATCGGATTCGATGGCCAGCTCCACCCGTTGGAATTCTCCGGTTTCGTGAAATGCGGAGACCCCGGCGACGACCGCATCGACGATTTCACCGCCGCCCTGTGAATTGAAAACCAACGGCTCCAAGAGACCGTCGCCGTCCAGATCTGCAAACGATGACGTTGCATTGGCCAGTTCGGTCATGTCCGTGGTGACTTCGAGTTCCTCGCCAGCGTTCACGCCGATGAGTTTGCCCCCCACCGATGCGACGGCATCCACAACCCGGTCAACCGTGGCCGCGTTTCCGCACGCGCCGGCGACCGGATACCCGTCGTCCGGGTCCCGGAACGGTGCGTCGGTGGTGTAGACGAAGACCGGCAGGGCGTATCGACGGAACCCCACCCCCCCGATCAACCCGGTACTGGGATCAGAGGCGTCGTAGGCGCCCGGAGCGTTTCCGGAGAAAAGGTCGTCCGAAGCGGCCAGGAAGGGAGGCACATCGGTCGCGCTGTCGAAGAACCCATCGCAATCCTGGTCGAATCCGACCCCGGTGGCAGCCTGAAACAGGGCTTCCAGGGTGGCCTCGGGCTGGTCGCCCCCGCCCGCAGGCCAAAGCGCGGACAGCGCGTTCTGGACCGCGTCGTGATCGGTGGTGACCTGCTGCTGAAGCACGAAGGGCTTGTCCGCTCCACCGCCCATTCCGATCTGGTTGTAGTCCTGGAATGTGACAACGCCGAACGCGGCGTCCGGGATCTGGGCGCTCACGTCCGAGACGATCTGAGCGAAATCTGCAGCCAGTGCACTGAGCGTGACGCCCATCGATCCGGTGCTATCCAGGAGGAAAATCACGTCCGCCATGGCGATGGCCGGGGTGAATTCAAAGGTGGCGGTGACCTGGCTTCGTTCTGGAATGACGAGGTACAAACCCTGGGGAACGGATTCGGGGTCGAGTGGATCGGAGTGGGCGGCCATCTCGCCGCCGTCGGAGTAGCCATCGCCGTCCGTGTCGTGCACGAACGGGTCGGTTCCGAGCGAAACCTCATCCACCTCGAGCACGCCGTCGCCGTCCGAGTCCAGGTCGAGAAAGTCTGGAATTCCGTCGAGATCGGTATCTCGAGGCGCGGTCGCGAGATCCGTATCGCCTGCCTCGTCCTGGTCCGAAAACCCGTCTCCGTCCGAATCCAGATCCCGGTAGTTGGGAACCCCATCGCGGTCCAGGTCCTCGGGATGGCCTCGAGGGTCCACCCGGGCCTCGTCGGCGTCCAGGATGGTGTCGCCGTCCGAGTCCGCGTCCAGGTAGTCGGGAAGACCGTCCCGATCAGAATCCAACGGCAAGGCGGCGCCGATCTCGAGCCGGTCCAGCAATCCGTCGCCGTCGTTGTCCGGGTCCCGAAAATCGGCGATGCCGTCCTGGTCCAGGTCCAGCGGGTTCAGCGGGTCCATCCCCACTTCCTCGGCATCCAGAATTCCGTTGTCGTCACTGTCCCGATCCTGGAAATCCGCGGTCCCGTCCTCGTCCGAGTCCCACGGGAATGTCAAGGGATCCGTGTCGCCCGCCTCGAGGCTGTCCGGAATGGTGTCTCCGTCGCTGTCGGTGTCCAGATAGTCGGGTACCCCGTCGGCATCGCTGTCGTCCGGCCCCTCGTGCACGTCGATGATGGTGTCCTCGTCGGAGTCCCGGTAGCTGAGGGTGGCGGAGGCGTCCTCGCCAGGGGTTGTCCGCTCCCCCACGCACCCGACCACAAGGGTGAGGGCGATGGAAATCCAGAAGGAGGCGCCGAGGCGACCGACCCCGGAGCCGAACGGGCCTGCGGGTGGATGTATCACGTTCATGATGTCCTCTGGACTGACCAGGCGCCGGCTCACCGCACGCTCGAAGCGGTGGCCATGACGCGCGTGTCAGGTTACGCTAGCAGCCTACTCGAGTATATCGGAACGAACGGCTCCGGACATCACTCCCAACTGCCCACGGTTGCACGGGGGCGCCCGGGGAAGGGTTCAGGCCTGGAGGCGGTGGCAGGGCATGCGAGGCAGGCACAAACCTGGGAAACGCCAGGATCACTATTTTCGGAAGGCCAAGGCGGAGAAGTACCTGGCACGGTCCGTGTACAAGATCCAGGAGATCGATGCGCGATTTCGAATCCTGAAGCCCGGCCAGGTGGTGCTCGACCTGGGCGCGGCACCCGGCTCGTGGGTCCAGTACGCGGCACACAAGGTGGCCCCGGGCGGCCGGGTCATCGCCCTGGACCGAAAACCCCTCGCCGGTCCCCTGCCCCATGGGGTCACAGCGCTTCAGGCAGACCTCCTCGAGGTGGTTGCGGCGGGACTCCCGGGGGTCCTGGGGATCGACCGGGTCGATGTACTGCTGAGTGACATGGCACCCAGCACGTCCGGGCACAAGGAGGTGGACCACTTCCGCTCCATGGCGCTGTGTCGTGCTGCCTTCGAGGCTGCGGAACAAGTGCTCCAGCCTGGAGGCGCCTGGGTATGCAAGGCGTTCCAGGGGGTGGACCTCGAGCCCTTCGTGCGCGACATCCGGGGACGTTTCGGCCGATTCAAGCGGGTCAAGCCGAAGAGTTCCAGGAAGGAATCGGTCGAGATCTTCCTCGTGGGCACCGGATTCCATGGCGGTGGAGGTGCGCGGTCCCACCCTGGAGACGCAGAGGCAACGACACTGTCCTCAGAGGAAAATCAAGACGATGGCCAGGGCCACGATGCAAACGGCCCCCAGTGAAAGGGCCCCGATGAGAATCACCTGGTGTTGCGTCTTGAGTGCGCCACGCTTGAAAAAGGCGTCGTCCTGCGCGCTGGGCAGGGTGCGTGCCTGGTCGTAGTACCCACGTCGGCTGCCCGCCGGGTCCCGGGGAGGCCCGGACCGGCGTTCGTCAGACGACCCGCCTCCTCCTTCCCGATCCCCGCGCCGGGACGATGGCTCCGAAGTCCTCTTCCTCTCCTCCGCACCAGTCCGCCCCTTCTTCACCTCGTCAGACCCGGTGGACGAGCCTCGAGCCTCGGCACCGAAGGCCCGCTCCCAGGCCTGGGACAGAAATCCCTTCCCTGTTGAGGGCTCCCGACGGGATTCTCGAGCCTGTGCCGGCGCATGCTCGGGATGACGTGCGGCATCCCGGCCCACCGGAGCCGCCCCAACCGAGGTCCGGGGCCGACCCTTGCGAGACGACCCTTCACGGCTCCTCCCACCCGAAACGCCGGTCGCGCGTTCACGCACCTCGTCCCGATCCCGCCGCTTCCCCTCCTTCCCCCCTCGCCGCCCAGACGAACCGCCCTCCCCCCGGTCCTCCGCCTCTGCCGCCTCGAGTTCCTTCGAACCGCTGGTAGGACGCACCACCAGGCGAGCAGGGCGATCGTCCAGGTCATCGGCGGTGGCAGAAGGACCCCGCCGCTCGTCCCGCTCTGAAGACCACACAATGGCACTCCCGGAGTCGGTGCGGTCCGTGTCCTTGCGTTCTTTTTCGGACGCGCGTTCCGACTCGGAACGGTCCGACGATTCGACCTGAGTGAAGGCCTTGACGGCACGCCCGAACCGTCGGCGCGTGGGCTCGGTCCGCCAGTCCTGCAACAGGTCCGGGGGGATCACATCCATGGAGTAGGTCGAATCCCTCGAGTCGGTTCCCGACTCCTCAGTACCTTCTCGAGATCCGGGCCACGCACCGCTCCCATCCTCAGCAGTTTCCTCATGCACCGAAAACGTGAGGTCCCGATGGACCGGCTTGCCCGGAGAACCCTTGATGGCCAACGCGACCCGAACCAAGTAGTGCCCCGGCTTCAGGTTTGGAATTCGAAACGTAAACCGGAATCGATGCCCGTCGTGGTTCGGCACCACCTCCACTCCTGCGTCCCGAACCTTCTCCTCGGCCACCAGATCCCGGACATAGGTCATGCACGTGATGAGGTCCACGTCGTCAATCCCGCCGTGGCAACGGAACGAAAGGGTGAACCGCACCTCCTCCCCGGCGTAGAACGCCCCATCCGCATGCGAGGAACCCGAGATGAGCGAACCCATCTGGGCGAACCCGGGATGAAAAAGCCCCTGCAGCTCCTCCAGGCGGTTGGCCATTTCCGCCATCGAATAGAACCGGTAGGGCGGGGAAGGATCCACCTCCTGCGAAAGAGCCCGCACCAGGAAGGAGGTCGCCCGCTTGATAAGCAGCTCGCGGACATGAGGATTCGAATTGCCTTCGTGTAACCGGGTGGCCAGCGCCGTGCGAAATTTGTTGATACGGCCCTTGTCGATGGCTCCAAGAAATGGACCGGTCCGACCGGAGAAGCTGGTGGTCAGATTCTCCGGATGGACAATGGCCTCGTAGACAAGCTTTCCAATACAAAACGCATCCGCACTGCGCGGCAAGGGAAGCTGGGTGCCCGGCCCGAGCACCTCCGGCGGCAACCATCCGGCCACACTGGAATCCCGCGCCGCCAGGGCATCCAGACTCTTGAGGTACAAGGGCGTCAAGGGATCGGTCAGTCGTACCTGGGGCTGACCGTCCTCGTCGGTGAAAAAGAAGATGTTCCCCGGCTTCAAATTCCCGTGCGTCTGACCGGTGGCGTGAATCACCTCGAGGGCCCGGCACGTTCGGGCCATCGCGCCACACAGCTCGGCAAAGGTCATCCCCTTGCGAAGACGCTCGAGCAGGCTGTCCTCGTAGTAAGTCATCAACAGGCAGGGAACAGCCCCGCCCCCATCGACAATCCCGTGGATCCCAGGGACGCGGTTCGGTGGCAGTTTTCTCAACTGGGCCGCCTCGTCCCGAAGAAGCCGGCTGTAAAGCGACCTGAGTTCCTGGGTCGGCGCCTCCCCAGGCAGATCCTCCTCGCTCAAGGGTAGCTTGGCAGCCAAAACCTCATCCGACCCCTCGTGCTGGGCTCGATACACCTTGCCAAAGCTCCCACGCCCGAGCAAGGTCGTCAGTTCGAACCGCCGCCCGTGCGTGTCGCGGATGAATCTGCGGGTAGGGGTGTCTGAGTCCGCCATGGTGCCCGTCGTGCCAGGTGGTGAAGGCTTCCGCGGTCGATAGCTACTGATAACTTTTCCAACGGTGCCCTGTCAAGATCAACAGGTGTCGCTCACGACCCGGCAACGTTCCCCGAGTTCACCGCCGTCTCAGCCTGGCTCCAGCCGCGCCTCAAGTTCCTTGAACGCCGGAGGCAACAACACGATGGCCAACGGCACGAACTGACGAAGTTCCCGAACATCAACCGTGACGTAGAGCACCAGTACATAGAAACACAATACCAGAAAGAGTTCGAGCATGAACGGGTTCTTGCTCCTGAGCAGCCCTCGAATGCCCAACACCCAGGCAACGTTGAAAAAGACCGCCACCTTGAACGCCTTCCGTACCGCCTTGTAGATGTGCTCCACATCCGGATGTAGAATCGGCACATTGCTGTGAAAATTGTGCCACCAGGCCAGTTCCGACGCCGGCGCAGGGTAGAGCCAGTGGACAAAGCCCCACGGGACGAGGAACGAGAACCCCACCACCATCGTGGGAACCAACCCCTTGCGGGTGCGCAGAAACTCGAGACCTACCAGCAGGCAGGCGAGCACGGTGACTTCCCGTGCCAGGGTGACCACGAGCACGGCGGCGGCCACCAGGTAGTACCGCCGATGAAACGCGGCGAGGACGCAGGCATGCCACCCGGCCCAGAGGATGATGTCGTTCAGGTTGTAGATGGAGTACTCCTCGGCCAACCCGACGACGACCAGGAGAAGATAGAGGAAGACGATTCCTGCCGCAGCCATGTCGCGCACCTGGGTTCTGGCGTAGTGAAAGAGGGGCAGGGTGGAGAGGAACAGGAAAAAGGTCTTGAGAATTGGGTCCACGGTATGGATTCCGAGGCCGGTGGCCAGGGCCCCCCAGTGCACCAGGTAGGATCCCAGAATCCGCCACTGGTAGGGAAAGGTTCGGGTGCCGGCGAGGGTTTCGGCCTGCATGCGTGCCGAGGCCTCCACGAACGCGGTACCGGTCACGTTGTTCGTGTGATAGATGAAAACATAGTTGCA
The DNA here is from genome assembly GCA_964418585.1 of uncultured Gammaproteobacteria bacterium. Classification (GTDB taxonomy): domain Bacteria; phylum Myxococcota_A; class UBA796; order JAJRTE01; family JAJRTE01; genus JAJRTE01. Next base: position 49,761 of record CAYQMG010000067.1, on the reverse strand, counting down.
ATAGACAGCAAGCGCGGCCGCGAAAAAGAACATTCCGTACAGCATCCAGAAAGCCCGCTGCCTGGTCGAGCTGCCCATGAATTCCCTCCTCGTCGGCTGCCCCGGACCCCACCGGATGGCATGGCGTTCTCGAACTCGACTGTACCGGCACGTGGGCTTGTCCGTCAACGGGTCTCGACGATCGTGCGTTTGATACGTGAGAAAGATGGCACGCAAGGCGGGGCTTGTGACAGACGAGCTAGGCGGTACACACGAAGTGCTCGAGTTCCTGGTAACCGGCTCGATCCAGGTGATGGCGGATGATGGCACGGGGGCCGGCCCCGGCCACTGCGACGACGACCGGGAAGGCGCCCGGGGAGGGGAGGGCTTCAGGCGCCACGACTCGAGCGCCCTGGATGACCTGTCCCACCTTGCGGGGATTCACTTCCACGATCATGACCGGGCGCTTGCCCAGCCTGGCCAGTGCGCGAAACATGGCACGACCGGTGGGTCCGTAGCCCCAGAGCACGTACTGGTCCCGACCGTCAAGCAATCCGTCGGCAAGGAATGCGGCCTTGCAGGCGACGAAGCGCGCAATCCGGTAAGCCGACGCGGTCCTGGAAAGCCGCTGCGTCCCGTTTCGCCAGCTCAGCAGCCGCTTCGGCACGACCCCGATCCGATGACCGGAAGCAAGGAGCCGGAGCACCAGGTCATAATCCTCGGGCCATCCCAGGTCGCGGTACGACACGGCTGCCAACACCGGGCGTCGAATCATCAACGTGGGATGCGCGATGGGACACTCGACAAACGCCTCGCGCCGAATGTCTGCATCGGACCCCATGGTGTTCAGCCAGCGTTCGTAAGCTCGGTACCCGTGGCCCAAGGTCGCTCGAGGAAACAGGCGCACGTGAGATCCGACCGCGCTGAGCCAGGGAAATTGATGAAGAAACCGGGCCTGGAGGGCCAGGCGCGCCCGGTGCATGAGGTCGTCTGCGTCCATCCGCGCGATCAGCGGTGCCCGGCAGAATCGCAGCCCGGCGTTGAGGGCGGCGACGATCCCCTGATGGGAGATGGAATGGACCACGAACCGGGCGTCGTCCCCCACCACGTCCGATACCCGCTCGAGGGTGTCATCGGTCGACCCGTCATCTACCAGCACGCACTCGAAGTTGGACTCTGTCTGCCGAAGAATACTTCTCAGGCACGCTTCAATGGTTTCCGAAGCATTGAACACCGGGAGCAGGATGGAGACTCGAGGCCCAACCATATTCCGCCGTCGGCGAGCAGGGGAGCGAGCCAGCTTGGGGGTGGGCGCCGAGGGAGCCGAATCCGGGGGGCCGGCCTGATGCTCCATGCCCTTCTCCTCATCCCGGAGAGGGTCCGAAGGACACAGGTCCGATCAAACCGACGGGCGATCGGAATTCGAGTCCGGGACCGTCGGCTCGTCGTGGGCGTCGTGAAAGTCGTGCTCGTCCTCCTCGTACTCGTCGCCCACCGGGGCCTGCGACACCAGACTGTCCGATGGCCTCGGCCCCTGCCGAACGGCGTCCTGACGCTTTTCCTTGTAGTGGCGCAGACCGCGGCTGATCTTGTCCGCGCAGATGTCCACGGCGGCGAACACGTTGGCATCCTGGGCCGAGGCCACGATGGTTTTCCCCTTGGGAATGAATACGGTCACCTTGCAGATTCGTTCACGCCCGCCCACGGCTTCGGAGAATTCGATGTCGAGCGTGGCGGCCTGCCCCTTGTAGATCGTGGTCAACTGATCCGCAATGTGACGCTCGGCATAGTCGCGGAGTGAATCGCTCAATTCCATCTGGCGTGCGTGAATCTTGATGTTCATGGTCTATGCAACTCCTTGTAGTGGAAGGGGTTGGCCGAGGCTATTCTTCCTTTTCCTCCGGCACCCGAATGACATGGATGAGGTCTCCGCGAACAAGCTGATCGACCACCTCCATGCCTTCGATGACCCTTCCGAACACGGTATAGGTGCCATCCAGATGAGGTTCCGGCGAATGGGTGATGAAGAACTGACTTCCGCCGGTATCACGGCCGGAAAGCGCCATGCCCACGGTTCCCCGTTCGTAAGGAATCGTGTTGACCTCGCACCGGATCGTGTAGCCGGGGCCGCCCCAGCCATCGCCTCGAGGACACCCGGTCTGTACGACAAAGTTCGGCACGACGCGGTGGAACGTCAAGCCGTTGAAAAAGCCCTGCCGGGCCAACCGGATGAAGTTGGCCACGGTCAGCGGGGCCTGTTCCGGGAAAAGGGCGAGGACAATGGTCCCCTTTTCCGTCTCCAGGATGGCCCGCTTGTACCTGCGGGTTTCGAAATAGCTCATGGAGAGCCGTCGAGGGACAGGCTCTCGTGGCGGCGCATCCTGGTGGAACGTCTTCTTGTAAGCTGCAGCAGCCGCTTCGGCGACACGATTGTCCGTGTCTGCCACCGCTTCCAGCAGGATGTCGCGGGCGCGATCGTCGCGCAGGCCAAGGTCTCCGATTGCGGTCACAATGGCTTCCCGGGATTCCCAGTCCCTCACCGGAGATTGACGCCGGTATGCTTCCACCAATGCCGGCAACGCGGCGGTGATGTGCAGCACACCCGCCAACTTGGCGGTGACCGTCACAACGGCGGCATCTCCCCGGCGCATCAGGGTGATCAGGGCCTCTTCCGCCCCTTCGCCCGGGTTCTGCCCGATGGCGTCGGCCAAGGCCGCCATCACACGCGGATCATCCTCAGTGGGCGCCATTTCTGCAAGCACAGCCTGGGCCCTGGGATCGTTCATCTGCCCCAGCGAGGTGACCGCAGCGATCCGAACCCAGTGATGCTGAGACCTGAGATGGTACTCGAGCGCTTCGATGGCATCGGGACCGAGGATCCGACCAAGCGCCAACACGGCCTCCGCTTGCAACCCCGGATCCGTGGACGGATCGGTCAGGTACGGCTCCAACAACTCGGCCCCCTCCCGGACGCCCAGGATACCCAGCGACGTAATCGCCTGCTGCCTCACCAGATAATGGGTGTCCTCGAGCCCCACCTGGATCAGCGCAAGCGCACTGGGCTGATTGATACTTGCCGCTGCCCGAAGACAGTTGACCCGGACACGCCAGGCGTCCTGGGCCATGGCCTGGGCCAGCGCATCGATGGTACTCGAGTCCCCGACCTTGCCCAGGGCCCGAGCGGCCATCGCCCGCACCGTCACATCCGGATCGTCCAGGAGAGGGGTTATGGCGTCTCGCACGATGGGCCTGAGCCCCTCGGGTACGGTCAACCGTACAAACGCATAGACCCCACGCCAGCGCACATCGGGCGCCGGATCCTGGAACAACCTGGTCAGCGCTTCCACCACCTCGCCATCTGCGTGGTTGGCCAGGCCGCGATACGCCTGAATCGCCACTGCCACGGCGGCCCGGCCGCGGACCCCTGGGTCGTCATCGCCCAGACCGGCCAGCAAGGTGGCCCGCGACGCCTCCCCCCCCACCTTGCCCAGGGCCTCCAGGATCCGCATCTTCAACTCCGGCTCGCTCTCCGCCCCGTATCGCTCGATCAAAATGGCCTCCGCTCGAGGCGCAACGCGGGAAGTGCGGCCCGGTCCCATGAGTTGGCCCAGGGCGAAGTAGGCGTTCTCCCGAACTTCCGCAGCGTCGTCCTCAACCAGGGTCTGCAGCAACGGGAGTCCTTCCGGGTCCTCCAATCGCGCCAGGGCCAAGGCGGTTCGTGCACGAATCCGCGGAGATGGGTGCTTCGCATAGGCCGCCAGCGTGTCATCCACCGGAGCTCTCGAGTCCTCGATCTCGGCGATCTCCAGGAGAGGCTGGGTCAACTCCTCGGGCGGCAAGTAGGCAGGGCGCGGTGGGGCCACCGGAGGCGGGGGGGCACAGGCACTCGCCACCGTCCCGACCACCCACAGGAGCATCAACCGCTGCGCCAATGTCCAACCCCGGCGACAACACGTTCGCCCCGGCCTGACCCGGCTTCCAGCGAAGCACGTGTTCCACATGGTTCCTCCTACGCTTTCGTGCCCGTGTAGTATACCACAGGGAAACCGCCCTGCCAGCCAAACCGCGACGTTACCGACACATTCGGGCTGCTCCGCCCCGGTGGACGCGGCAACATCGTACCCCTCGGGGTTGCGTCAGGCCCGCCCCAGGAGTATCATGACCCGGGACAAGGCTCGTCCGAACCTGAGGACTGGGACGCCACGGACAGCGCCACTGGCCAGGTATCGGAACGCCGGGGGCCACCCCGGGTGGCGGTAGGCGATGGCTCGAAAGGAACCAGACCATGCGTACTCCCTTGCTGTGGACTGTGGTGACCGCACTGTGCATCCTCGAAACCGGCACGGCTTGCCGGTCGAACACCCCGGTCGAAACCACACCAACCCCTGAGGCGACCCCCACCCCGCAGCAGGCCGCGGAGGAGGTGGAAAACACCGCGCCTCGAGTCACCAAGGTCACTCTGAAGCCGGGGCAGCCCACGGTACGTGATGAAATCCGGGCGGTCCCGGAGGCTCGAGATCCGGACGGAGACTACGTCACGTTCACTTACCGCTGGTTTGTCAACGGCCGCCAACTCCTGGGCCAGATCTCCGAAGTGCTCCCGGCAGGAGAGGCCCGCCACGGCGACACGGTCCAGGTCGAGGTGGTCCCCCACGACCCTCGAGGGAACGAGGGGGATCCGTTCCGATCGGAGACCATCACGGTGCGGAACTCCCCGCCAGAACTTCTCGAGCGGCTCAGTCCTGGCATGTCCATCGACGGCTACCGCATGAAGGTGGAGGATCCGGACGGCGACCCGATCACGTTCCGGCTCGAAAACGCACCGCCCAGCATGCACATCGATCCGGACGGCACCATTCGGTGGACCCCGTCCGCTTCGGACAAGCCCGGTCTCTACAAGGTTACCATGGTCGCCTCAGACGACCAGGGAGCGTCGGTGACGGTGGTGTTCCCGGCCAAGGTGCTGGGCCCGACAACGCCATGAGGGGCGTCGAATCGCTCCCCAGGTTTGCCTACCCGGCTTTCTGGTCGGCGTAGTAATCCTTGAGGCCTCGAGCAAGCGCGGTCAGGTTGGGCTGAAGGGCCTTTTTCACCACCCCTTCCACAAGGGGGAAGACCTTGTCGAACAGGAACCTCGGAATCTTGAATTTTTCCGGGTACACGGTGATCTCGGCGGTCACCTTCAAACGGGTGCCGCCGTTGTCCGGCTTGAAGGAATTCCGACCCTTCACCTCGTACCCGAATCCCTCCAGACGATAGTCCACGCTGTACTCGTCGTCTTTCCACTCGGCATGATCGGTCCACGTAAAGATGTCCGGCGGAAGAAACTTGGCCGCTGCCTTGGGAATCTTGGCCTTCGCCTTCCATCGGTTCACAATTTTTACCCGCGTGTCAGACACACGCTCGTAAGAAAGCTGCTCCAGCGCCTCCACGTCGGGGAGGTACGGCAGTAGCTTCGGAAGCTCATCGCGAACGAGAGGATACACCTCGTCCGCACTCCGATCCAGATGGTCTTCACTTTCGATGTACATGGTTTCTCCTCGAAAATTCAGGCGACGCCCGGTCCCGTCCATGCCTGCTCGAGCGCCCGTTGTCGCACAGCCACTCGCCACGGGAAGGTGAGGCAGCCGCCCGGGTCCTCCGGCCCCCGCCTCACCCCAAAGGGACGAAGCCAGCCTATCGCGCCTGCTTCAGGCCGTCAAGGCTCGAGATCCAACGCCCGCGGCCGCCCGGGTCCGCGAACGAACATTCCGGCGGCTGTATTCGGTTCTTCCAAACGAGCCGTTGCGTCACACAATAGCAAGAATGCCCCGTCACAACGTGAAGTTGGTTGCCATCAACTCGATCTCTCCGATGGCCGGGTTGTTGGTCTTGGCTCCTGGATACACATCTTCGATGGTAATCTTGAGCAGGCCGAACATGGACCCGGTGTAGCCGTAGCGGACCGGGAGGTCAATGCGCTGAGGACCGGGTGCATCCTTGAGCGTGTGTTCCACCGAAGTGTTGTCGATCTCGACCTTGATGGTCCTGGGCCGTGCGTGGGTCTTGAGAAGTTTTCCTGCCCGGTCCTGTGGGAGCGTGATGATGAGGGCGGCGAGGCCGAAATCGGGGGCATTGAGCACCACGAACTGGTTGGGGTCCGGCGAACCTGCAACCCAGGCCGTGGTAGGGGAGCCGTCGATGAGGCTGTCGGCATTGGTTCCGGTCAAGGTGGAGGAAACCTCCTTGACCTCCTTTTGCGCCGGCCACTCCTCGAGAACCACCTTGACCTCTGCCACCGCCGTGTCCTTGGTGTAGTCCTTCCCAGGATACACGCTCCGTATGGTGACGGTCAGGTGGCCGCCGAAAAGTTCTTCTCCCACCTGCACGTCCTCCACCGGGATCTCCTGCATTTTGAATGCGTCCTCGAAGACGAAGTTTTGCTGCTTCACCGGCCTGGAGGTTCGTGTGTCGTCGGTGGAGAAAAAGGAGAGGGAGACCTCCTTCAACCGCCCATATTTCTTGAACATCCGCTCATCCTTGCCATGACCGGGAAAAATGAGCACTTTCTGAACCCGGGCTCGAGGCAGATCCAGGGTGAACGATTCGCCCACGCCCACCCCGTCGCTTCCCTCGATCCAGACGGTGTCAAGCCTGGAATCGACCAGGTTGACCGCCGCGTAGGTGCCCGCCGGCTTGCTGGAGACCACCAGGTGACTGCTGGCTCGGACCCCTGCAAACGCCGGGGAAACCACCCCCAGCGCGGCCGACAGAACGATCATCCGTAGGATACGCATGGCGACTCCGTAGTGATGGCGATGAATTGTTGAAGGGCTCCCGGCTCACCAGGACCCCGGGAAGCAAAGACGGTGCCGTCTTCGCCTGCACGCCGAGGGACCAGCCCGAGGGGAGGCATGGCGGAGGGATCAACGCCGGTGGGAGACGCGACGCCGCGAATTCAGACCGGTTCCGAAACCACCTCCAGGCCGCCCTCGGCCTCGAGCTTGCGCAGCATCTGCTTGAGCGCTCCAGGCGGAGCGTTCCGGCTCGTGACCCTGGCCACGATGGGAGCCCCCAGCAGCGCAAGGTAGGCCAGGAGGACCTGCACCTTGTGGCGGACCGGCTCATCGTCGAACCGCAGGCCATCCTCGTTCTCCACCCCCCCCTCGTCGTTGAAAATCAACAACCGCTTCTGATCGCCCCGAAAGATCGTGCCACGTTCGTCGACAAAGATCGGGTGCTCCTCCACGTCCTCGTCGAATGGGAACAGGTCGTCTCCGTCCGATTCCGGCTTCTCCACAACGCGGAACCCGAACAGCCGGGCCGGGGCCACTTCTTTTTCCAGCACCGACTGGGTCAGGTCGAACGAGACTTCCTGAGACCCAACACCCGGCCGGTCCAGTTCCAGTGCCACCGTGACCGTGGGAGAATCGGCCGGGGCCACCTCCACCGACCAGCCGTCGCCTTCCAGGTACACCCGCTCCCGCACGACCACATGATGTGGGGAGGCACCCTCCCGAAAAAGTCCAGACTTGCGAAGTGCGTCCACCCACGGAGCGGCGCTCCCGTCCAGGGCCGGCACCTCCCCTCCGGTCACCTCCACCACCAGTTCCCAGTTGTTGGCCACGTAGACAGCAGCCAGCAGCGGCTCCACGCTGATGAGGACGGAACTACCGTGCGCAAGCTGCAACGAGGGAGCCGTGGCGTCGATGAACCGAGTGCGTGCCGGGATGGCGGGACCTCCAACCCTGTCTTGCTGGAGAAAGACCAGCCCCCGGTCCCGCCAGCCGGACTTGACCAGTACCTTGGTCCGTTCCCCCCGGTAAGGCCCCAGGCCCATGCGCATCATCGTGAAGCGTCGCAACCCGACGTAGACGTTCGATCCCAGCATGTCACACCTGCCTCAGCTTGCCACCCAGCGGCTCCACCCGCCCCTCGGTCAACCCCCATGCCCAGCATAGCACGTCACGCCCGGACAAGGAAGGGGCGACCGACCTCATGAGGGAAAACCCTGCCGGCGCGCCTTGAACCCGGCCACGACCTCCGGCATGATTTCCGAAAACTTGCCCAACAACCTCACGTCCGGGGAAAGTCCTCGAGCCGGTTCCATGTTGATCTCCACAATCCGGCCGCCACTGGCACGCACCTGCTGGGGCAACGCCCCGGCTGGATAGGTCTCGCATGAGGTGCCGATCACCAGGATGAGTTCTGCACCGTTCAGCAACTCGGCCGTCCCCCGCATGGCCTCCAGAGGAATACCCTCGTCGTAAAGCACCACGTCCGGTTTCAAGATGGCGCCACACACCTGGCCCCCAACCTGGTGCGTGCACCGCGGCGGCACCCCCAGCGTCTCGATGTCCGATGCCGCATACCCGGTCCCGCACGCGAGGCAATGCAACGTCCGAGGAGACCCGTGGTACTCCACCACCCGCTTGCTCCCCGCCGCCTGGTGCAATCCATCGATGTTCTGCGTGATGATTCCTGCCAGACCGCCCGCAGCTTCAAGTTCCGCCAGTGCACGGTGGCCGGGGTTCGGCCTGGCATCGAGCAGGGATTGCAGCTCGGCAAACAGCTTCCACACCTTCTCAGGATCTCTTCGAAACGCGCCCAGGGTCGCATATTCCATCGGATTGAAGCGCGTCCACAATCCGCCCGGGCTCCTGAAGTCGGGTATCCCGCTCTCCGTGCTGACGCCCGCGCCGGTCAGGGCAATGGTCTTGCTCGAAGCCACGAGCCAGGAAACAGCCTGGTCCAGTTCTGTCGGCATGAGATCCTCCTCCCGGATCGATGGGGGTAGCGTCCCCCCTGGAAACCCGAATCCATTCACGGTATTCGGTACTTGCCCTTCTCGTAGCGAAGCCGGCCGCGCGACACGAGCGCGCGGAGCAGACGTGAGGCGTCCTGCTCGCCAAGGCCACACAGCTCCTGACACTCCTGGTTGCTCAAGCCCCCCAGCTCCTCGGCGACCTCGAGCACCAGAGCCTGTTGCCGCCGCTCGCTCAGGCCCCGGTCGCGATAATAGCTGATCCGGGCGCCGAGCCGATCATACACCTGGCGCGTGAGGCGATAGGCCGTATTGCGTCCGGCCCCCACCCGTTCCAAATATCCCCACGCAATCAGCTTGTTCAGTGTATTCGCGATACTCCGCTCCGGCCGCTGGGCCTCCCGGGCGGCGGTGGCCCGGTCAATGGCCTTGGTGCGGGTGAGCGTGGACAAAATGATGAGCATGTCCAGGCTGAACAATCTGCCCCGGGCTTCCTCCTCGGAGACAAAGCGCGCGAATGCAGCGTCGATGTCCCCCGCATGAATGGTCAACCGCACCGAGTGCGGCGTGACCTGGTACTCCGGGACCGGCTTCCCTTTCCGAAGCAGGTACCGGTAAAGCCTGTTGACCCCGGCGCCGGCACGCTCCATGAGTCCGAGTTGCTGCAGCACCTCGGTCAGCCTGCGGTTTCGGTGACGTGGCGGATGATAGAGAATGTTGTCGACCGAAACACCGCCGATAAATCCACCCGGGTTCGCAATCTCGAGGCGGTCTGGGGTGTGGACCACGTGGACCGCGCCATCCCGCCTCGAAAAATCCCGGTGGACCAGGGCGTTCACCAGCGCCTCCCGGTACACGTCATCATCGAAATCCTTGACCTTGAAGTGGAACAACCCTTGCTTCATGGTGACGAACCGATTGCGGGCCTCGATCAAATCCTGGAGACGCGACAGGGCATGAAGCAGAGGAAGGTGAAGCTGTTCCTGGACGTCCGGTTCGTCGTTCTCATCCTGATGAATATAGACGACCTCGGTCTGGGGGAGATGCTCCCGTAGAAACCGCCGGGACCCCAAAAGCAGCAGTGCTGCGACCCTGAGTACGCCCTGTTCCGTCACGAGGCCGAGGGTGCGAAGCAGTTCGTCGTCCTCCAGTTCCAGCAATTCGCTCTGGTCGTTCTTGCGCCGAAGTATCTCCCGCAAGTAGGTCGTCTGAAGCGGATCCAGGTCTGAAAGCTGGGCTCCTGGAAATGGACGGTCCGAAAAATCGTCTCCAGCACGAACGGTCGCCACATGAGCATCCTGATCCGGCGTGATGGGCAGATTGGCTCGGCCAACGCGCCGAACCCGAAGTCCGTCCGCCATCGCGTACACACCGGTATCCGCCGGAACAGACACCACCACGAGGGTCCCGTCTGGGGTCTGGTGGTGCCAACAATCGGTCACGATACCAGGTCGGGTACGGGCAAAGATTTCCTGGGCCAGGTGCACCAGATCCAGGCCCGGACACCCGGTAACCCGCCCGGTTTCGTCGATCCCCAGGACCAGGTCCCCACCCGCGTGGTTGGCAAAGGCCACGGCGTGAAGTGTTGCAGTCCTCACCGCTGAGGACACGTCCACCCAGGGCGCAATGGCCAGCCGGTCGTTCTGGATGGCCTCGAGCGCCTCCCCAACGCCCCGACCGGTCAACTGCGCCAGTCGATCCAACAGCGCGTCCAGTGCCTGCGGGGTCAACATGATGGCTCCCGTCTCGCTGGAATGATCACAAAACGGCCGACGGTTCCACGGGTTCGAGCCGCTCACCGACCTCGCCCGTCCATCCATCACCTGTCAGGGCAGGTTAGCCGCCCCCACACCTCGATGTCAACCGCACTCACCGCCCCCTCCCACATCGCCCCTACCTTGTCCGGAAACCGCCGCCGCCAGATTCGACAGATCCCGCTCGAGCCGGCGCACAGTCCGAACCAGACCAGGCAGACGACGCAACGCGGCCGACGCCTTCCGCCAAACTTCGTGCGGCATGATCGGCGTCCCAGCCACCACCGCCCCCTCCCGCACACGGCCGTGAACCCCTGAACGGGCCACAACGACCGCACCGTCTTCGATCACCGCGTGATCGGCAATCCCCGTTTGACCGGCCACCGTCACCCGGTCCCCGATTCGAACGCTGCCCGCTATCCCAACCTGGGCCACTATCAGACAGTGCCGCCCAATCCGAACGTTGTGCCCCACGTGAACCAGATTGTCCAACTTCGTCCCCGCTCCGATAACCGTGCTCCCAATCGTGGCTCGATCAATCGTGCAGTTGGCTCCAACCTCCACGGCATCCTCGATGACCACGTTCCCCACCTGCGGAACCTTCCGATACCGCTCACCATCCCACCGGTACCCGTACCCGTCCGACCCCACCACCGTACCCGCCTGAATCACCACCCCACTCCCCACTCGACACCCAGACAACACCACCACCCCCGGCGCCAACTCCGTCCCATCCCCTATCTCCACCTCACGCCCAACATACCCACCCGCACCAATCACCACCCCACGCCCCAACCTGGCTCCAGACTCCACAACCGCTCGAGGTCCTATCGACACCCCAGCTTCCAACTCCGCTTCCGGTGACACCACCGCCGTGGCATGCACCCCGGATACCTCCCGGACCCCTGGATGAAACAGCTCCAGTACCTCGCAAAACGCCATCATCGGCTCCGGATGCACCAATTGCGACGCCCCCAGATCCTCCCGGTACTGCGCCAACAACACCGCCGTGGCTCGAGTCCTCGTAAGCACACGCGCGTACCGAGGATCGTCGTACACAGACAGATCGCCGGGCCCGGCATCCTCCAACGAGGCAACCCCGCGAATCTCCACATCCGGACCCACCAGCGTGGCACCCACTCGAGCCGCTATCTCCTCCAATCTCATGCCCCGCCACTCCTCCACGTCAGGCGTTCTACCCCCCTCGATTGAGGCAGTGTACCAGACCTCCCCGCCCTTCTCGAGCCCACACGTCCCTCACGCACACGGCGTCCAGGAAACGCGACGGAGAATAGGGATCGTCTCCAGGTGTTCCAGTCGCTATAATCAAGAGGCGGTTGGTTTCCAATCTGTCACCACAAACACACCAGGAGTTTACATTGCAGATGGACGACCCGTCCACGCATGAGCGGGGAACGAGACACAAAAAAAACGGTGAGGTCCAAGCCGACCCGACCGAGATCGAGGAATCCCGTGAGAGGAAGGCGTCGGCGGGAAGAGAGCTACTTCCGGCCCGGCCCGAAGCCCTGGAGGCGGATTCCGAGCTGGAGAATGTGCCGGAATCCGAAACCGCGATGCGTTCTCGACTCGGATTGCTGGTACGGCTTTTCCTGGTGCCGTTCTTCCGTCGGGTGCGATTTCCCGAGCAGGCGGAGGTACAGGTTCGGCGTGCGGCCGAACGGGGTGTGCCTGTGTACGTTTGGCGTACGGCGTCGCTGCTGAGCTTCTTGTATCTCAATTTTGTGTGCATTGTGCGGGATCTTCCCCTGGCGCGGTTTGCCAACGATCTGGAAGGAGGGCCGTGGAGCAAGCTGAAGTCGATGTACCGGAGGGCGAAAGCGTACCTCGGTTTGGGGGAGGAGTCGAAGGAAGCTCTGGTGTCATCCAGGCATCTGAGTCGACTTGTGGCGGGGGGGCACCCGGTGCTTTTGTTCATGCGTCGCCGGGACTCGTGGCGGTACGCGGTTTCCGGGCGGCCTCCGCAGGTGGAAGTCATGACTGCGTTGGTGGAGGCGCAACGTCGGATGGAACGACCGATCCTGTTGATTCCGCAGGTGATGGTCTGGACCCGCCGGCCGGACCGTGAATCGCGCACGTTGCTGGATGTCTTGTTCGGGCACCGGGAGGACCCCGGGCCCATCCGTCACCTTGGACGCTTTCTGATGCACCACCGCCGGGCTGCCCTGGTGGTTGGGGAGCCTTTGAACCTCCAGGAGTTCCTGGAGCGGGCGGGACATGACCGTGCCGGGCGGCCGCGCAGCGACGCGCAACTCGGGAGGATGCTGCGGCTACTGATGCTGATGCACCTCGGTCGAGAACTCCGCGTGGTCCAGGGTCCGAACATGCGGCCTCGCCGGGTGCTCCTGGACCGGATCGTGGGTGATCCCGAAGTGCAGGAAGCGGTTTCGGGGGAAGCCCGGCGACTGAATGTGGAACGTCGGGTAATGGATCGACGGGTCCGTCGCTACCTGGACCGGATTTCCGCGGACATCTCGATGAGCGTGGTGGACTTCGCGGACTTTGTGCTCCAGCGCGTGTGGGCGCGAATCTACGATGGCATTGTGGTGAACCCGGAGGAGATGGAGCGCCTTCGTGTGCTCTCGAGACGCAGTACGGTGGTTCTGGTGCCGTGCCACAGAAGTCATGTAGACTATCTCCTGGTGAGTGATGTTCTGTACACGCACGACCTCGCGGTCCCGCACATCGCGGCCGGAATCAACCTCTCATTTTGGCCCCTGGGTGCTATCTTCCGGAGAATGGGGGCGTTCTTCATCCAGCGCAGTTTCAAAGACGACCGCATCAGCCCGATCCTGATAAAGAAATACGTTTCCGAGCTGCTCCGACAGGGCCACACCCTGGAATTTTTCATCGAAGGAGGTCGGAGCCGCACGGGCCTTCTGCTCCGGCCCAAACTCGGGATACTCTCCATGATCGCCGACCACGCAGTCTCCTCTCGCAGTGCCCAGGAAGTGGTCATCGTGCCGGTCTCGATCGGTTACGACCGGGTGGTGGAGGCTGCTCATTATGTGACCGAGGCTCTGGGGGGGAAGAAGCGTCCGGAGAACTTCGTGGCCCTGCTCCGCTCCGCTCGAGTTCTCCGGGACCGTTACGGCAAGGTGCACCTGGGCTTCCTCGAGCCGGTCCCGTTGCAGGCATATCTGGATCAGGTCGCTGGAGGATACCAGCCGGACATGGACTGGGACCAGAAGAAAGCGGTCCTGGAACCGCTTGCCTGTCAGGTTCTGACCCGTATCGCCCACCATACTCCGGTCACGGCTCCCCAATTGGTGGCGGCGGCGCTGCTCAATCACACGCGGCGAGGCATTCTGGACCGGGTATTGCTCGCCCGCGTGGAAACGTTGCTGCGCGTGTACCGCACAGCGGGACAACCCACGGTGTTCGACGAGGGGGGACCAGAGACGGTTTCGGACCGCGTCGAGGCGGCGATCTCCCTTTTTATTCGGGAAAAATGCCTCTCCGAATACCGCGACAGCGAACGACGGATCCTGGCCATCGTGGAACAGAAACGGTTCAACCTGGACTACTACAAGAACTCCGCACTCACTCCCCTGGTGCCGGATGCCATGCTGGCCCAGACCGTCCGTGTCCTGGAACCCGGCCCATTCCACCGAGACGCCTTGCTGGAGCGGTTTGCGTTCCTCCACAACCTCCTGGCCGATACCTTTGTGTTCGACCTCGAGGTGAATCTGGACGAGTCCATGGACCGGGCTCTGACCCACCTGGAAGCGCTCGGTGCGGTGGAACGTCATGGCTGGAAAGAGGAGGATGAATCCGTTGGGGAGGAGCACCCCCCGGTAGATGATGCTCCGCCCTCCCCCCAGACCTGGGCGCCTGGTGCCCGGGGCCGGGAGGAACTCGAGGCCCTGGCCGGCCTGTTGCACCCCTATCTGGAGGCATTCGCGATCGTCCTTCGCACGGTGGGGACGCTCCGGCACGAACAGATCCGGGAAAAGGACCTGCACAAGCGGCTGGCGGAGCAGGCGAATGCCATGTACATGACCGAAGAGATCCTGCGAAAAGAGGCCACGAACCAGGTGATCCTTCGCAGTGCCCTGGGCCGTCTCAAGCGCATGGGCGTCTTCCACCGGGTCGAGTCCCTGGAAGCTTCAAGCGAGAGCAACCCTCGCCTCGCGTTGGATACCGGACGGTGGACCCGGCTGCAGGACACCCTCCAACAGTTCTTGGACCGCGGCCGGTGATCCGGTTCAACTTGCGCCGCCCTCGAGTCCGACCCGGGACCGACCACCCTGGCGCCCCTCCCGGCGCTGCCCCGTCATCCCTCAGAACCCGGGCCCCGGCTTCTCTCGAACGCAAACAGGCAGTGTCCTACCACTACCCGGTCCCATGCACGCAACATTAGCGGCTTCGCCCCGGCTCTCGACTCCTCGGTCACCCCCTCCCGAATGCGCACCACAGGATATCGCTTCAGCCCCCTGATCCAAATCTCCTCACCCCGACGCTCCAGCCGCGCATGTTCTCGACTCACATGAACGCTATCCAGGGTGAACTGCTCCATCTTTTTCCTGCGGTCCTGATTCAACTCGCTCAACCTGTCTCTGTTCCAGCCCAGGCCGTTCCGCACACGCTCGTCCGACAACCGAATCGAACAACGCTCCCCCCGCCCGATCGTAACCACGTCTCCTTCGATGGGATAGGTGGCCCCTCCAAAGTACAACACGCCCGCCCCTTGCCATGAGGCGCCTCCTTCACGCCCCACTTCCAAGATGAATGTGCTGCCTGGGCACGCAATCTGGTGAAGCCGCGCAAGGGACACATCGGCGCCCACAGAAAGCAAGGTCCCATCGACGACCACATCAGGTGCCAGGGACCTCAGCACGATTCCCGGGGGCCTCGCCCCAATCGACACCTCCAGGATCGCAGACTCATCGCCGAAAGAGGCGAACCCCGCCCCCCTCGGCCCCAGATAAACCGTGTATCGTTCCAGTGCCGAAGGCAGGCCGTCGAGAGGAAGCACCAGCCCCAGAACCCGCAGTCTCGGCCCATCCACCCTCTCAAGACCCGGCGCAGGCATTGCCCCCCGAGCCACGCCCCCTTTGCCACGCCCGCCTGCCCCGGCTGGAGACGCTGCAGCGCCAATGGGCTCGAGGTCTGCTCGAGTCGCCTCTTGATCCCACGTCGGCACGTGCAAGGCGGGAGCACCCTCCCACTCCTCTGTCAACTCGTCCAGGAGTTGCTTCCCAATGACCGCGTCTGCCTCAAAAAACGGCACCCAGTATTCCTTGTGGCAACGGGGGCAGCGCCACAGGTGCTCCTCCAACTTCTCCGTCTCCTCCAACGACAGTGTCCCGGCACCATACGCCGCCATCACCTTTCCCGTCTTGCCACAATCCCATGTGTCGCCCATGCATACCTCAAGACGTCAGCGTCGTGTAAAGCAGCCCCGGACGCGCCGCACCGTTCAACCGCTCGTACTTCTCCCGGAATCGAAACAGGGCGCTGGAGAGCCTTCCCTTGCTGATACCCAACGCCTCGGCTACCTTGGCCTGAGACCATACCCTTTCCTCAAACCGTTCTGGCTCCTCCAGGAGAAACTCGACGTACCTGGCCACGATTTTGCTATTCGTGTCGTGTTTCCTCCTCAAATACTCCTGTATCCTCAGAAGCTCACGCTTCCTGGCCGCCGCACGCTCCTGGCTCCCCACAACCCTCTCCGGGGTCTTCGTGTTGGCGGAAAGCCGTACAACCCTGGGTACCGACTCCGTCTCGCTCTGCCAGTTCTCCTCGTAGCGCATGGCCTCCCGGAGAAAACGACGGGACTTCCCAAAAACGCACCTTTTCTGTGTCGCGATTTCATTGTGGACGGCCTTCCGAAGGTAATGCAGAAAATCACGTGAACCGCCGTTCTTCTTCCGCTCCCCAGCATCGTAGTACTTCTGCAAGATATTCTTCTCACAAAGGCGACACCACGCACCCAAGTGCACTTCATGCAATTGGTCTTGCTCCGCACTCCTTGCGTCGGCCCATTTCTTGGAACGGTATTTCAAGCTGCGCTCGATGAGCGAATACAGCACGAGTTGCAGCGCACTGGTGTCTTCCGCAACCACCTGTTCCAGTGCCTGCCCGAGGTACTTTTCGAGCAATGGCGCCGGGTCGCTGGCCGAAGCCGTCTTGTCCCCTCGGAGCTTGGCCTTTACTATCAGCACGAGCCTGCGAGCGATCTCGTGCTTCCAGCGCCCGTCCCGCCCCATGCCGGTCAAGGCCGTGCCCAACTCACGAGAGACCACAACCTCCGCCTGGCCGAAGAGTTTCAGGTCCTCGTTCTGCCTCCCGAGAAGCCGATTGTGGTCAGATGTCACCGGTTCCGCCACTGCATTTCACCCCCACCATTCGCCACTATCCGAGTCGACCACTGAGGAAAACACGCCCCCGGGGAAGAATACCTGGAAGCGATTCGAAAGCGGGATTGCCGGATGGGCGGGTGCCCTGCCCCCCCACCCCCGCCCCGCCAGCATGGAGACAAAAGCACTGGATTTCCGCGAGGTCACGCCAACTTGCCGGCTAAATTTCCGGTCCCACCTCCCGGAGTTGACTTTGCCCGAAACATTTTCTATTGTCAAGACGCGGGCACGAGTTCCGACCGGCCCGGGATACCCCCATGGCGCGCAGGGTTGCGCTGGGGTTTCACCGCGCCTCGTGCTCCCGGCTTGCGTGGGGCCGGGTATGGTCCGGGCAAGGGAGGAACAGGCTGGTGCGAATGTGGAGGTAGCCATGACGATTGCCCCAATCGATCAAGAGGTTCCCGATACCAGCGGGTCTCCAGCGTCGGTTGCTGAAGCGGTATTCAAGGCCCTGGACAAGACGTTGAAGGCGTGCCAGCTCTACATGTCCAAGGGCAAACTCGTGGACCGGATGATGGATGAGCTGATCCCAAAGCTCGAGACGGCCACCGAACACGGTGCACTGACCGTCAAGGTGGCCTCGTTCGGCCTGGTCTACGACGGAACGCCACTCAATCCGGACGAAAAACGCAAGCCCTACCTGTTCCGACTTTTCTGTGACGGTGTTCGGGAATTGACCCTCCAGCACGGGATCGACCGGGACGAACTGATGTCCTTCATCGAGGTGCTGATGGCGGATCCGAAGCCCGGGGAGGACGACCTGGTCACGCTGCTGTGGGAACGCAATCTGCCCCATGTGCATGTCTACGTGGCGGATACCTTTTCCTCTCTGTCCGATGTCCAAAGCGATGGCCAGTCCGCGCTTCTCACCGGGGAAAACCGGCTTCGAATCAATCCCCAGGCCGCCGACGAGGAGGTGCTGCCACTGTCACCGGACGACGTGCGCGCGCTCAAGCCCGGTGAGGACTTGGTCTGGCTGAAAGAGACCGAGGCCCGGGTGGAGCCGTCCCCCAAGCTGGTGGAGCCGACCAAAAAGGTGAGAGAGGCGTTCCAGTCCATGGAGGACTACAAGCAGTTCTTCACGGTGGCGCGCAAGCTGACGGAACGACACAAGGGCGAGGGGGAACCCCTGCCGGCGAGTCCATTGATCCTGGGACAGTACGACGCAGCAGTCCAGAAGGGGAACGCCGAGGCCGTGGCCGAAATGCTCAAGCTGACCGGCCTGGCCGTGGAGCGAAGTGGCGAATTCGGACAGGTGCTGCAGGAAGCACTCCTGAATGTGGACCGGATGAAGGCTCTGGCCGTCCTGTTTGAACGCCGGCATGACCTGCTCACCCCGGCCTTGAAAGCGCTGGTCAAGGGCGGCGAGGAGGGCCTGATCGCCCTGCTGGCAGAACTCCCTTCCGGAGACGCTCAGCGGCACCTCCAGGAGATGCTCACATCCCAGGGCGTGGACCTGACCCCGTTCTACAGCACGAGACTCACCAGTGAGGACGAGGAGGTGCTCCTCGACACCATCGAAACGCTGGGCCGTATCGGCACCGAGCCGGCCATGGCGGCCATCGCCAAGACCCTTGGCAGCGCCCTCACCTCGGTCCGGCACGCAGCGCTCAAGGCGCTCAAAGGCCACTACACCGAGGCCGCTCGCATCGGCCTCGGCCGCGCACTCAAGGATCCGTCGCAGGAAAACAGGCTCCTCGCCCTCCGTATCCTCCAGGAGTCGGGCGAACCTCGAGTCGCATGGGCGATCATCTCCACCATGGACGAACCCTCATTCGAACAGCGGGATACCGACGAGCAGAAGGCTTTCTACGAAGCCCTGGCCGGGTTCCAGGACGACCGCACCCTGGGCCACTTCAAGGAGCTGTTCGCCAAGAAAAACCTCTTCCGGAACCGCTCCATCATCAACCGCCAACTCATGGCCGTGGAAGCCCTCGGCAAAATCGGGACTGACCATGCTCGTGAACTGCTGAGCGAGGTCCGGAAGCGCTGGTACATTCCCGGCAAGGTGAAGCGAGCCATCGATGCCGGGGTCTCGAGAACCGGGAGCGGAACATGATAGAGGAACAAACAGACGTCAGGGCGCAGACCACCGCGATGGAACTCATCGTTGGAGTCCACAGCCTGGTACGCTCGCTGGGCCTGTACGACGCCAACAACGACGCCATCAAGCGTGTGATGGAATCGATCCTGGCCGCGCTGGACCAGTATTTTACCGAAGCAAACGGGGAGCAAATCAAGCTTCAGCTCCTGGAGGACGAGTTTTTCGTCAACGGAAAACTGTTGAAGGTGGACGCCAAGTCTTACGAACGTGCAAAAGCCTTGGCGGACTTTCTCATCAAGCACGGTCTCGGAGAACTGGTTTTCTACCGCGGGATGACCGGGGAACAGTTGGAGAGCTTTGCGCGGGACCTGGGGGAGACGGTCCGGACGGGGACGAACCACCTGAACCCGTCGGGGTACGGCACATTGACGCTGGCCAAGAGTGCCGGGCAGTCGGTCTCGGCCTTCCGGTTTCAGCCTGAGAAGCTTGCCATCTACGTCTACGGCGGACTTCTGGACCAGGTGGATCGACTCTACTTCGAGCACAATGCAGGGCGCGCGCCCTCCCTGCTGTCGATCCGCCGTACCTTGCAGCTTGTGATCGACGCGATGAAAGAACACAGCGGAATCTACCAGGTGGTCGCGGCGATTCGTGATCCGGAGCGTCCAGTGGACGTGACACGACAACGGGTGTCGACGGCGATCGAGGCGATCGGGTTCGGATACTACCTCGGCCTGGAGGCGATGGGCCTGATGACCCTGGCCCTGGGCGCGCTCCTGAGCGGTCTGTCCGACTCGAAAGATCCGAACGAGGCGATCGAGCCGCTCTACCGGTTCGCTGGTCTCGGGGACGCCGCCATGCCGCTCACCCTGGCGGTACACGGCGCCCGGTCGGCCCGCCTCGGCAAGCCTGCCGGAGTTCCCGGCCGAATGCTCGCCGTGAGCGAAATCTACGTGGAACTCACCTCGGCCACCGAGGATCGGCCTGCAATGGCACCGCCCAAGGCGATCGAGGCGATGCTCAAGGGGGAAGCCGGAGCGGAACAGGGGCCGGCTCGGCTGTTTGCAGACTTCAAGGGTCCCTACCCCCTGGGTTCGCCCCTCAAGCTGTCCAACGGACGCACCGCAGTCGTGGTCTCCCACGGCAACGGTCCACGCGGGAAACTCCGTCCGCTGGTGGCCTTGTTGACCCCGGACGGCAAGCTGGGCAAACGCCTGAACCTCGCCGACCACCCAGACGTTACCATCGAATCCACGCCTTCACTCGCCGATATCCGACTCAACCTCGCCAAAACCTGACCCCTTGCTCCGCTAAACCGACTCGAGCAGCCGGTAGTGAACCCGCGGAACGCGCCGGCCCACAATACGATCCGCGATCATCCCAATCCGCAACAACAGCGCCTCCTCCCAGGGCCGACCCATCACGTGCAGCCCCACCGGGCACCCGTCGCCGTCATGGCCGGCTGGAAATGTGATGGCAGGGAAACCGATGAGGTTCGCCGGAAACACGAAACGCATCAGGCCCGACGTGGTGGCCAGATCCGATCGACCTTCCGGAAGATAAGCCTCCGGAATTCGAGGCGGGGCAACCGGCGTGGCGGGCGTGACGATCACATCCGCCTTCTCCAGCGCACTGGAAAAATGACGCACGGCTCGAGTCCGCATTCGCTGGGCCTGGACGTAGTCGGCCCCCGAGAACGACCGGGCGATGGCCAGGCTCACCCGCGTGTCCAGCCCAAACGCTTCCTTGCGCGCCTCGTACGCTGCACGCAACGACGCGGCCATCTCCACAAAAATCGTGATGACATGCGCAAGCCGCGTGGCATCGAGTTCGGGGATCTCCACCTCCACTACCCGGGCGCCCCGACGCTCCAACTCCTTCAACAACTGCCAACACACCTCCACACGGACCGGGTCCGCATGCTCAAACCAGGGCCGATACACCCCGAGACGCACACCCTCGAGCCCCCCCGCCTCCCCTGGCAACTCCACCGGCGGCTGCCCCTGGGTCCATCGATCGCCCGAATCCGGACCGGCCATCAACGCATACGCCAGCGCCACATCGCGCGTCCACCAGCCTATCGGACCAATATGCCCCATGGACCAGCAGAGCGGAAATGCCCCCACTTCACTGATACGGCCGAACGTGGGCTTCAATCCCACCCCCCCACACAACGCCGCTGGTATCCGAATCGACCCTCCCCCATCAGCACCCAGCGCAACGGCACACAATCCCGCGGCAACCGCCGCCGCCGAACCGCCTGAAGAACCTCCAGCCACTCGAGCAGGATCATACGGGTTCCTCACCGCCCCATGATGGGCATTCACTCCCGTCACTCCGATCCCAATCTCATGCATGTTGGTCTTGCCGATCAGCAGCGCCCCGGCCGATCGAAGCCGCGCCACCGACGTGGCATCGTCAGCCGCCGGCCGTTCCCCAAGGAACGACGTCCCCACCATCGTGGGATAGGGTCGCTGATCCAGTTCGTCCTTCACCGCAACGGGAACTCCGTCCAGAATCCCCAGCGGCTTGCCGGCACGAAAACGCTCACCAGACGCACGCGCCTGCTCCAGCAAATCCTCGGCATCACAACGGATCACCGCTCGCAAAGGCTTCGGTCCCCGGTTCGAATCCGCCACCGCTTCCAGAACAGCCCGGGCCACATCCTCCGGCGTCACCTCCCCCGCTCGATACGCCCGCGCATACTCGAAAACCCCCGCCGGACCGTCTACTCCCCCCTCCAACCCACCAGATGCCAACCCTTCACACCACCCCGAGGCCAAAAACGACGCCACGTCCGCTCCGCCTCCAACGCCACCACGCGCCACCTCCACACCCTTCTGCAAAGGCGGTACCGGAGACGGAACCTCTTCAAACTCCGCACGCCGAAACCGATCCACCCCAAACGTCCGGAGCAGCGGGGGCAACACCACACCTCGAGTCCACGGGTTCTCCACCAACGCCGTGTATGCCCGAAGCACGGCCCCTCCGATACCAGGCACATCAAAATCCACCAGATCGTAGCTCACAGGAACCTCCGCCCATTCCTTGGCATGCAACACACGTGCCGCCTACCATACATGCGCCGTGGTTCCCTTGTCCACCCCGTTCCCGTTACCAGATCCAACCAATCGTCAAATGGAAGGGCAAACTCATCCCACCAGTCCAGACACTCCAACAAGTCCTGGGCTCACTCCACCTGCACGGCAATACGAAAATACTCGACAGGATCGATCGGATCGTTTGTGTCGGCCCGGACCAGAAACGCCTGGTCGCCTGGAGGAAGGTCTGCTGCGGAAACCCCGATCTCGAACGTGACCGATACACCACCGTGAAGAATCCCTTCCTCCCCCTCTGTGCCTCCTGGAAAGGACACGATTCCGCCCGCGGGAAGGATGGAAGGGACAAGCTCGATCCCGGTCCGGGTCGCAGGGAGACTCGAATCCTCGGCCGGCGTGATCACGGCGACCTCCAGGCCCTCGATGCCCTCGCCGTCCTGAATACCGACTCGAGCCCAGCTTTCGGGGACGCCGGGGATGTCCTGGTAGTAGAATCGAATCCTGCCATCCCAGGAGAGGACGACCTGGAAAGTATAATGGAACTGACCGGCAAAGTCGGGCACGTCCTGGAATTGGACCCACGTCAGGCCCAGGGTGGGGTCCTCCAGGAAGTATGCACGCCTGGCACTGCCGAAATCGAGGTCCGCCCAGAACGGAGCAACCAGATTGGCCGGCGCGCCGGAACTGGGCAGCGAAGATTCCCGATAGACATCACTCGAGTCCTCGGTGAGCGTGACGTAGCCATCGGTGGACACGAAAAGCTGATTGAACGTCCCGAAGTAGAACGGGAAGGGGCGAACAAGGGTCAAGGCGGTGGTGTGTCCCTGGTCGCCGGTGAGGTTCAGAAGGGTTCCCTGGTCGCTGATGTCCTCCCAAAAAAAGGGGATCTGGGACCAGGTATAGTCCACGGTGGGCCGAAGCCGGTAGGTGAGTTCGCTGTCCGGCTCCCCGGCGTTGGTCAGCTCGATCCGTACCGTACCAGACTGCCCGGCGGACAGGACCAGGGGAGAGGGCGAGACCCGCCATTCCATGCGTGGCGGGGGCCGAGTGGCCAGGTCCAGCGTGACCACCTGAACCGACCCGGGCGTGTCGGTCCCACTCACCGGTGCCGGAACCAGGAGCGTGGTGTCATAGAATCCCACCGCGCTTGCTGTCACCCGTGCCTGCGATTCGGTGGCTTCGTTCACCTC
The DNA here is from genome assembly GCA_964418585.1 of uncultured Gammaproteobacteria bacterium. Classification (GTDB taxonomy): domain Bacteria; phylum Myxococcota_A; class UBA796; order JAJRTE01; family JAJRTE01; genus JAJRTE01. Next base: position 26,612 of record CAYQMG010000067.1, on the reverse strand, counting down.
GAACTGAAAATTGCCCGCAAGGTCGCTGGTCGTCTCGTACCGCCCCTGACCCACCTCGAGGACAACGCTCGCCCCCGCCACCGGCGCGCCGTCCTGCTCCGACAAAACCCGCCCGGAAAGAATGGCTCGAGGGTTTCCTTCCAGATCGGTGAGAATGCCCGTGGCCAGGAACGCCTGGAGCAGACTCGAGTAGAGTCGTTCCGTATCGTCCCGGGCAAGGCCCAGGTCAAGAGCGGCCCCGAGCATGGACACTGCGAACTCGGTGAACCCGCTGGTGGGGGTGAGTCGGGTGGTGAGGGTATCGTAGGCGCAGCGGGCGAGCAGATCGAGTGCACGATCCGGGTTCGGATCGATCGGTGAGACCTGATAGCCGTGATAACTCTTGCCCGACGGAGTACCGGCCACGGCAAGGTACATGGCCTTGTTCAGAATTGCAGAGTCGTAGTGCAGGGGCGTGTACCCATCCTCCTCGCCGACGTAACCACTCATGTGTCCGGGCATCCCGAACAACTCCGGGTGCGCCAGGTTCCGCACCGGCCGGCGTCCAGGCACATCCTCCCCGATCCACCACTCCAGTTCCCCGGTGGCATGCGCCTCGACAAAAGTCCCGAACAGGTCGGCCATCGCCTCGCTCAACGCGCCACTCTGCCCGGTGTACTCCAGGTCTGCATCGAAATCGATCACTGCATGGGTGAGTTCATGGCCGATGACATCGATAGCCACAGCAAGAGAAGTCGCTCGGGAGGTCCCTATGCACAGGAGGTCGTAATCCGATATCCAGGCAGCGTTGTATCCGGAAAGATCCACCCGGGCCACGACATCCATGGGGGGAATTGTATCGTCGAGACCAGCCCGCCCATGCACATCCCGGTAATAGTCCAGGGCCGCGCGAACCGCCCAAAGCGCGCTCACACTGCTGCCATAGGCCGATGTGTCGTCAAAGGTGGGACCCGGTCCCGCGGTCACGTGGTCGCCGGAATCGAAAAACTGCCGGTCGTAAGCGGAAAACACCGAGCCGTCACTCTGTATGATGAAAACCGCTCCGGTCTCCTCACTTCGGGACAGATCCACGAAAAAAATGTCATCATCCGCGGCACCGCCAATCAGATCCGGGTAGTCGGCGTCATCGTAAGGATGAAGATAACCGTCCACCAGTGTGGGCGGGGGAAACCCGGCCCCTCGAAACAAAGTCAGACCATACGTCTCCCCGTCGTCCCCAACGCCCGAGGTCTCCACCATACAGTCCAGATCCCCCGGACTCATGCAGGCCGACCACGAAGCGTCCAGGCGCACGAGCGACTCCTGAAACAGGATCCGACCATCCACCCGGCTCACCAGAACTCGAGTCGGACCATCCGAACCCCTCGAGAACCTCCCAGAACGCCCCGCCCCATCCACCACCAACGCCCACACACGCTCGGCGACCCCATCCTCGCTCACCCACACAAACGCCTGCTCCGAGCCGGGTACCGCGTGCAGTTCCTCTCCATCCAGCACCGCCAGAACACGGTCCAGGCTCAACACTCCCCCCCGCCACCTCCTCACATCCGCCAGATCGGCGTTCAGCGCGGTCACCCGCCCTTCCCGCACATGCAGTTCCAGGCGTCGATGATAAACCGGCAGGCCCTCCACGAATTGCCCGTACCGCCAGTGTACCACCCCGGACCGGGACACGCGCTCCCGAACCAGCCGCAGTTCCGTGGACACTGTCCCGCGCACCAGGGGCCCCACTCGAGAAGCCACCGCACGCAACGCACCCCCCGGATCGTCGGGAACCGGAATCGAAAGACCCACAGCCGCCCGAAGTTCCCCCCGGGAACCGTACACGGTCCAGCCCCCCCGAAAACCCTTCGCCCCCCCTCCATCCCCGACACCGGCACCCGACAACACCTGGCCGGCCTCCCCACAGGCCCCCGCACCGCCACCCAGGACCGAAGCTCCAACCGCCTCCTCCCTCGTGCCGGTGCAGCCCACGAGAAACGTTGCTGCAACCAGGCCGGCCACCACGCCGACAATCCGTCGTATTCCTTCCATACTGGCAGTCCCTTCTCCCACCCATGCAGGGCCGGAGAACGCCCAGGGGATAGTCGATTCCCAGGATCATGCGATTTGGCTGAAAAACACAGCAGCAGCAGGGAGCAGCACACAAAACGGACAGCCGGGCAGCAAGCAACAAGAAACCAGCGCTTCGACTGGTACCAAGACAGTTTACATGGCCCTTGCCGAACGTGTCAACGGGATTGACACTGCATTTTCATGCGGGAATTCATGCCGGAAAGACACAAGGATAGGGCTTGCCCTGTTCAACCAGAAGGGTGTTGACCATTTGGCCCTGCCACGCTTCCTCATGCCGAAAAACAACCACACGGGACACTCGAACACGCAACAACCGACCCGGGTCATAGCCCAAGCGCCAGCCGAGCCTCCTCGGTCATCCGCTCAGGGGACCAGGGCGGCTCCCAGACCAGATCCACCCGAACTTCGGAAACCCCGGGGACAGCCTTGACTCGAGCCTCGACCTCTGCCGGCAGAGAGCCCGCCACTGGACATCCCGGGGCGGTGAGTGTCATCTGGATGGAGACGTCGCCATCGGGCGAGACGGCAACATCGTAGACGAGACCCAGTTCGTAGATGTCGACCGGGATCTCCGGGTCATAGACAGTACGAAGAGCCTCGATGACCCGTTCCTTGAGCGTCGGTGTGTCGGTCATGCCAGGTTCTCCTCCGTTCGTGTGCCGGCCGTGTCCGAGGAGTCGGCGTCGATCTCGAGGGCGGATTTCAGGGTGTGCCATGCGAGGGTGGCGCATTTGACGCGCATGGGAAAATCGCTGACGTGCTCGAAGGCGCGGAGGGCGTCCAGCTCGTCGTGGTCGTCCATCGCGCCGGGGTCCCTGCCGGTGACCATGTCGTGAAACCGATGAAAAAGGGTCTGAAATTCACCCACGGTCTTGCCCTTCAGACGTTCCGTCAACAAGGACGCGGACGCGGTGGAGATGGCACACCCCGTCCCCTGGAAAGCGATATCACGGATCACCCCGTCTTCCTCCTTGACATAGATGGTGACCCGATCTCCGCACATGGGATTGTGCCCCTCCGCTTTCCGTGCTGCACCCAGCCTTCGGAAATTGCGAGGACGCCTGTTGTGGTCCAGGATGATCTCCTGATACAACTCGTTCAATTCGGACATCAGTTCATGACCTCCTTCACCTTCCTCAACGCTCCCACCAGCGCGTCGACATCCTGGCGCGTGTTGTGCACTCCAAACGAAGCACGCGCGGTCGCCGGAATCCCGTAACGCTCCATCACAGGTTGCGCACAATGGTGACCCGTCCGGATGGCCACCCCTTCCCGGTCCAGAATGGTCCCAATGTCGTGCGGATGTACTCCCTCGAGAACGAATGACACGGTCCCAACCTTTCTCCGCGCAGTCCCGATGATGCGCAATCCCGGAATGCTCCGAAGCCGTTCCTCAGCATACTCCAGCAACGCCTGCTCGTGCTGCCACACAGCCTCCATTCCAATCGTCTCGAGGTAGTCAATCGCTGCATGCAGGCCGACCGCCGCGGCGATGGCCGGCGTACCGGCTTCAAATTTGTGCGGCAGGACGTTGTACGTGGTCTTCTCGAACGTGACCGACTCGATCATGTCGCCCCCGGTCTGATACGGAGGCATGGACTCAAGGTGCGCCCGCTTGCCGAATACCACCCCGATGCCGTCCGGCCCATACATCTTGTGACTGGAGAAGACATAAAAGTCGACATCCAACGCCTGAACGTCCACCGGAAGATGGGGCACTCCCTGAGCACCGTCCACCACCACCGGAACCCCCTCCGCGTGCGCCATGGCCACGATCTCCTCGAGCGGGTTCAGGGTGCCCAACGCATTGGCTGCATGCGCCACGGCAAGCAGGCGGGGGCGCCGTTGCAACAGCCTGCGCAAAGCATCCAGGTCCAGGTCCCCCCGATCGTCGATGGGAACCACTTGGAGGCGGGCGTTCTTCTTGTTGCAGAGCACCTGCCATGGGACGATGTTCGAATGGTGCTCCATCCAGGTGACCAGCACCTCATCTCCAGCCCGGACCCGCTGGTCTCCAAAAGTGGCAGCGACCAGGTTCAGCCCTTCGGTGGTCCCACGCACGAAAACGATTTCCTGAGGGGACGGTGCGTGGATAAATCGTTGGACTCGAGTCCGGGCCGCCTCGAACCGCTCAGTGGCTCGAGCCCCCAGGTCGTAGGCGCCCCGGTGCACGTTGGCATAATCGGTGGCATAGAACCGGGTGAGGGTTTCGATCACCACCCGTGGTTTCTGCGTCGAGGCGGCGCTGTCCAGGTAGACAAGCCGATGTCCATGCACACGCTGCCGGAGAGCCGGGAAATCGTCCTGGTGTGCGACAAGAGGAACGTCCACCGCATCCAGGGTACGCCGATGATCATGGAGAGGTTGCGTGCTCACACTCATGTCGATTCTCCCTTTTTCTCGAGGCGGGTGGCCGCGAGCCTTTGCTCCACCGCGTCATGGACCGAGGGAAACGGAAGCGTACCCAGGACCTCTTCCAGGAATCCGCGCACGAGCAGATCCCGGGCGTCGGCAAGACCGATCCCCCGACTGCGAAGATAGAACAGCGCTTCTGGATCGAGTTGCCCCACCGTGGCGCCATGCGCACACTGGACATCATCGGCATCGATCTCGAGGCGGGGCTGAGCGCGTGCAACGGCCTCGCCGGACAGCAGGAGGTTCCGGTTCGACTGCCGCGCCCGAGACTTCTGGGCCGTATGAGTCACGTGGATGGTGCCGTCGAACACACTCGTGGCCCGCCCGTCGAGAACGCTTCGGTAGTCCTGGAAGCTCTCGGTACGCTCTCCACGATGGGTAATCCAGGTGTGCAGATCGAGGTGCTGCCCGCCGTTCCCCGAGAGCACGCCCCGCAGGTCCGCGCCCGCGCCCTCCTCCTCGAGGCGCACGGCCAGGTCGAGGCGGGCGACCTCTGAACCAAGACCCAGCACATGAGAGGAGAAGTGCGCGCCCCCTCCCACCACTGCGTTCACCTGCTGGAGATGCATCCCCCCCTGAACCTCCTGGGCCTGAAACACCACGTGGTCCAGACGCGCCCCATCCTCCAGCACGACCTGCGTCACCCCGTTCACCAGGTATCCCGGCCCAGGGGTACCGAGGTAGGTCTCAACCACCTGCAACCGGGCACCCGTTTCCGCCACCAGCACATGGCGTGGATGATACGCGGTAGGACGCCCCTCCGGCGTGGCCACATAAACCAGGTGCACCACCGGTGGGTCCGCCTTCATTCCAAACGCACTCGATGCGACGACATAGGCCCCGTCCTGGAACAGCGCGGCGTTCAACGCCCGAAACCCGTCGGCGGCTTTCTCCTCGAGTCGAGCACGGAGTGCTTCTCCATGTGCACGAAAAGCTTCGGGCAGGGAGCAAGCCACCAGGCCACGCTCGTCCTCCGGCACACGGGAGAGTTCGGGCCGATACATCCCGTCCACGAAAACGAGACGAACCTCCTGCTCGAGGACCGGGACCCGATCCTGAATCAGCGTGCGGACCGACGTCGCCGCCCCTTCCAGGCGTTTCCCGCTCTCTGCCTCACGAAGAAGGAACGGGATTTCCTCGAGGGGGCCGAGCCGGGTGAATCGCCAGGCCTCCTCCCTTTTTGTCGGAAGGCCCAGGGCACCGAACCGGTCCAAGGCCGCTCGTTTCCACTCCAGAAGCCACGGGGGCATGCCGCGGGACGGGAGTACCTCTTCTCCCAGCGCCTGCGCCGCCCCGTATCCGTTCCGGGCCTCCACCATCGTTTCAGCACTTGCCGTCATCGCGCGTTCTCCCCTTCCGGGCTCAAGCAGCCCCCTCGAGCCACCCGTAGCCACGCTCCTCCAGCTCCAGGGCCAGATCCTTGCCACCCGAGCGAACGATACGCCCTCCCGCGAGAACATAGACGCGGTCCGGGGTCACATGGTCCAGCAGACGCTGGTAGTGGGTGATGAGAAGGAACGCTCGGTCCGGTGACCTCAGCTTGTTGATCCCGTTCGAGACGGCCTTGAGCGCGTCGATGTCCAGCCCGGAGTCGGTCTCGTCCAAAATGGCCACGCTCGGCTCCAGCAGCGCCATCTGAAAAATCTCGTTCCGCTTCTTCTCCCCACCCGAAAATCCCTCGTTGACCGCACGGGAGAGAAAGCGTGGATCCATGTCCACCACGGAAAGCCGTTCCCTGGCCAGCTTGAGAAAGGCCATGGCGTCCAGCTCAGGTTCCCCTCGAGCCCGCCTCATGGCATTGAGCGCAGTCTTGAGAAAGTAGCTGTTGGCCACCCCCGGAATCTCGACCGGATACTGGAATGAGAGGAATATTCCGTTCCGCGCCCGGATTTCAGGAGGATCCTCCAAAATGCTGCGTCCGCGAAAAAGAATGTCGCCTCGAGTCACCTCGTAGCCACCGCGACCGGCCACGACCTGGGCAAGGGTGCTCTTGCCCGACCCGTTGGGTCCCATGATGGCATGAACCTCTCCAGCCTTCAGCTCGAGATCGATCCCGCGAAGAATGGACTTCCCCTGGATGGAAACGTGCAAATCTCGTATCGTCAACATGTTGGCTCCCTCACAGCCGCAAACCGCCTGGCACTCAAACGCCGGCCGGGTTCGGGCCGAATGTCATCCCACCGCGCCCTCGAGGCTCAAACCCAGGAGCTTCTGGGCCTCCACGGCGAACTCCATGGGCAACTCCTTGAACACCTCCTTGCAAAATCCGTTGACGATCATGGAGACCGCCTCCTCCTCGGAAATGCCCCGTTGCCGGCAGTAGAAAAGCTGCTCCTCGCTGATCCTGGAGGTGGACGCCTCGTGCTCCACGATGGATGAGTCGTTCCGAACGTCCAGGTATGGAAAGGTGTGGGCGCCCGACGTGTCGCTGAGAAGCAGAGAATCGCACTGCGAATGGTTGCGCGCGCCCGTGGCGCCCTTCAAAATCTTGACCAGCCCCCGGTAAGTATTCTGCCCGTGACCGGCCGAGATACCCTTGGACACAATGGTGCTGCGGGTGTTCTTCCCGATGTGGATCATCTTGGTCCCGGTGTCCGCCTGCTGGCGCCTGGCGGTGAGGGCCACCGAGTAGAACTCTCCCACGGAATTGTCCCCCTGGAGGATCACCCCGGGATACTTCCAGGTGATGGCCGACCCGGTTTCCACCTGGGTCCAGGAAACCCGGGCATCCTCCATCGCGCGCGCACGCTTGGTGACAAAATTGTAAATCCCCCCCTTGCCTTCCGCATCCCCGGGATACCAGTTCTGCACCGTCGAATACTTGATGTGCGCCCCCTTCAACGCCACCAACTCCACGACCGCAGCGTGAAGCTGGTTCTCGTCCCGCATCGGCGCCGTACACCCCTCGAGATAGCTCACGTAGGCACCCTCGTCCGCAATGATCAACGTCCGCTCGAACTGCCCCGTGTTCGCGCTGTTGATACGAAAATAGGTGGAAAGCTCCATGGGGCACCGAACCCCCTTGGGCACGTAGACGAACGACCCGTCGCTGAACACGGCTGAATTGAGTGCGGCAAAAAAATTGTCCGAATAGGGAACGACCGTGCCCAGGTACTTCTGCACCAGTTCGGGATGTTCCCGGACCGCCTCCGAAAAAGAGGAAAAAATGATCCCAAGCTCGGCAAGCTTCTCCTTGAACGTGGTGGCCACCGACACACTGTCGAACACCGCATCCACCGCCACCCCGGCCAACCGCTTCTGCTCCTCCAGGGGAATCCCAAGCTTCTCGAACGTCCTCAGTACCTCCGGATCCACCTCGTCCAGACTCTTCAACGCCTTCTTCTTCGGCGCCGAATAGTAGCTGATCGCCTGATAGTCGATCGGCGGATACGCCAACTTCGCCCAGTTCGGCTCCTCCATCCGACGCCAACGCTCGTAGGCACGCAATCGCCACTCCAGCAGAAAATCCGGCTCCCCCTTCTTCCGGGAGATCGTCCGGATCACATCCTCGTTGAGACCTCGAGGAACCGTGTCCGCCTCCACATCGGTCACGAAACCGTACCGATACTCCTGGTTCGCCAGGGCCTCCAGCGTCTTCGTCTCGTTCATCCGACCTTCCCTCTCCGTTCCTGAAACCTCGAAACGCCCCTTCACACCATCATCCCACCGGCCCGAGGCTCCAGCTTCGCCGGCGCCGGCACCACAGGATTGGCACACATCTCCGCCAACGTGATCCCCCCCAACGTGTCCACAATCGCCTCGTTCACACGCTCCCACACCCCTCGAGTCGGACACGTCTCCTCAATACGACATCCGCGACCCCCTCCACCCACACAGTCCGCAATTCGAATCGGACCGTCAAACGCACCAATGATCTCCTTCAACGTCACCTCGCCAGGCGACCTCGCCAGACGATACCCTCCTCGAGCCCCCCGCTGCGCTGCCACAATGCCTGCACGCGCCAACTGCTTCAGAACCTTCACCACCGTCGGCGCAGGAACGCCGCTCTGGTCAGCCAGTTCCGCTGCCGTGTAGGCCGGACGACCAGGACACAGCGCCATCCGGGTCAAAACCACAACGGCGTAATCTGTCAGTCTGCTCATCCGAATCACGAGTTGCTCCCCCGTGGCGTTCAATGTGGACCAAATCGGTTCCATTTCAACGTAACCATCCACGGGGCAAGGTCAAGTGGCGGGGGCCGCTCCCCTCCCGTTTGGTAGCCTGTGTTACATCCCGAGCCTCGGGGGAGGCGACCAACTCGAAGGAGCCAGGGTCTGGCGGAGTCGGAAACGAGGCTTCCAGGGACCTGCTGCCGGGAATGTGGCTTTTTTCCTCATCCCCGATTATATTAGGGCACTCGGAAGTGCAAGGCAGGCAAGCAGAGCTTGTGAACGGGGCAGTGACCATGGAACTGAACGAGATCCTGACATTCGCGGAAAAGGCGGGCGCATCGGACGTGCACTTGAAAGTGGGACTGCCGCCCCTGTTTCGCATTGATGGGAGCCTGTTTCCGCTGCGGGACGTGGAGCGGCTCACGCCGGAGGACACGTACCGGATGTCGCACAGTATCATGACCGCGGAGCAGCAGCAGGAGTTTGCGCGGACGCACGATGCAGACTTTGCGCATGCGATCCGAGGGCACGGTCGGTTCCGGGTCAACGTGTTCATGCAGCGGCAATTCATCGGGATGGTCCTGCGGACGATTCCGGCGACGGTGCCGCACATATCGAAGCTTCACCTTCCCAAGGTGGTGGAGAAGATCGCGCTGGAGCGGCGTGGACTGATTCTTGTGACCGGGACGACCGGGAGCGGGAAGTCGACCACAATGGCCGCGATGATCGACTATATCAACACGCAGCGTTCGGCGCACATCATGACCATCGAGGATCCGATCGAGTTTGTGTTTCGTGACAAGCGTTCGCTGATAAACCAGCGGGAAGTCGGGGTGGACACCGCGAGCTTTGCGCAGGGTCTTCGTGCGGCGCTCCGGCAGGATCCGGACGTGATTCTGGTGGGTGAGATGCGGGATCCGGACACAATCCAGACAGCGCTGACGGCGGCCGAGACCGGTCACCTGGTGATCAGCACGCTGCACACACTGGACGCAAGCGAGACCGTGAACCGGATTGTGATGTCGTTCCCCCCTCACCAGCAGCAACAGATCCGTCTGCTCCTGGCGTCGGTTCTGACCGCGGTGATCAGCCAGCGGCTGGTGCCTCGAGCCGACAAGAAGGGCCGGGTACCCGCCATGGAGATCATGCGGAACACGGGACGGGTGAGCGAACTGATCGAAGATCCGGCGAGAACGCGTGAGCTTCATGACGCGATCGCTCGAGGTCAGATGGAATACGAGATGCAGACGTTCGACCAGTCTCTCTACGACCTGGTCAAGCAGAAACTGGTGACGGTCGAGGAGGCCATGCACCAGAGTTCCAATCCGGACGACTTTGCACTTCGGCTCAGCGGCATTTCCTCCTCCGACGACTGGGATGTGATGGGAGAGGACGGTGCGGAGCCGGACCTGTCGGCACTCAACACGGAGAAGCTTAGCAACGGGCGGCCGAACCGCCGCCAACCGACATGACAAGGAGCTTGCACGCGACATGGATGGTGCCACGATTCGCCGGTCCTTCCTGGACTATTTTGCCAAGCACGATCACACGGTGGTCGAAAGCTCACCCCTGATTCCGCGGAACGATCCCACGCTGTTTTTCACGAATGCGGGGATGGTGCAATTCAAGAATGTGTTCACCGGGGAGGAGCGCCGGGGCTACACCCGGGCGACCTCGGTGCAGAAGTGTTTGCGTGTCAGCGGGAAGCACAACGATCTGGAGAACGTGGGGGTGACGCCCCGGCACCACACGTTTTTCGAGATGCTCGGCAATTTCAGCTTTGGAGACTATTTCAAGCGCGAGGCCATCTACTATGCCTGGGACCTGCTGACTCGAGTCTACGGCATCGATGGGGACAAGCTCTGGGTGACCATCTTTCGCGACGACGAGGAGGCGTTCACACTGTGGCGGGAAGTGGTGGGCCTCCCGGAACGACGCATCGTGCGCATGGGGGAAAAAGACAACTTCTGGGCCATGGGCGACACCGGCCCGTGTGGCCCCTGCTCCGAAATCCACCTCGACCTGATGGCCAGGGACGGACACGGACTCAACCCGGCCGGCCCGGACGGAGACCCGGAAGGATTCCTCGAGATCTGGAACCTCGTGTTCATGCAGTACGAACGGGCCTCGGACGGCACGATGACCGAACTCCCTCGACCCTCGATCGACACGGGTATGGGCCTGGAGCGGCTGGCCGCAGTGCTCCAGGACAAGCGCAGCAATTACGATACGGACCTGTTCATGCCCATCATCGAGGTGGTGTCGAGCCTGTGCGGTATCCCTTACGGTCGGAACGAGGCGCATGACGTGTCCATGCGCGTCATCGCAGACCACGCGCGGGCCACCGCCTTCCTGATCGGCGACGGGGTGGTCCCCTCCAACGAGGCTCGAGGTTATGTGCTGCGCCGGATCATGCGCCGGGCCATTCGACACGGAGTCAAGCTGGACCTGCGCGGGCCGTTCTTGCACAGGGCGGTGGAGAAAGTGGTGGAGGTCATGGGCGACGCGTTCCCGGAACTGAAGGATCGGGAGAGCTACCTGCTGGAAGTGGTGGGAAACGAGGAGGAGCGATTCGCGGAGACACTGGACAAGGGACTGCGCCTCTACCGGGAGGAAGCGCAGCGCGTGCGCGCCGACGGAAAAAAGGAACTGTCCGGGGAATTCGCCTTTCTGCTGTCCGACACCTACGGTTTCCCCCTGGACCTGACCCAGATCATCGCGGCCGAGGATGGACTCGAGGTCGACCTGGACGGCTTCGAAGCTCAGCTATCGAGACAGCGGGCGATGGCCCGCAGTGCCTGGAAAGGCTCGGGCGAGCAAGCCGTATCCAGTGTATACCAGGAACTCAAGGCGGCAGGGATCGCGTCCGAGTTCGTGGGGTACGACGGGACCCGCGCGGTGGCCCCCATCCTGGCACTGGTACAGGACGGCCGCTCCGTTCCTGTGCTGTCAAAGGGCGACACGGGCGAGTTGGTGGTCCAGGTGACGCCGTTCTATGGAGAGTCCGGCGGCCAGGTTGGCGATACGGGTCGGATCCGCTGCATCCTGCCCCTCGAGCAGGTAGGGGATCCCTGTCCACTCCAGGCAGGGCTGGTTTCCGGGAACACTCCGGAGCAAGAGGCCGGGGCAGCGTTTCGCGTCGCCGACACCCAAACACCAGTGGATGGCCTGATTGTGCACCGGGGCAAGGTGGAAACCGGCCGATTGCAGGTGGGCGACTGGGTCTTGCTCGAGGTGGACGCGCCGCGTCGAGCCGCCATTCGACGCAACCACACGGCCACGCACCTGTTGCAGGCGGCGCTCCGGGCATGCCTCGGCCCCCACGTGGCTCAGCGCGGCTCCCTGGTGGCCCCGGACCGGCTCCGGTTCGACTTCGTCCATTTCAAGCCCCTGTCTCCAGAAGAGCGGACGGCCGTGGAGGACTGGATCAACGAACGGATCCTTGAAGACCACCCCCTCGAGGTGTCTCAACGACCCCTCCAGGAGGCCATGGCCCAGGGCGTGACCGCACTCTTCGGCGAGAAATACGGCGCCACGGTCCGCGTCGTGGAAGTCCCCGGTGTGAGCGCGGAGTTGTGCGGGGGCACCCACGTGGCCCGCACAGGTCAGATCGGGCTGTTCCGGCTCGTGTCCGAGGGCGGTATCCAGGCCGGCGTACGCCGCATCGAGGCCGTGACCGGCCTCGGCGTGCTCGAGCGCCTCCGGGATCACGAGACACACCTGCGCACCCTGTGTGACACGCTCAAGGTCACCCCCGGGGACCTCCCGGGCAAGGTGCGCAGACTCCTGGAGGAAATTCGAGACCGGGATCGAACCATCGAGACACTCAAGCAGCGAATCGCCGAGGGTGAAACCGGCCCTGACCTGGCGGCCCGAACCCGGACCGTCGCCGGGGTGCAGGTGCTGAGCGTCGAGGTGGAGGCTGACAACCCCAAGGCCCTCCGGTCGCGCGCGGACCGGCTGCGAGATCGCCTCGGCAGCGGCATCGTGTGCCTCGGCGCACGCCAGAACGACAAGGCCACCCTGCTGGTCTCGGTCACCGGTGACCTCAAGGACCGGTTCCCGGCCCGCCGTATCGTGCAGGAACTGGCGCCCAGGATCGAGGGGCGAGGCGGCGGCAGTCCCACCCTCGCCCAGGCCGGAGGCCGCGCCCCGGACCAGCTTGCGAATGCCCTGGACGCCGTCTACGACGTGGTGGCAGCCATCGCCTCCTGACCCCCCCTCAACCGACCGCACCCCCGATCACAAACCCCCGGACGACTCCCCGGCTCGAGGAACGATCGGCCCGGTCCGTGCCCACCGGAGGACCCGCCACCCCCGCTTCCTGGCCACTCGAGCCAACCTCGGGTCCGGGTTCACGACCCGAGGATGTCCCACCGCATCGAGCATGGGCAAATCCGAGTGCGAGTCGGTGTAGAAGTAGCTCCTGGACAGGTCCACCCCGGCCTCAAGCGCCCAGGCCGAAGCAGCGGCGACCTTGCCCTCTCCGTAGCAGACCGGTGGCACGATCCGACCGGTGAACACCCCGTCCTTCACCTCGAACCGCGTACAAAGCACATCATCCAGGTTCAACTCCTTCTGGACGAGGCCACTGATGTACGGGGAAGAACTGGTGAGCAGGACCACCGCATGCCCCTGTGCCCGATGTGCCTCCACTGCTTCCCGCCCTTCCACCAGGAAGGTCGGACTGATGGCATCGTCGAACCAGGCCTGAACCGCGGCATCCACCTCGGCCTCCACCCGACCCCGCATGCTCGCCGCCGCTCGCCGGATCCCCACCTCCACCTCCACCAGCCCGACACGGTATCCGGCAAACCAGAACACAGCCTCGGCAAGCTGACCTCGGCTGATCCGCCCCTGCGCATACTCGTACCGAATCCACAACGCCGCACTGTTGACCGCGATGAGCGTGCGGTCAAGGTCGAAAAAGGCTGCCTGTCCCCGTTGCTCCATTTCCGTTCCTGCCTGGGTGCATTGTCGTATTCGAACCGCTCATCCGTGACGTGGCCAGGGCGGTGGGTGCCGAACGAACCAGCGGTAGGTAAAGGTGGGCTGTACCGGATGATGCTCCAGGGCGGCCACCGCATCGTTGAAAAAGGCCATGGCACGATCCAGATGGCGCCCGGTCCGCCGCGGGTACTGACGCATTTTCCAGATGTTGTTCCGTCCACCCATACGAAAGACCCCGCCAGCATGATAGGCCGCCACCGCCACCGGGGGATCCAGCATGGTGGCCAGGTTGCACATCTCGCCTCGAGCCTGCAAGGCCACATAGGCCGTTCCTGCTCGAATGGCATGATCCGGATCGAACAGCCACCGATCATCAATCCTGGCCGGGGCCACACCTTCCCGCTCCATCACGGCCCGGGCGGTGGCAATGGTGGTCTGCATGAGGCCTGCGGCGAGCAGGTGCGGCGTTCGGGCCACTGAGACGTACCCGCCCTCGCGCCGAAGGCTCTCCGGACTCCGCGTGTACCCCGGCGCACCTCGAGCTGGTACTGCCTCGGTGGCAATGATGGCGACGATGAGTTCCGCTGGGACAGCGTAGTGAGCAGACCAGCGGTCGATGGCCTGATGGTAGGTCTCCCAGATCCAGGTGACGGTTCGTGGCTTTCCCGGTGTCCTCGGGACACCGATTCCCTTGATCTCGACGCCGTCTGCGGTCAATCTCCAAGGTGTGCCCCCCCGAAATACCTTGTGCCACCGGGTCAACGGGTGTCTGGGAACGGAAGGTCGCGACTCGGTGCGAGGACCAGCACATGCCACCAGGCCCAGCAACAGGGTCACGATAAGAACTTGGGCATTTCTCATGGCGGGAGCACCCGTCCGAAGCGTTGCGGGCCGCACGATCCGATTCGACCGGGCCTGGCGCCCGGCTCCGGTCTCGGCCCGGGGCGCCGAGGTCAATACCACGCGGTAATGGGCAGAATCAAAACCCCCCCGTTGTACCTGGGACCACCGACGAAAAAGGTTCCGCGTCGCGTGACCAGAACGATGGTGTCCAGCAGAGCAACGGAAGGTCTGGACCGATTGAACATCCGAATGTGCAGCTCGGCCCTTTCCCAGGTGGCCGATTTCAGGGTGACTTCAATGGTATTGCCATCAAACAGCCCCATCCGGCGCGTGGCTCCGGGTCGCAGCAGGACCTCGTTCTGGTAAAGAAGTCTGAACCCGCGATAGTTGAGAAAGGCCAGGTGACGCCGCAGGTGCACGATGGCCCGGTCATATCCGACGAAGTCGTTGCTGGCGTGGATGACCATCATCCGAATTTCCACCGGCCGACGGAAGGGCCCCCGTCGTGCGGCCGGGGGCGGCGGAGGGCCAACCCGCTGGGCGACCTGCGGGGTCACCGTGGAGGACGCTGCCAGGCCCACCGTTCCACCGCGATGTCCCGAACCCGGTCCCGCCTGGGCACCGGCAATCCATGGGAGGAGGCTGATGGCCAGCGCCACCCCCCAGGCGACCATGGAAATGCTGCCCCATTTCATATCGCTGCCCCTTCTCCGCCATCTTCGTCGGTGACCCAGATGATCGTGGCGCCGTTGACCACGTATACCGAAGCCCCCTCGGAGACGCTCACCACTTCCACGCCATCGGTGTTGACGACCCGGTCGTTGGAGGCCACCACCACATCCTGCTCGGTGCCGGAAGAGGTCTCAAGTTCGCCTTCCACGATCTCACCGTCCTGGATGTAGGGATCCTTCTCGGCGAAAAGCCCGCTGTCCCGCTCCTGCTCAACCAGGTACCGGGGCAGGATCATCGAAAGGAGGAGAGCCCCCACCAACGTCCCCACCGCGACCGGCCGCCAGGAAGTCTCCCAGAACCAGGCCTTGACGCGCGTCCACCACCCGGAACCGGCCCGAGATCCCTGGGACCGCGCCGACTCGGCCGGCACCCATTCGATACGAGATTCCACGCCCTCCCAGAAACCGGAGAAATCCATCTCCGAGACCTCTGCACGACCGCCCGCTCTCAACAGGTCACCCAGTCGAGCCATGCCCTCAAGGGACGCCTGCAAAACGGGGTCGGTTTCCATCCGGGCCTCGAAACGATCCGCCTCCTCCGGCGACATCTCGCCGTCCAGGTACCGCGTGAGTTGCTCTTCCAGGCTCGACAGGTGCTTGCTCTTCTTCACTGCCCTCTCCTCCCTCCACGGTCAGAGGAAGTCTTTCAGGCTCTCCTGAAGCTTCTTGCGTCCGTAGAAAAGCCGCGACATCACCGTGCCCTGGGAGCACTTCATCACCTCGGCGATCTCCTTGTAAGAGAGCCCCTCCAGTTCCCTGAGCACAATCGCGGTCCGCTGCTCCTCAGGAAGACGCGCCACGGCCGCCATGATGTGACGTCCCAACTCCTTGTCCTTCAATGCACGCTCAGGCGAAAGCCGCGTCGCGTCCGGCACAAACGCGCCTTCCGCTCCATCAGCCTCGCGCCGATCGTCATACTCCGATTCCTGCTTCCGATCCATCTTCCGCCGGAAGTCGATGGCCATGTTCACCGCTATCCTGTAAAGCCAGGTATAGAATGACGATTGACCACGAAACGAATCCAGCGAGGCATATGCCTTGATGAAAACCTCCTGCGCAATGTCCCGCGCATCTTCCTGGTTGCGCACCATGCCACGCACGACCACGAAAATGCGCTCCTGGTAGGCCAGCACCAACTGCCGAAAGGCGTTCCGATCCCCACGGCGCGCTCGTTCCACCAGATGCAAATCCCGGTCCGGAGACGGCCGTCCCCCGTGCACGCCGGTCACACGTCGCCGCCGACGCTTCGCCCGCGATCCGCCTCCCGTTGAATCGGACGAAACACTGGAGAGTTTATTCATCGCAATGCGAACAATGGTCCGTGTAATCAATGCGCCTCCGCCCAGTTGGCTCCATGCCCCACATCCACCACCAGGGGGCACTTCAGCCGGACCACGTTCTCCATACACTCCCGCACCACCTTGGCCGTCCGCTCCACCTGATCCTCGGGCACCTCCAGCACCAGTTCGTCATGCACCTGGAGGAGCAAACGGGCCGCGGGAACCTCCTGGTTCAGACGCTCCTCGGCGGCAATCATCGCCAGCTTGATGATGTCCGCGGCAGACCCCTGGATGGGCATGTTGATGGCCATCCGCTCCGCCGCCTGACGCACCTGCCTGCTCGACGCCCTCAGCTCCGGCAAGTAGCGCCGCCGCTTGAACAACGTGGTAACATATCCCCGTTCCCGCCCCTTCGCCAGTGTCTCGTCCAGATAGGCCCGCACACCACCATACCGCTCGAAATAGCGCTCAATGTGCCGCTTCGCCTCCTTCCTCGAAATCCGAAGGTCTCGAGCCAGCCGGTACGGACCCATTCCGTACACTATGCCGAAGTTGATGGCCTTCGCCGAACGCCGCATCTGGGGCGTCACCAGGTCCAATGGCACACCGAATACCTCCGCCGCCGTCGCCGCATGCACGTCAAGGCCCCGCGAAAAGGCATCGTTGAGCGCCTGATCCCCTGAAAAGTGGGCCAGAAGCCGCAATTCGATCTGACTGTAGTCGGCCGACAAAAGCCGGTACCCGGGCTCGGCCACGAACGCTTCCCGAATACGACGCCCCTCTTCTTCCCGTACCGGAATGTTCTGCAGATTCGGATCCGAGGAACTCAGTCTGCCGGTGGCGGTCACGGTCTGGTTGAACGAGGTATGAATCCTCGACGTGACCGGATCCACCAGCTCCGGCAAAGGGTCCACGTACGTGTTCTTCAACTTCGCAATCGACCGGAACTTGAGAATCTCCGCCGGCAACGGGTGCTCCGACGCAAGCTCCTCCAGGACCGACTGATCCGTGGACGGCCCGGTCTTGGTCTTCTTCACCACGCGGAGCTTCAGCTTGTCGAACAGAATGCGCTGAAGCTGTTTCGGAGAGGCCGGATTGACCGGCTCCTCGGCCAACGCATGAATCCGCGCCTCCGATTCCGACAACGCATCACCAAGCTCTTTCGACAGGGCACGCAAACGCGCCACATCCACCCGGATCCCCCACCGTTCCATCCGCTCCAACACCGGAATCAGCGGAAGCTCGATCCGCCGATACAGCTCCATCATCTCGTCCTGCTCCAGCCGCGCTGCCAGCACATCGTGCACCCGCAGCACACAGGCCGCTTGCTGTGGCGACATTCCACCCATCAGAACTCGAGGGCACAAGCAATCGGTCGAGGACTCGAACACCTTCCAGAACGGGTAGCGCCCCTTGGAGGAGTCCAGAAGATACGCCGCCACCATCGTATCACCGGCCAGAGCCCGAACCGAAAGCCCAAACCGGGACGCATCCGAAATCACACGCTTGAGATCATGGCCCACCTTGCCCACCCGACCCCCGGAAAGCACCGAACGCACCCACCGAACCTCCGGCGCATCCTGGATGTCCGACCGAACAACCACTTGCCACACCCGCTCGGCCTCCGTGGACAAAAACAGGCTCAACTCCTCCCCGGAACCTCCATCGGTCACCACCGTCTCAATACCCACCGTCTCGGCTCCGGCCATCGCCGCTTCCACCTCCGCAACCCCGGACCCGCCCCTCACTGGTACCACCGACGCCTCCGGAATCCGCCTCTCCTCCTCCTCAATCTCCCGGATCAGCGTCCGAAACTCCAGCTCCTTCAGCACCGGCACATATCGCTCCGCCCTCGGCGGAATCAGACGGAGATCGGACAGATCATACTCGATCGGCACGTCGGTCCGCAGGGCCACCAGCCTGTAGCTCAGTTCCACTGCATCCCGGTGCGCCTCAACCAACTTGCGGATCCGCGCATTCTCGATACGATCAACCTGGGCCAGTAGATTGGGGACCGTCTCGAACTGCTCGAGCAACGCCCGCGCTTTCTTGGGTCCGATCCCGGGAACCCCGGGGATGTTGTCCGAACTGTCGCCCTGGAGCGCGAACAGGTCACGCAGTCGCTCGGGCGGGACCCCCCACTTGTCCTCCACGGTTTCCCGGTCGTATATCACACCCCGAATCGTGTCCTCGGTGACGACCCGTTCCGAAACAAGCTGCATCAAGTCCTTGTCCGTGCTCACGATTCGAACAGCGACCCCTTCACGGGCCGTTCGGGTTGCGATCGTGGCGATGATGTCGTCGGCCTCGAATCCGTCGACCTCGAAGTAGCGCACGCCGAGCGCCTCGGTCAGGCGCCGCACGTGTGGGAGTTGGTCGAGGAGTTCCTGGGGCACAGGCTTTCGTTGGGCCTTGTACTCGGGATAGATGGTTTTTCGAAACGAAGGAGCCGGGGGGTCGAACGCGACCGCGATATGGCTGGGGGGATACTTGCCCAACAGGTAAGACAGCAACATCTTGCTGAACCCAAACAGCGCCCCGGTGGGAAAGCCGCTCGAGGTGGACATGGGCGGCATGGCAAAAAAGGCACGAAATGCATAGTTGGTCCCGTCGATCAGGACAAGCTCTTCGGACATGGAAGAATCCCCGGTTGCGGGCGGATCAACCCGACTGAATTGAAGGCTCCAGGCCGATGGTCCTGTTTCCACCGGCCGAACCACCCCGTGGCTACGCCTCGTCTCCTCCCTCGTGCTCTTCCTCAACGGCCTCGCGGGTGAAAAGGACAAAGGCCATGGTGGGCCGCCTCGAGGACGGATGCATGGCAAACTGCATCCCATCGTATTGCCAGCCCTTTTTCACCCACTCATTGACTATCGCCTCGAGGCCGAGGTCGTGCACGGCGCTGGTTTCCACGATCTTGTACTCCAGGTACTTGCGGAGACGTTCCGCCATCCGGTCCCTCCTGCGCTACGAGCGGCGGAAGCGGCCCAGGAAACCCTTGCCGCCCCCTTTTTTCCCGCCTCCTTTTTCACGCCTCATGGCCATCAAGCGAAGCTCCCGCTTGGCCTCCACGTTGTCCGGATTGGCAGCCACGGCCCGCTTGAAAGCCGCCTCGGCCTGGTGAAGCTCCTTCCGGGCCTTCAGAATACTGCCCAGAAAGTAGAATCCCTTGTCGAGGTTGGGATATTCCTTGAGGATCCCATGGAGCGTCTTGACCGCATCCACATAGGTGCTCGGGTCCGACAGGTAGGTGGCCCAGGCCAGGTGACAACGGTATTCAGGCTCATGAGGATTGAGCTGAACCGCCTCCTCCAAAGCCTCCCGGGCCTTGGCGTAGTGTTTGTTTCGCAGGAAGAGGGTCGCCTTGCTGAAGGCAATCTCGGCTGCGATCAGGGCTCGAGGATTCAGCCCGCCTTCCTCTTCCGTCTCCTTCTTCTTCGTGTATTCCTCCCGCTTACGCGGGTCTCCCACGATGTCGTATGCTTCCTGAACGCGGGTGAAGATCTCCTGGGCAATGCGCACCACCTCTTCCCCGGCCGCATGATACCGGTCCGGATGATACTGCTTGGAGAGAGCGAAGAAACGGGCTCGAATCTCGGACTGCGGCGTGTCAGCGGTCACCTCGAGCACCCCAAACGGGTCGGCGCCCTCCATCTTGTCGAGTACCTCCTCGAGTTCTCTTTTTTTCTCCTCCCAGTCGACGACGGAGCGCTGACCTGCTTCCTCATCCGGAGGAGAGAGCAAATGCACCGCCCGAATGAACCCGGCCACCACGCGGGCGCGTTCTGGATCCCCGGCACCGAGCATGTCGACGATGGCCTGAGCCGACCGCTGTCCGTCCAGGAGGTGGATGGCCCGCAATTCCAGAGGCTGCAGCCCCTGCTGCTTGAGCCTCTGCTTCAAGGCAGGCGGCACCGAGACCACGGTGGCCCCCAGGGAACCGGGCAAAACGTGCGAGGTGGCAGCTTCCACAGCGTCGATCACGGCCCGAAGCAGACTGAGACCGGTGGGAAAACCACCGGACCTGGGCCGGGCGCCCTCGATCCACCGGTAGTCCCCCTTGCCAGTGCCCACCCCCCAACGGACCAGGTTCATGGCCTGTTCCTTGACCAGATCCGGCACCTGGTGAGGAGAAAGCAATCCAGCAGCGACCAGCGTCTCGAAGTTCACCGGCCCACGCGCAGCCAGCTCGGTCAACGCTTCCTGGGCCGCCAACCCCTTGCTCCGCACCAACGTGGTGAGCGCCAACGGACCACTCCGGCAGTCCGCCCCGACCAAACGCCCCGCCTTGAACGAGAGACACGCCACCGTCTCCCCGCCCACCAACTCCAACTGCCCCGTGCCGCCTCCCGACTCAATCGACACGAGCACTCGAGCCAACGAACCGTCGCCAAACGACCCCCGGATGGGAAAACCCAGGGCCGAAATCGTAACCGCAGCGTCCCCCCCGGACGGCGCAGGAATGCTCCGCAACCGCTGAACCATGCGTGGCATGTCCACCGGTTCGGGAAAAACGTCCTCCTCCGAAATCCCCAGGGATTGAAGCACAGCAGGCGACACCTCGGCCGGCAACGTGCCGAACAAAAGCACCCGGTACCCCCGCCCGGTCCCATGACCCCGAAGCCGCCGAATCAACGCGGAAAGACCCTGCCACGGAGCGCTCAGGTCCATCAGGACGCCCACCTGCCGCTCCTTGGTGAACGCCTTGATCAACTGCTCGCTGTTGGATACCCGGCGAACCTCAAATCGCTCCACCTGTAACGACATCTCGATGGAACGGACTGACACCGTGTCTCCGGCAAGAATCAAAACCAGACTCATTGGGGCTCCATCCGGTTCCTGTGGGTGAGGCCGACCGGCACCTGGGCCGCCTGGCGGCAAGTGCCTCATGATAGGCATAGATCCCGAACACTGTCAACAGGCACCCGACCCGGGCCCAGGAAGGCCCCGTTCGCCCAGACTCCTGGACGTTGCCTACCCTCCGCGAACCAATCGCCTGACAACAGATCGCGCTCCAAACAGACCGCTGTACCCAACGCCCGTACACAAATCGGAGCGCCCTTCCACGTCAAGAATCTTTACACGGGCATGCTCCTCGAGGGCGTGGGCCGCCCCTGCCGGTCTCGATCCTCCACCGCAATCCCCCCGGATTTCCAAATGATTCCACTGAACCGCACCGATCATGGGGCCGTGGCTCCATCGTCTCGCGCCCTCGGCACATTCCTTGCAACGCTTCTTCCTCGAGATTTCCCCAACAAGGAGGTGCGTGATGATGGGCGGTTGGACGGCACCGCGCGCCGGCGACCAACCTGCCGGGCGACGGTGGAGGCCCGGCACGGTCGGCCTCGGCCTGCTGCTCCTCCTCGCCGGAGGATGCGGGGGTCTTGGGAAGGTATTCCACGCGGACTACCCTGGGTGCACGGATTTCGACGAGGACGGCTACGTCCGCGAGATTCCATGTATGGAGTCGGACGGCGAGGTGGTCGACGCCGATCAGGACATTGACTGCGACGACTTCGACTCGAACACCTACCCGGGCGCTGACGAACAACCCGATGGGGCCGACAACGACTGCGACGCCTTGGTCGACGAAGGCACGATCAACTACGACGACGACGGTGACGGATTCAGCGAGGTCAAGGGGGATTGCGACGACACGGATGCGGCGATCAACCCGGCGGAGGAGGAGACGGTCGGGGACCTGGTGGACTACGACTGCGACGACTGGATGGATCCTCCTGGGTACCACGAGGAGGTGAACCCGCAGTCCGACCCCTACGAGGCCACCCTGGTGCTCTGGAGCGAAGAGGAGTATTCCTCCGCCGGGGAGACGGCCCGGTTCGTGGGGGACCTGGACGGGGACGGCCTGGATGACCTGGCCTGGTCGGTCATCTTCTACGACGCCGCCAGCGTGGTCTACGTGCGCTATGGCACCGAGAAAACCGAGTGGTCCTCAGGCACGTTCGACATGGCTGCGGACTGGACGGTGGAATCCCGGTATCTCCCGAACCTGCTGGGACTCGGGATGGCACACGGCGACCTGAACGGCGACGGGTTCGACGACCTGGTCCTCGGGGACGAGTTTCAGCGCCGGGTGGTGGTGTTCTACGGCGGCCGCCGGCGTTCCGGCGCCTTCGACGTGGAGGATGCAGACATCCTGTTCCGGCCCCTGGAAGATGGTTCGTTCCCCATCGGGCAGGACGTGGTCGTGCCGGGCGACCTCGACGGCGACGGGTTCGACGACCTCCTGATCGGCCAGCCTGCCTACGACATGGGCCGGGGGCGTGCAGCCCTGTTCTACGGCCGCCCCCGGTTCGACGACCTGGTGGACATGGTGGATGCCGACGCCTGGTTCGTGGGGGTCGAGGAAGCGGACGGGGCGGGCAACGGCCTGTTCTCTCTCGGGGACCTGGACGATGACGGGTATCCGGACTTCGCCATCGGGGCGCCCAACGCCATCACGGATGTGGAGGGGGAGCGGCCCGAGCCGGAGGGTACGCTGCAAGAGCCGTTCGTCGTTTCACCGACGGCCTGTGAGGATTGGGAGGTGAACCACGAGATCGAGTACGTGGTGGCCAGGGGCCGCGCCTACCTGTTCTACGGGGGCGCGGAACGCTGGGAGGGCACGGTGTACCTGGACCAGGCGCCAGGCAACCTGGCCAGCGACCTGGAACACCCCACCGCGCTCGCCAGCATCTCCATGGCCGCGGGGGACATCGACGGCGACGGCGCCAGGGACCTGGTGCTCGGCCTGCCCTACGTGAACGAGGAGGAGACCGAACGATACGGGATGGCCATGGTGCTGTACGGCCATGGCAAGCGCCTGTCGGGGGAGCACCACCTGACCGACCTCCCGCACACGAAGCTTTTGTCCCAGGGGAGCAACGACCTGTTCGGGGACAGCGTGGCCGTGGCCGACGTGGCAGGGGACGGCCGGGACGACGTGCTGGTGACCTGTACCCAGCGGAACTTGACCGCCTGTGGCACCGAGCCGGGCGCCGAGCCGGGCTACGTGGCCGTGTTCGAGGGGATGGAGACCCGGCTCGAGCAACGTGTTGCCACGGACCGCGGAGGATTCGCCGTCTGGGGCAACGACTACATGATGGACTACGTCGCCGGGATCGACCTGGGAGGAGACCTGGACCACGATGGAACCGCGGATCTCCTCGTCAACGCCTCCGTGGTCCCCCCGGAATCGATCACAGAGGCCGTGATTCTCCTGTTCAAGGGAGGGATGCTGCCATGACGCGCGGAGCAACTGGAACCGGTTTCATCTCTCGATTCTCTCATTTTCTGACCACCTCGAGCCCCTGGTCCCGATGGATCCTCCCGTGGGCGGTCTGGGCAAGCCTCGTGACCGCCACCAGCGGGTGCGAGGAGGACTCGGACGCCACCACGTTCTCCCCGGACGACCAGGACGGCGACGGGTACACCGTGGCGGAGGGCGACTGCGACGACACCGACCCGGATGTCTACCCCAGGGGCGAGGAAAGCACTCGGGGCGACGGGAAAGACAACGACTGCGACGGGGAGGTGGACGAGAACGACAGCTGGACGGACCACGACGGGGATGGATACAGCCGGATCGACGGCGACTGTGACGAACAGGACCCCCTGGTCTATCCCGACGCGGTGGAGTACATGAACGGCGTGGACGACGACTGCGACGGCACGGTCGACGAGTTCGACCCCGTCGTTTTCGGCACCGACCCGCAGGACGCCACCGTGCTGTGGCCCCAGGACGCCTGGGCCGCGATCACGCGGGAAGAGACGGACATCAGCGTGCTGTTCAGCATGGTCTTCGTTCCGGACCTGGACGACGACGGATACGATGAGCTGGCCGTCTCCCTGTTCGAGGACGATGGAAACGGCCGCGTGTTCCTCCTCTACGGTGGTCCGAACGTGTTGCCGCCCCTGGAAGAAGACACCCCCGACTGGGAGGAGGTGGCCGACGCCGTGTTCCTGGGCGTCACCGCTCCCAACCTCAACGGGACCCGGATCGTCACCGGGGACCTGGATGGGGACGGCCACCGCGACCTGCTCATCGGCGACTTCTTGCACCAACGGGTCGCCTGGTTCCGCGGAGGGGGCCGGTTCAGCGGCACCTATGACATGAGCAAGGACGCCACGGCCGTTTTCCTCCCGGTCTCGAGCGGGGCCTACTCCGTCGGGTACGGCATGGCCGTCCCGGGCGACATCGACGGGGACGGGATCGACGACCTGGTCATCGGGCAACCGGGTTTCGACGAGGCGCGGGGCCGCGTGTACATCTTCCGGGGCGGCCGGACCTACTCGGGACTCGTGGACCTGGAGGACGCGGATTCGATCCTGGAAGGGGACGAGATCGGCGACCTGGTCGGCGCCCAGGTCGCCGGCATCGGAGACATCGACGGGGACGGCCTGGCAGACTTCGTGGTCACCTCCCCGCTTCCGGCCGGCACCTGGACCTCGTCCGGGATCTACATCTACGGCCGGATCTACCTCTTCTACGGCTCGGACGACGGCTTCCCGGCCTCCATGCGCGTGGAAGACGCCCCGGCCTCATTGTTCGAGGACTACTGGATGTCGGCCGTCCAGTTCGCCCACGGGGATTTCGATGGGGACGGGTTCGACGACTTCGTGATCTCCGAGCCGTGGAGCCGCTGCCTCACCATCCACTACGGGGGATCCACCCGGCTGACGGGTGAGCACTTCATCGACGAGGTGGCCGGGACCTGGATCTGCACCGAGGACGACGGGGACACCATCTTCGGCGGCTCCGTCGAACTCGGGTCCGACCTGAACGGGGACGGATACGACGATCTCGTGATCACCACCTCCTCCTACTTCTACATCGGCCTCGTCGATATCGGCCCCTTCTCCATCCCCTTCCCCCAGTTCGGGCCGGGCTACGTGGCCATCGTGCCCGGCCGCGGGGACCGGCTCGACGACCTCCCGCTTCACGGGCCGGGCACGGCGATGATCCGCGGCGAGGAAGGAAAGCTGGACTTCATCCTCCCCTGCGCAGCCGGAGGCGACCTGAACGGAGACGGCATCGACGACCTGGCCGTGGGCACCGAGGTGCACAAGAACCTGCCCGACGGCGGCATGCTCATCTCCAACGTCACCTGGCTCTACAACGGCATTGCCTTCTGAGTTCCCTTTTTCTCCGCCCGACCACAACCGAGTCCCTCATTTTCAGAATTTGGGACAGCGCCACTCGGTGCCGGGGAAAACACCACCGAGATGCACTTCCGCGGGCGCCGAGTCGCGGCGCGGTACCCGAAACAAGCATGGAAACGTTGAACCAAAGGTGGGAGTTCCCGCGCCGCCAGAAGCGTACCACGCCGGGCATTCCCTTCCCCACACCTTGACTATATCCTCCAACCAGCCTATCTTGTGGTCATACCTTGTGGTTTCCTGTGCCCGGCCGTGCTCATAACAGGAGCCGGCCTTCCCTGAATTTTCCTGAATCCGAGGCTTCCGGTGAAAATCCGTATCGCCAACCCCATCTATGACGCAGCCTTCAAGTACCTCATGAACGACCCGGAGAGCGCCAGGCTGTTCATCTCCAGGCTCATCGACGCCGAAGTGCTCGAACTCGAGTTCGCTGCCACCGAGCACCAGACCAAGCTCAAGGCTGAAAACCTGACTGTGTTCCATCTGGACTTCGCCGCCCGCATACGGCTGGCGGACAACACGGAGCGGCGGGTGCTCATTGAGATCCAGAAGGCGAAGCTCCCGGGGGACATCCAGCGGTTCCGGCGGTACCTCGGGCACCACTACCAGTCCGATACGGCCCTGTCAGAGGGTCCGGACGGGAAGCGTCAGCCGTTGCCGATTCTGAGTATCTACTTCCTGGGACACGGACTGGAGCGGATCAAGGCGGCGGTGGTGAAGGTGAAGCGAGAGTACTACGACGGTGTGACGGACGAGCGGCTGGAGGAGCGGGACCCGTTTGTGGAGAGCCTGACGCACGACAGTGTGGTGGTGCAGATACCGTACTTGAGAGAGCCTGGACGAACGGATCTGGAGCGACTGTTGAGCATATTCAACCAGAGTCGTCGTCGACCGGAAGACCATCATGTATTGGAAGTGGACGACGAGGAGTATCCGTTGGAGTATCATCGGGTGTTGCGGCGGCTGATGGCGGCGATAGCGGACGAGGAGGTACACGAGACGATGCGGATGGAAGATGAGATTCTGACGCACTTGCAGGAGTTGGA
>CAYQMG010000066.1:0-10631 GCA_964418585.1 uncultured Gammaproteobacteria bacterium | reverse complement strand
TGCTCGAGGTAGGTCGTACCGCTGAACACCGGTTGATTCACGGCCGTATGCCATCCCATCTCGGTGATCCAGAGGGGTTTGTCCGCGTCCCCGTGCCGGCCGAGCAGTGCTTTCATGTTTTCGATGGAGGTGGTCAACGAGTCCTGGTAGGCGTTTTCCACTTCCGGGGCGGTGAAGGGATAGCGGTAGGGGTGGTAGGCCATGACGTCGTAGTAGTCGCCCAGGTCTGGATGTTCGATGTAGACCTCGTCGAGGAAGCGCACGCCGCCATCGACGACCAGGTCGGGATAGAAGGTGCCGCCGAGGGCGACGGTGCAGGAGGGGTCGGCGGTCTTGGCCGCGTCGTAGGCGGCCTTGACCAGGTTCCCGTAGGCCTCCGGATCGCCGCTCAACGTGGGTTTCCAGAATCGAATTCCCACGTTGGGCTCATTCCAGATCTCCCAGTTGTGCACCCGGTCAGCGAAATGCGTCACCGTTTCATACACAAAACGGGCAAAGTCGGCCGGGTCGTCCGGGGGAAAGGCCGGGTCGTCGTCGGTCTTGCTCGAGTAGGCCGGATTGCCGTAGCACAGCACCCCGATGTACTCGATCCCGGCCTCGAGCGCAGCGTCCACGGCGCGGTCCATCCCGCTGAAATCGAACACGCCTGGCTCGGGCTCGATCTGGTCCCAGAGGAAATCGTGTCGCAGGTATCGGACCCGGGCCTCGGCGGCTTTCTGGACCCGGAACGCGCGTTCGTTTGCGGCAGCGGCGTCCGCGCCTGTGGGCAATCCTGCGGCGAGACAGACGGCGTTCTGGACTGGGGACGAGGCCACGATCAGGCTGGAAAGAATCAATGACGCGACGGCTGGCATGAGCTTGTCCTCCCTGGGCTCGAGTTCCAACGGTGCCTGTGGTCATCATGGAGTGAGCACCGGGTCGTCGTCAACTCGAGGTCCGCCGGTGGGAGGCGCCACATTTTTTGGTCGTGCCCGCGCACAGGTCTTGAACTTCTTTTCGACCTGGGGCATGATGGGGTTGCCCTGGATTTCCAGTTCCAGCCAGTTGACAGGAGGAGCTTTGCCACCACGCAGAAAGTCTGGTTCCCGACGATCACGAAGATTCCCCCAGACACCGCCTGACAGGCACCAGATCAACACCCGGATCACGGCGCCTCAGGTGCGCCTGATTTCCGAAAGCAAGGAAAACCTGGGGGTGGTCCCCACCTCGGTCGCCCTGGAAAGAGCCCGGGAAGCGGGCCTCGATCTGGTCATGGTGTCCCAGGAAGCCCGGCCACCGGTCTGCCGCATCATGGACTACGGCAAGTACAAGTACGAGATCCAGAAGCGGGAGGCCAAGGCGCGCAAGAACGCCACCCAGGCCACCACCAAGGAGTTGCGCCTCCGGTACCGCACGGACGCCGGCGACCTCGAGACCAAGCTCAAGCATGCGCGAGGGTTCCTCGAAAACGGCGACAAGGTCAAGTTCACCATGCGCTTTCGAGGTCGTGAGATCGTGTATGCCGAGGCGGGCGCCGAGAAGCTCGATGCCATCGTCCAGGCGCTGTCCGACATCGCCACCGTGGACGAGCGCTCACCGGCTCGAGGCCGGGTGCTTTATGTCGTTCTGGCACCGTTGAAGGCCTCGTCCGGATGACCCCTGCGCGGGGTTTTCTCCGGAGTCCGGTTCGAACGGCTCAGCTCCGGTCCTGCGGTGCAGGCCGACTGATATCCTGGAGCACGGCCCGGACCCTGTCTGCATGCTCCGGGGCCGCCTCGACACACCCGTACCCGGAACCGACCTGGAACAGCCCGTCGTAGGCCGTGTCGTGGTAGCTTCGGATCACGTGCGGAATGCCGATCTTTTCCAGCTCGGCGCTCAGGAGTTGGGCCTGAAATGCGTCATCGAGCACAGCGATACGTTCGAACTTCGACATGAGGGGTCTCGAGGTCGGGGTTGTGGGTTTGCCATCCTGGAAGGACGGACTGCCGGGAGCACGATACCAGGTGAGGCTGGGCGCGTCAACGGCCGGAGGGCGGTCTCGGTCCGACGCGGGTCAATCTGAGATCATGCTGAGGGGCGAGAAAACATGTCCAAAGAGGACCATCGCGGGCGCATGACGCGCCGGAATGCCGTG
This sequence comes from uncultured Gammaproteobacteria bacterium, assembly GCA_964418585.1. Taxonomy (GTDB): domain Bacteria; phylum Myxococcota_A; class UBA796; order JAJRTE01; family JAJRTE01; genus JAJRTE01. The sequence continues at coordinate 8,515 of CAYQMG010000066.1, read as the reverse complement.
AAGCTCGTCGTGTTCGCCTGTATCAGCCTGGCCCTGGTGGCCCTCTCCAGGCACCCTTGGTTCCAGGCCAACGTGCGGTTCGAGAACCTGGGGACGCTCGTGGATCAGGCGGCACGATTCGCCGACCACCCGTTCGCCCCGCTCCTGTTCGTGGCCGCCTTCGCCGCGCTCATGACACTCTATGTCCCTGCTGCGGTCATGGTCGTACTGGGTGGACTCGTCTTCGGCTTCTGGGAAGCCGTCGTGCTCTGCTGGATCGGCGCCATGATCGGCGCCACCGGCACGTTCCTCATCGCACGATACCTCCTCGAGGACTACTTCAAACCGCGACTCGAGCAGAGTGTGTTCGAGGGATTGCTCTCCAGGCTGGAATCGGACGGAACCTTCACAGTTCTGTTCCTACGCCTCCTGTTCTTCCTTGTCCCTCCATTCAACTGGGCCATCGGCGCCACAGGCGTGCGCTTCAAGGACTATGTCGCCGGTACCGCCGTGGGCATGCTGCCGTGGTTGCTTGCCATCTTGATTGCCGTCAACAAGCTGAAGACCATCCGGAGCGCTCGAGATCTGCTCCAGTGGGAATCCCTGGCCGTGGGCGCCGGGTTCGCCTTGTTGCTGGTGTTCATTGGCCTGGGAAGACGGCGCTTCGAGCAGTCACGCCGCAAATAAAGCGGAGGGAAAGCCGGCCTGTTTCCCGGAGACGATTGGGAAACACCGGAGATTCACAGCCTTCGGCCGCCTACCAACGAGGGCCGCGACCGTAGCCGCCACCACCGCCACGGCTGGTCCGGGGGCGGGCGATGTTCACGTTCAGAGGCCGACCGGCCAACTGCGTGTTGTCGAGCCCGTCGATGGCAGCCTGAGCCTCCTCGGCCGTCTGCATCTCGACAAAGCCGAAACCGCGAGAACGTCCAGTATCCCTGTCGGTGATGATCTTGACGTCCAGGACGGTGCCGAATTCATCGAAGGCCTCTCTGAGCTCGGCTTCTGTCAGTTGAAAGGAAAGGTTGCCAACATAGAGCTTGTTCTGGGACATTTCGAACCACTCCTCAGATAGGGGAAAAGGACTGTCGGCACCGAAAGTGAGTTCTGCTGCGACGGGAAGCTTCCGAACCTTGGCGGGAACGTCACGTACAGCCAAACCGGCGGGGAATCTCGCGAAGCCTGTCACACGGAAGTAGACCAGAGCTAGGACCCGTTCCGAACCATCCGGCACACCCAGTGCGGACAAAAACCATCATACCAGCTTGGGCAGGCACGTCAAGAAAAACCGAAACGCTTTTCTGTCACTCCTGCGGCACCCCGTTCGAGGCCAGGTCGTCAAGGGCCTGGAGAAACGTCGGGTCCAGGTCATCCAGGGACGGAATGCTGTCGAGACTCTCCAGCGCACAGTTCTCGGCAGCACCTTCCATCTGGACCACATACTCCGGTTGCTCCGACGCCGGATCCTCCGGCACCGCAATCACATCGTAGTAGGTCCGCGCAAGCGCCGCGTCCCAGCACTCGGCTGACTCCAAAATGTAGCCCGGTATGTCGGTCGGCAGATCCCCTCCCGTCACATCCGCCTCGGCACGCCCCACCCCGCTGTTGTAGAACGCCAACCGCATGCCAAAGTCCTCCTCCGCGCTCGAGGAAGTACCCTGCAAGTCCTCCTGATATTCCAGATCCAGAAAATCAAGCTCGTTGGTGCCGTCAAACACGTTGCCCCAGAAATAGTCCAGATCCTCGGGCTCGGTACCGGGATCCGCACCCTCGGATACAAAATCACGAAACACCGCCACAACCACCGTCACCTCGTGATCAGGATTGTCTTCCGAAAGCCCCCGCGCAAATCGCGCCACAAACCGGCCTCGAGCCGCCGGTTCATCCGGGTAGTGCTCGGCCATCCAGGCATGATTCGCCTCGTAATCCCACAAGGCCACGCCGTCTCCGTAATCCTCGTTGTCCGGATCCGGGTTCTGTCCACCCCATATCACCGGCGTCATGGTGGACACATCGTTGCTCACGCCACGCAACCAGGCATACACATAACGGAAATCCGCTCCCTCCCCCTGATCCCGGATGTACAGGTACACCGTGTCCCCTTCCACCGCACTCGCCGAATTCTCAAACGGTCCCCACACAAACTCCCGCGTCTCGCTGTTGTAGGCACTCGGCGGATACTGCACCACCGATTCCAGCGTGTCCAGAAGTGCCTTCACCGTCTGGTTGATGTTCCGCGCAATCGGGACAGCATGCTGCGGAAACATGGCAGGGTCACCCACATCGGCAACCCCTTTCTCACTCATCGTCGAATCCGGAACCGGAGCCTCCAGCATGGACGCCGACGGGATCGCCCGCAGGTACGCTTCCAGGAGCGCCTCGTCGTAGTCTCCCCCTGTCCCGACCGGATCGTCCTCCGGCGTTCCACACGCCACGGTCAACAGCAAGCAAGGAACCACAGGAAGAATGAAGCGTTTCATGATATCTTCTCCTTGTGTAGCGACGGGCTTGGGAGAGGAACGCCATCTCGAGCCCGCTCGAGCGCGTCATCCAGTGCATTCCGGACGGGCGCACCCACGTTCTCCTTTCGGGTAGGGTCCGGGACGCCGAATCGTCCCACACTCTCCCTTCCTCCGGTGAGGCTCGTTCCGTTTCATTGGACACGTAGAAAGGGAAAAAAAGAAAAGAAAAAGTCGTAGGTGGAGGTGAGCAGTGCTGGAGCGGAAGCTGAAATCATCTGTTTCCCCGATTGTTGTCTCGGCTTTCCTCGTCCTCCTTGCCGGGTGTCCCGACTCGGGGGACGACGACGCCACGTCACAGGCTACGAATTCCCCTGAACCAACCGAAACTTACCAACCAACCGAACCCACACCGACCGCAATACCGGTCATCACGGCTACCCCGACCGAAGCTTCCACACCGGTGCCCACCACCCCAACCCCGGTGCCCACCACCCCAACCCCGGTGCCCACCACCCCAACACCACCCACCGATGTCGACGGGGACGGATACGTTGCAGCCCTCGATTGCGACGACACCAATCCGGACATCCATCCGGGCGCCGACGAGGTCTGCAACGATATTGACGACGACTGCAACGGCGCGGTCGACGACGGCCTCGGATTTGTCGACTACTTCCTCGACCAGGACGCTGACGGATTCGGAGCCGGCGACCCGTACAGTTCATGCAACCCGCTCGACGGCTACTCCGAGTCCGGCGACGACTGCGACGACACCAATCCGGACATCCATCCGGGCGCCGACGAGGTCTGCAACGACATCGACGACGACTGCAACGGCGCGGTCGACGACGACCCGGTGGACGGGACCACCTGGCATGAGGACGCGGATCAGGATGGCTTTGGTGCCGGGAGCGGGGAAGTATTCTGTGAAGCCCCCTCCCCTTTTCACGTGGAAGATGGCAGCGACTGCGACGACGCGGATCCGCGGACGTTCCCGGGTGCTCAGGAGATTTGCGACGGTGTGGACAATGACTGCGACGGGGAGGTCGACGATGCCTGTCCTTCTGCCATTCTGCTGCCCCCTCCCGATTTCGCCTACGTGCCCGCCCCCCCGGAAGAGGGAGCGTGCGGGCTTTTCGGGGAGATGAGTGGAGGTCCGGATCCGCACAACGTGAACAATTTGGATACCTACATGGCCATGCTCGAGGGGACGGCCGGAGGTTTGGTTTCCTCCACGGCGATTCCCGCCCCGGTTCTCGACTGGTCGATGCGGTACGCAGGGGATCCCCTGGCCAATCCCGGCAACTACACGGACACCACGCAACCGTGGCCCGACCTGTCCCCGACCGGGACCTGTGGTGCGAGTCGTTTTCGGGGGTACTTGAACATCCGGCCCCAGGATCCGCTGAACGTCACCATTGGTCTCATCGGGAACGATGCGCTTCGTCTTTTCATCCAGGGCCAGGAGATCGTCTGGGTGAACTGGGCGGACGGCCGGTGGAAGAAGTTCCGGTATGTATCCTTCCCTGCGCCAGGTCTCTACACCTTTGAGGTTCAGTGGTCGACCAATTTCTGTTGCTACATCGATCCTTTGGAGGTCGTGTGGGCTGAAGGGTTTGTGCCCGGCTACGAGGATTACGACACCATGTGCTCCTACGATACGTGCGAGTATGGCACCGGCCATCCCATTCCCGGGTTTTTCATCATAGGAGCGCCCAACCTGGTGCCGTCCACGAGCGGTGCCGTCCACGATTGTGTGCAATGCGATGCCACGGAGGACTGTCCCAGCGGGCAAGTCTGCAACACTGCCGGCCTCTGCGAGTGAGAAGGGATGCCGACGGATCCTGCCGCACCGGGTCCCAGGTTCTTGGTCCCAGGCTCCTGGCAGCAGGACCTTTCGCAGCGCTCCCGGTGGTGTTCTCCAGCGATATCCGGGTGCCCTCGCGGTTGACAGTCACTCCGGGCGAAGAGTAGGCTGACCTGGTGTGCTATTTCGAGGAAAAAGTGTCAAAGGAGGTGTGCGATGAGTCGCCCCGTCCACCTTGCCGCCGCCCTGATTTCGGGGCTGCTTCTCGTAACCATCCTGTCGTGCCCTGAGCCAGGGGACGATGACATGTCGGTATCCCCGTCTCCGGCCCCGGTGGTGGAAGGAGAAACCGGGACCCCTACCCCGGCCCCTGTCACCGGGACGCCGGAGGACTTCACTCCGTCCGCCTCACCGACTCCAGGTGCCACGGAATCTCCGACCGGCACGCCCGAGGCTTCTGCTCCACCGTTCACGCCCACCCCGGGGAGCGACGCGGACAGCGACGGGTTCGCCCGCCCGGACGACTGTGACGACACCGATCCCTCTGTCTATCCCGGCGCCGAAGAGATCCCATATGACGGAACGGACCAGGACTGCAATGGGACCGATCTCACCGATGTGGACGGGGACGGGTACCCGGGTGTTCCGGCCGGCGGAGACGACTGCAATGATCAGAACGCCGCCACGCATCCCGGCGCGGATGAGGTGGTGGATGGGGAGGACAACGACTGCGACGGGTTCGTGGACGAGGGTGCGGACGAAACCGACGACGACGAGGACGGATACTCCGAAGCGGATGGTGACTGCGACGACACGGACGCCACCGCCTATCCAGGGGCGGAGGAGGTTCCCTACGACGGCATCGATCAGGACTGCGACGGCACCGACCTCGCCGACCTGGACGGCGACGGGCATCCCGGCGCTTCGGCAGGCGGAGACGATTGCGATGACACGGACCCGTCCGTACATCCGGGTGCAGAGGAGATACCCTACGACTTCATCGACCAGGATTGCGATGGCACGGACCTGGCCGACCTCGACGGGGACGGCGCACTGGGGGGAGCGTACGGTATCGACTGTGACGACACCGATCCAGCCGTGTATCCCGGCGCCGAGGAGATCCCCTACGATGGCGTCGACCAGGATTGTGACGGCGCTGACATCACCGATGCAGACGGAGACGGACAGGCTGCCGAGGCAGCGGGCGGTGCCGACTGCGATGATACCGACCCGTCGGTCTACTTCGGCGCAGACGAAATCCCTTACGACGGCATCGACCAGGACTGCAACGGCGAGGATCCGGTGGACGTGGACGCAGACGGCTACCCTGCCACCGAGGTGGGAGGAGACGATTGCGACGATCTGGACGCCAATACACACCCGGACGCGGAGGAATTCGCCGACGGAAAGGACAACGACTGCGACGGCCAGGTGGACGAAAACCTGAGCACCACCGACGATGACGGGGATGGACAGGCTGAATCGGACGGGGACTGCAATGACTACGATCCCACCATCTACCCGGGCGCGGATGAGGTCCCTTACGATGGCATCGACCAGGACTGCAACGGGACCGACCTCACCGACGTGGACGGCGACGGGTACGATGCCACCGAGGTCTCGGGCCAGGACTGCAACGATGGTGACCCGGCCACCTATCCGGGCGCCGAGGAAATCCCCTACGACGGGATCGACCAGGATTGCAACGGCGACGACCTGGTGGATGTGGACGGCGACGGATACCCCGGCGCACCGACCGGAGGGGATGATTGTGACGACACCGACCCGGCCATTCATCCCGATGCGCCGGAAACTCCCTACGACGGGGTCGACCAGGACTGCAACGGGACCGACCTCACCGACGTGGACGGCGACGGACACGATGCCCTGGCTGCCGGCGGAGACGACTGCCAGGACAACGACCCCACGGTCTCCCCCGCGGCGGATGAGGTGTGCGACGGCGCCGACAACAACTGCGATGGAATCGTCGACACCGACGCCGTGGACCGCATCCCCTTCCACGTGGATGGGGACCACGACGGCTTCGGAGACCCGGACCAGACCGAGCTGGCCTGCGCTCCTTCCGAAACCCTGGTGGAAGACGCCACCGACTGCGACGACTCCTCCGCCCTCACCTACCCGGGTGCCGAGGAAACCTGCGACGAACAGGACAACGACTGCGACGGCCAGGTGGATGAGGGGGTCCAGACCACCTTCTACCTGGACGCCGACGGCGACGGCCATGGTGATCCCGACACTCCCGTGCTCGCCTGCGCCCGTCCCGAAGGCACTTCCGATACCGCTTCCGACTGTGACGACAACAACCCCTCTGTCAATCCGGACGCAGAGGAATCCTGCAATGAGGTCGACGACGACTGTGACGGGGAAATCGACGAGGGCGTGAAGACCACCTTCTACCGCGACATGGACCAGGATGGCTACGGGGTCACTGAGAACGCAATCGAAGCGTGCTCGGCCCCCCAGGGATTCGTCGCCGAAGGCGGGGACTGCCGCGACACCAATGACTTCATCTACCCCGGCGCACCCGAACGGTGCAACGGCCTGGACGACGACTGCGACGGACTCGTGGACGAGGACGTCAACTTCGCCTACTACGTGGACGCCGACGGCGACGGCTACGGAGATCCCGCCCAGGAAATCCGCGATTGCAACGCACCTCCAGGCACCACCGACAACGGGACAGACTGCGATGACACCGACCCGGCGGTCCACCCCGACGCCACAGAAGTCTGCAACGGTATCGACGACGACTGCGACTCGAGTATCGACGAGGGGGTGACGCCTACCTGGTACTTCGACCGCGACCAGGACGGGTACGGTACTCCGGACGACGCTGTCACCGCTTGCACCGCGCCTTCCGGCTACGTCGACAACGACGGGGACTGCGACGACAACAACGCCGTGGTCCACATGGACGCCCCCGAAGTCTGTGACAACCTCGATAACGACTGCGACGGAGACATCGACGAGCAAACCGGAAACACCTACTACCTGGACAACGACGGCGACCTGTTCGGAACCCCCGATGTCCAGACCGTGGCCTGTTCCGCCCCCACCGGATACGTGGGCAACGACGCCGACTGCGACGACGACAACCCCACCACCTACCCGGGCGCCGCCGAACAATGCAACGGCATCGACGACGATTGCGACGGCCTCGTGGACGAGAACGTGCGCACCACTTACTACCAGGACCTGGACGGCGACGGCTACGGCAACCCCGACGTCTCCACCCTCGCATGTGACACGCCGGACGGCTTCGTAATGGACGCCTCAGACTGCCGGGACACCAACGACGCTGTCTACCCGGGCGCACAGGAAGTTTGCAACGACATCGACGACGACTGCGATGGACTCGTCGACGAATCCATCCGCACCGATGTCACCATCGAGGGGGGCGCCTTCGCTCCCTCCAGCGGCGGCGGTTGCTTCTGCGGTGCTGTCTCCTCCACCCCCATCGGCGCCTGCACCACCTCCTGCGGATGTACCTGCTCCACCAACAACCATCTCGATTATGTCCTCACCACACAGGGCGGGCGAACCTACGACCTCACCGTTCGCGTCGCCGACTACTTCGAGAACTGCGTCAACGTGCTCGTCATCAGCGTCTGGGTCAACGGTTCCCGCATCGGTTCCTGGACAGGCTCCGGTGTCGGAGACTTCGTCGAGGTTCCATTCTCGTTCACCGCATCCAGTACCTCCACCACCATCCAGATCTACGAGGACAACGACTACTGCTGCGGCTGCTACAACAACTGCTACAACTCCTGCTCACCCAAGTACGAAGACCAGAACATGTACATCGACTGGATCCACGTCAAGGAACGCTGCATCTGACCCCACAACACAACCTCACACAACCCTTTCTCTTTCTCTCGCACGCACTTCCGTGCTATGCTCGATCCTGATGACCACCACCCTGTTGCACCACATTTCACGCTGAGGAGGGAGCGGGATGCGCGCACGCTCGACCCGATGGACCGGTATCATCACCCTTTTCATCTTCACCCTCGCCGGGTGCCCGGACACCGGGGACGATGATTCGTCCTCGCCCACTCCCTCCGTGACACCGGCGGCCACACTCCCATCGGCCACACCCACACCGGTTCCCCCATCTCCGACACCCGGTTCCTCGACCACATCCACACCGGTTCCCCCATCGCCGACACCCGGTTCCTCGACCACATCCACACCGGTTCCCCCATCGCCGACACCCGAACCACCCACCCCCACACCGGTTCCCCCA
>CAYQMG010000065.1:0-3162 GCA_964418585.1 uncultured Gammaproteobacteria bacterium | reverse complement strand
CGTAGGGGAGGAGGGGCAGGCGAAGGGACTGCTTTCGCCTGCCCGCACATTGCAGACCGTCGTGAAGCCCCCGCCGAAAACGGCTCGCTTCTCCGCCTGCTCCCGTTCGCGGGCGAGAAGCCTGTGTGGAGTCGAGGCCGTCCTACCTTTGGAGCAGCAACGGGAAATGCTGGAAACACGCCGGTAACGTGAACGGCCCGGGGTACGGATTTCGAGGTCCCGGGCACGTCGCCGCGACCAGGATGAGGATGCTACGAGCGGGGAGGGTCTCGGTGCGCTGGACGGGGCCGCTCAGGCGCTGCACGAAATGAGCACCCTGTGCGTCCAGTCGGAAAAGGGTTGCTCCCCGACGAGGCAGGCCGTACTCGACCGGGTTCAGAGTGTAGGTGACGGTGCGGGTGACGCCCGTCCAGTTGGCAAAGACGAACCCAACCGAACCGTCGGTCACAGAGCGCCACACGGAAGAGTACACCGCCGGCTGCCGATAGTCGTACGGAAGGAAGCGGAAGGGAACGCCGTAAGCCACCGGCGGGTCCACCATGTCCACCCGGAGGGAGAGGTCCCTCAGACGCTGGCCGTAGAGCAGGTACTGGCGTGCGTAGTCGTAGCTGCGCACCATGCTCCTGAAGAAACGGAGGGCGGGGTAGTTGGGTGTTTCCTCGACAGGGTCACGCAACACCCCTTCTGGACCGCCGTTGACGGCCAGCAGGTTGCCAAATGCGTAGCGCACCGTCCACCCAAAGCTGAGGGCATCGGTGTTCTCGGGAGTGTCGGGCATGTTGGGCAGGATATTGCTGAAGGTCGAGGCCATGATGTAGTCGTGGTAAACCACACCGAAGAGGGGCACGGCCCACCACAACACATCGTTCTGAGGGCCCAGGTACTCGATGTTCTCGATCTCCAGCAGGTCGATGTACGTCTCACCGGGGTGCTCGCTCATCATGATGAAGCCAGGATCGTGAGAGCGGGCTGCATCTCGGATCACCCGCCCTTCCTGGCGCATGCCCTGGGCAAAGTACGCCCCTCCACCCGGCGGGTGCCCGTGGCCGGTGCTGTAGTCCAGCTCGAAGCCGTCCCCGCTCCACACGTCCATGTACACCCCGTCGATGCGGAACTTACGCTGCATCTCCAGGACCCAGTCCCGCAGGTACTCTTGCCAGAAATCGGTGGAGGGGTCCATGAGGGCAAAGACCGTGCCGGACGGGGTTCCCGATGTCTGGATCGCCCCTGTCTCGTCGTGCAACGCATAATCCGCCGCGTGGGTCTCGGTGAAACTCTTGGTGGAGGTATCCCAACTGGTGGCGTTGATGTAAGGCCAGACCAGGTTTCCCATCTGGTGGGTGAGGGTGATCCCTTCGGGATACGTGGGACGCACCGGCTCGTACTCCGGCCAATCCTCACCGAAAGGACTCTGCCTCCAGTGATACCACAGTCCTGCCACCCGATCGCTCCCCAGGAAATCCGCCCACCGTTCCATGTCCTCCGCTGCCGCGGGGAAAGGGCATCGCACGCCTTCGAAAGGTGTCCAAACCCCCATGATGTCCGTCTCTTTCAGCTTCTGAGAGAAATCATCGGACAACGCTATGGGCCCGCGCGAGGCCCAATCCTGTTTCAAAGCCCACGTCCGGTAAACCTGGGCCACATCGTACCAGTCGCCGGGCAGGGCACCGATGGCCGCGGGATAGGGAGAGACGTAGTCGTTGCCCGGCGTCAGGTTCCACGCGGGGTAATGGCGCACCTCGAAATGCAGGTTCTCCCCGTCGGATCGAAAATCGAACCGCTTGCTGTAGCCTTTGCCGTCATGGGTAGCCAGGTAGAGAGCGTACCCCTCTCCCTCGTCGTAATAGGTGAACAGTTGCAAGGGCGCGAAGAAATGGGGTGATGGGAAAAAGGGCGGCTCCTCGGGGACCACCTGCAGGCTGCTGTGAACGGGATCCATTATCAGGCGGCCACCCGAAAAGGGTATGACGGCGCGATTGGTCTGGGGAGAGCCGACGGGAACGATGGTCAGACGGGGGAAATCCAGGTCGTAAAGGGACAGGCCGGAGAAGCGATTGTCCACCTGAATGCGCCAGAGGGCGTAAGGCGCATCCGGCCCCAGAGAGACGGTAACCGTGACGGTGGCGCTTCCATCGGCAGTCCATTCGTCCGGCACCACCTCGTCCCACACAGCCGTCAAAGTCTTGGTGACGGTACCTCCGCCGAGGGCGAGGTGGAATTCGTAGTGGGCATGGCTCGGGGCGAGGTGGAAAATCTCCCCCTGGGGCGAGCGGAACCTTGCTGTCCAGAGGTCATCGGGTAGGATGGGGAAACCGAACGGCTCCCCTCCTTCTGGTTGGACGACCCTGGCGGCCGCGGCGTCGATGCGCGTCAGAGAGACCCCAGGCCCGGCATCTGTGCTCCCCTCCTCGTACCGGAAGACCAGCCGCACGCGGTCGTTCTCCAAAACGACTTCCGAATCCGATGCGGAGAGAGTCCGCGCCGGGCGAATGCCAGCGTACGCCAGGCCGAGGAGCAGGCAAGCCACCAGCAGAGCCTGAAGGACACGCATGAAAACGCGGGGCCGACGAACCACCGGCACGGGCTTTCCGTCGAACGAACTTTCCCCTCCGACATTTCGAGGGGCGAGGCCATGAGAATCCATGGACGCTCTTCCGTCAAGAGATCGAGAGAAAGGTTTCACCGACATATCTCACCTCCGAAGTCAAAACACGCACAACCGAAAGGAGACTCCGAAAGAAAGGATAGCACGGCGATTTTGCGGACGCAACCGTGGAATTCCCGCATTTCTTCCCTCTTTTGGCCCATAGCTCAATTGCCGAATTCCTGCCGGACGTACTCCGTTTGGCCCATGGGGGCGAACGGCCTTCCCAGAGGGCCGTGGTAATGGAAGGAATTGCGAGATATCCTGGCGCACCTTACCCGAGCGGTTGCGTTGGGACGCAAATCCACGCGGGTTTTCGCAGCAGCCGTGCGATCTCGAGAGGCCACGACCTGTGCGTCTCGGGATTCCCCAACGACGTTCCGGCGCCCATCAGCCCCGACGGTCGAGAGACGGCGCGTCCTGGAGCCCCCGGGCGATCCCGGGCTTTCGACCCGTCCCGAAAGTCCACCTTCGACAGGCGGAGCAGCACGGGCAGGTAGAGCCTGGTACCGGGGCCC
>CAYQMG010000064.1:0-15508 GCA_964418585.1 uncultured Gammaproteobacteria bacterium | reverse complement strand
GATGAAGGGGCGGATCATCGGTCGGGAGGGCCGCAACATCCGGACGATCGAGGCGGCGACGGGAGTGGACCTGATCATTGACGACACGCCGGAAGCGGTCATTCTGTCCGGATTCAGTCCGGTGCGGCGGGAGATTGCGCGAATTGCGCTCGACCAGCTCATTGCGGACGGCCGTATCCACCCATCCCGGATTGAAGAGGTGGTGCAGAAGGTGGAAGAGGAGGTGGAGTCTGCGGTGCGCGAGGCGGGAGAGGAGGCCACGTTCCAGCTTCAACTCAACAAGGTTCACCCCGAGATCATTCGACTCATCGGGCAACTCAAATACCGAACCAGCTATGGGCAGAACCAGTACACGCATTCGATCGAGGTGGCTTTTCTGGCGGGTATGATGGCGTCCGAACTGGGCCTTGACCCCAAGCATGCGAAACGGGCCGGGCTGCTGCACGACATCGGCAAGGTGATCGATCACTCGGTGGAGGGGTCCCACGCGATCATCGGGGCGGAGTTTGCCAAACGGTACGGAGAGCACCCCATCGTGGTGAATGCCATCGCAGCGCACCACGAAGAAGTCCCGATGGAGTCGGTCTATGCCGTGCTCGTCCAGGCCGCGGACGCCCTGTCTGGAGCGCGGCCCGGCGCCCGGCGGGAGATCCTCGAGAGTTACATCCGTCGTCTGGAGGATCTGGAGCGCATTTCCAACTCGTTCGAAGGAGTCGAGAAGTCGTACGCGGTGCAGGCGGGTCGAGAACTTCGAATCATGGTGTGCAACAACTCGGTATCCGATGCGGAAGCGGTGGTCCTCTCCCGCAACATCGCGCGAAAGATCGAGTCGGAGCTGACCTATCCGGGACAGATCAAGGTGACGGTCATTCGCGAAACCCGGGCCGTCGAGTACGCCCGCTAGGCCCCCTCCCCTGCAGGAAACGCCCGCATCGAGAGACCCCTGCCACGGGTCGGCCCGGCACGACCGCAACGACCCCCTGCCATGCTCATTGAAGCTGGATGATACGCTTGAACAGGTCGAGCGACTCCAGAGCCTTGCCCGAGCCCATGCAGACGCAGTAGAGAGGTTCCTTGGCCACCACGACCGGCAATCCGGTCTCCTCGCGCAGGACGATCTCCAGGTTCGTGAGTTGTCCTCCCCCACCCGTCAGGACGATCCCCTTGTCCATGATGTCCGCAGCCAGTTCCGGTGGCGTGCGTTCCAGGGTCACCTTCACGGTCTCCACGATGGCGTTGATCGGCTCGGCCAGCGCGTCACGGATGTCCTCGGAGCTGATCACGATGGTCTTGGGGGTACCGGCGATGAGATCGCGGCCCTTCACCTCCATTTCCCGTGGTTCGTCAAGGGGGTAGGCGCATCCGACGCGGATTTTGACCTGCTCTGCGGAGCGTTCTCCGATCAAGAGGTTACACTTGCGCCGAATGTAGTTGATGATCGCCTCGTCCATCTTGTCTCCGGCCACCCGGATGGACTTGGAGAAGACGATACCCCCGAGGGAGATGACCGCGACCTCCGTGGTGCCGCCGCCGATGTCCACGATGAGGCTTCCTTGGGGTTCGGTGACCGGCAACCCGGCCCCCAGTGCCGCGGCCATGGGTTCGTTGATCAGGTAGACCTCTCGTGCCCCTGCGGACTGGGCCGATTCCTTGACCGCGCGCTTTTCGACCTCGGTGATGCCGAACGGAATGCAGATGATGATGCGCGGCCGCACAAGGGTCCGGCGGTTGTGGGCCTTCCGGATGAAGTACCGGAGCATGGCCTCGGTGACCTCGAAGTTGGCGATCACGCCGTCCTTCATGGGCCGAATCGCCTGGATGTTGCCAGGGGTCCGCCCGAGCATCTCCTTGGCTTCCTGGCCCACGGCGAGCACGCGGTTGAACCCGCGGGCGTCCTTCTGGACAGCCACCACCGACGGTTCGTTGAGCACGATCCCACGCCCGCGAACGAACACCAGTGTGTTGGCCGTGCCCAGATCGATGGCCAGGTCACTGGAAAAAAGGCCCATGAGCTTGTCGAATACCATGGGACTCCCTACCTATCCCCTGTCCTGCGCTAGCCTTTCAGAGAAAGGTCGTCGTTCCCGGCGCCCAACCACGAACCTCGTGGAGCGCCGTTTCAGAAACTTCCGGCAGGTGCAACGCATGACGGTGCCACGGCCGGTCGAGGTTCAAGACCACTGGTCGGTGAAGTTCAGGCTTCCAACGGCCATCGCCAGCAGGCCGCCCACCATGGCCCAGTAGGTGTCCAGGGCGATACCGGTGACCAGTGAGGCCACCCCGCACACGAACAGTGGGTACCCTGCCAACCGTTTTGGCAAGCTGGACATTTCCTCTCCCGGTCCGAGTCCTTGGAACCAATTCTGCTATATATATGGGCGAGCCGGGTTTTGGCAAGGACATTCGAGCAGGCTGAAACAGCACGCCCCGGACGCCCCTGTGACGCCACCGTTTCCGTGCGCCGGTCTGTGCGCCGGGGACAGGCCCGGCGCACGGGGATGGGCCTCCCTGGGTTCACCTGTCCCCCTCCTGCTCCTCAGACCCGCCTCCAGGCACCGCCCGCTGCCTGACCAGGCTTCCCCTTGTTGCGAGACCCAGCGCGGACGCGAAGTCATCGACCCCACGACCGTACAGCCGGCTGTATATCCACAGGTTGGCCAGAACCTTCCGGACATACCGCCGGGTCTCGGCATAGGAAATCTCCTCCATGAACACATCGATCGGCTGCCCCGGTCGCTCCTTTAGCCAGCGTGCAACCGCTTCCTCCCCGGCATTGTATGCGGCAACGGCCAGGGGAAGACTCGAGTCGAACCGGTCGAGGTGGGCCTGGAGCAGCCAGCTTGCCAGTTGGAGCGCCACACCGGGATCATGGAGATCCGCCGGAGACGGCGGCGTGATGCCGTGCGCCTCGGCCACCTCGACAGCCGTGGCAGGCATGAGTTGCATGGGCCCTCGAGCCCCCGCAATGGACACGGCTCGAGTGTCGAATCGACTCTCCTGTCGCATGATGGCCAACAGCAGCTCGAGCGACACCTGGGGGGGCAGGTCAAGGTCGTCCATCCGCTCCTGAAACGCTCGAGGATAGCTCAATCGCCAGTCCGGAGCCGGATCGTGGATCTCGGGCACCGGGCTCCGGTGTGTCACTCGAGCCGCGAGGCGGGCCGCACCCCGGTAGTCCCCGATGTCCCGGTACCACCCGGCCACCTGAAGCACGGCCCCCCGACCGCGAGCTGCAGCCGCGACTCCGGCCATCTCTTCCCGCGCCCAGGTCCACAGGCCGACATCGGCCAGCGCGTGAGCCCGCGCCACCTCGGCAGGCCGGGTCCTGTCCTTGGAACCAACCGCAGGCCTGGGCTCGCCAGACGCGGATTCCGCCATCGTAACACCAAGTTGCTCCAGCAGGACCCGCGCAAACGCGGCATAGTGCGTGGGCTGTCGTGGCTCTGCTGCGGCCCGAAACAGCTTGCCCGCCTCGTCCTCCCGGCCCTGCTCCAATGCCATTCGGCCTTGCCAGTACCATGCACCAGACACCAGGGAGGAGGTGGGAAACCGACGAACGAACGCACCGTAGTGGCTGCGCGCCTCGTCGAACGCACCCTGCCGGAGTTCGGTCCAGGCAAGGAACCAGAGCGCGTCCCGAAGAAGTGCTGGAGGCGGCTGCAACGCCACCAGTCGCTCGAACGCCTCCTCGGCCGCATCGTATCGGCCTTGATCGAGCCTGAGCAGGCCGATCTTCAGAAGCGCCCTCCGCCCGACAGCGGTCCCTGGAGCCGTTCGGGCCAGCTCATCGTAGACCTCGATGGCGCCCTCGAAATCGCCCAGTCGACTTCGCGTCAGTCCAACCCAGTATCGGACCTCGAGTCGGGCCGATCCGGAGCGACGGGCCGCGCACCGCTCGAACAACGGCAGGGCCTCTCCATACGCACGGGCACGGAAGTGGGCCATCGCCAACTCAAGGCAAAACCTGCGCACCACCTCGTCGCCTGTCCCCGGCTCCCCGGCAAGGGCCTGCAGCGCGGCAAGCCCCTCGGCCGCCTGACCCTGCCGCTGCAAACGAAGCGCACGGGCCACCTGAACCTCGAGACCCGGTCCGGCATAACGGCACGACGCATCGCCCGCCAGGACCTCGAGCCGCCGGCCTGCCTCCTTCCCTTGCTTGCTCAACGGATACGTCGACCACAGGTCCTCCAGAAGGTCCACACCCTCCCGACACGCGCCCTGGGCCACTTGCACCCCGGCAAGCTCGAGCACGCTCGCACGCCGAAGGTCCTGGGACGACGCCCCTTGCACCAACGACTCCAGCATGCTTCGCGCTTCCACGAGCTTGCCTCGAGCACGAGCCACTCGAGCCAGGCCCAGCCGGGCACGCCCTTCCGCCGGACGTCCCGAGAAGACCCGGGCCGCTCGCAAGAAATGTCGCTCCGCGCCCCTCAATCGCCCCGCATCCAGGTCCAGGTTGCCGAGTACCAGGGCTGCCCACGGAGCGAGTAACCCGCCTCCTTTCGCGTAATTGCCCAGTACTTCTCGAGCATCCGCCTCGGCACCGGCACCTGCCAGGGCAACCCCGTAGGCAAACAGAAGCGGGTCGTTCCGCTCCTCTGCCCGCTTCAATTCTGCTGGGTTGCGTAAGATAACCTCAAGCACCACTTCAGGAGGTTCCAGATCCAGATCCACCTCGAGCGGCGGGGGGGAAGGCACGGGACATTCGAGCCTGAGCGGCGCGACCGTCACGACCGGCAGGGAGGTCGACCCCGGCGTTGTTGGCGCACCGTCCGGCTCCCGGGCACCTGCCTCCCCAGCCACGACCGCAACCAGCACCATCAATGAAACCGCAGGACACCGGATCACTCGAGCCCACCTCACTGTCCGCCACGGTCGACGACCGTCCACCAGTGGCCGCCAGGACACGGCGACATCGACTTCCGCACACCTCGACTTCAGACCGACGGCCCTTCCACCATGGTCGGGACTCGCAACCCGGGACACGGCCGGCACCTCTCCGCCATGCGCGTCAGAAATAGTAGTGAACGCCCACCGCACCGAACGTTGCCCCGACCACCGAGACGCCCAGAGGATTGCCCAGATCCACGTTGATGCCCACGGAGGTCGTGAACCCCAGATTCTCCAGCCCGTAGAAAAAGAACTCCACACCAGACAACGGCTGTATTCGGAAAAGACCGCTGGCGTTCGGAAGGTCCGGTGACCGCAGGTAGGCCGTGCCCACACCCAGGAACACATTGCAGTTGTCCTCGGCCACCACCGTGTAGAGGAACCGGCCGCCCCCCACCACGCTGGCACTGTCGTTCTCCGGAAGGTCGATACCCAGGAGCAGCTCGAACTGAATGTTTATCGTCTTGTCCGAGGCGGGCAGGGTGTACTTGACGGAGAGATTCGCCGGCAGGACCGGGGACTTGGAGCCCGAACCCATCAGGCCCATCTGTGTGTCCATACCCGCGCCCAACCGGTTACGGAGGTCCTTGGCCTGTACGAGACACGGGAGGGTGGACACGAGCAGGACGATCAGTCCAAGAAACAAACGACGCATGATGGCCGCACTCCTCGAAACATGCCGAAAGCGCACGCATGACCCCGGAAAGGCCACACCTGGACGCTCCATCGTTTATCCCAGTGCGGATCGGATGTCAAGGCGTTTGCGGACCCTGTGCCCGGCCGGTTTCCGCATCTTGGGGCAGCAACGATTGTGCCGGGAGCCCGAGACCCACGATCCGCTCGGCCAATGTGTGCACGCTGCACACCTGGTCCACGAGACCGGCGTCCATGCACCGCCGATTGGTCATGCCCACGACCGCTTCGTCCGGGGAGAGGACGAATGTCACCCCGCCTTGCTGCCGAGTCTGATCCAGTCCATCGAGGCCGTCCCGCCCGACCCCGGCCAGGATCGCTCCGGCTGTTCCGGACCCAAAGATGCGGGCTGCGGCGCGCAACGTGGTGTCGGTGCCGGGCACCGGGCCACTTCCCGGCTCCGGGTCCACCAACCGACAGAGCGCCCGGGGGATTCGGCCAGTGCGAACGAGCCCCAGGCTGTGTTCGGGAGGAGCGAGCAGAAGGGTGCCGGGGGAGACCGGGTCGCCTTCTCGAGCCACACGAACCTTTACCTCGCACATGTTCTCGAGTCTCTCGGCGAGGGCGGGGAGAAGGTCGCGGGCGAGGCGGACGACGGCCAGGAGCGCGAGCCGCGTATCCGCAGGGATCCGGCGCATGACTCGAACCAAGGGCGCCACACCCCCCTGTCCGACGCCGAATACCACGACCTCGACCCGTCGATCCGGACTGAGCGCTGATTGTCTCGAGTCCCGATGTGGCTGCACCAGGTGCCACCCTTGGGGCGGCTCGAGCGGCGACCGGGGCTGACCGAATCGCCGCTGGACCTCGAAACGCCCGGCCTCGCCTTCGCGTTCCCGCCCGGACCCTCCAGGCCTGGTCCGGTCCACCGCCCCGGGACGGGCCAGAACGTACCGAGTCCCCGGTGCAGCGGTCCGCCGGGACCCATGGCGCACGTACCGGGTCACCCCCGCGAACAACTTGACTCGAGACACCAGCAGACTCTGAAAGGCCAGGAGTTCTGCAGAGCCGGGACCGGCATCGAACACCAGCGTCGACGACGCGCCCGCGTCCAGATAGGCCACCTGGTGCCCGGGAGACGCTCCGGCCGGACACACCACGACAAGAGGCACGCGCCAACGCCGGTACAGCCGATGGATGGCTTGCCGGTCTTCCGACAATGACGTGCCGGCGCCAAAGACGACCACGTCCACCTCACGGTCCGGCGGCAGACTCGACGAAAGGGCCTCGTCCAGCCTCTCCTCCCGCACCTCGAGGTCCTGGTCCGCCTGGAGCAAGGGCGGCAAGGCGGCCCGGTCGAACACGGTCTGTAACAGCAAGATGACCCGAATCCGCCCCTCGTTCACTGCTCCACCCCGCTCCACTGCACGCACCTGCGCCCAACGACCCGCTCGAGCAGCCTCAGTGTACCACATTTCGCCCCACCCGCGCCAACGTCGGCCCGCAATCCGACCACGCTCTCCCAACAACGCTCACGCCCGCCCTGCTCGAGTTTCCCGCAGGCGTCACAGGGCTCGAGAGCACCGGATCGGACCCGCCGGGACCGTCCCCGGAGGCTTCGGCCGACGCCCGGGGGCTGGTTGCAGGGCCCGGCGCGCGTCACAACCCGGGGCGATACAGCAGGAAGTACCATCCCATGGACAGGCAGAAGGCGGCGTACCCGGCTGCGAGGAACCGTACAGTGAACCTGCCGGCTTGTTCCGTATCCGGGGCACCCAGGTACATGCGATAGGCAATCAGGTTGGCGAGAGAACCAAGCAGGCTTCCAAACCCTCCCACGTTCACGCCCCAAAGGAGCGCGTGCCAGTTTTCGGTGAACCGGGCGAAGAGGAGGGTGGCAGGAACGTTGCTCATCACCTGGCTGGCGAGCGCGGACAGCACGAACACGTGTCCTGCGTGACCCATTTCGGAAGCCAGCAACACTTTCAGGTTTTCGGCCATGCCGAAAAAGAAGAGGAAGCTGACCATGAGCGGGTAGTCCACCCGAAGTGCGCGGCGGTCCACCAGGGCGACACCGAGGAGGATCAGCAAGCACGTGGCGACCGGGAGGATCCGGAACACGGTGAGCAGCACCACCCCGAGCAACGCAGCATATCCCCAGGCGCTGGAATCGACCTCCTGGCACGAGTCTGATTCCGTCATTCGGCACCTGTTCGGGACCAGGTGGGCAGCGATCAGGAGCAGGGCCAACCCCAGGAAAGCGAATGGAGCCATGGTTTTCATAAAGACCATGGGTCCCAGGTGATAGAACCAGTAGAGATAGAGGTTTTGTGGATTGCCGATGGGAGTCAGGGCGGAGCCTGCATTGGCGGCCAGGGCTTCCAGGATGACCAGCCAGTCCTTGTGTTTCAGATGAAGGGACAAGGTGAGCGAGACCATCACGATCAGGGCCACGTCATTGGTGACCAACATGGACAGGAAAAAGGTGGTAAGCACCAACCGCACCGAGATCGCCCGGGCATGCTCAACGCCTCGAGCAATCCTGGCAACGAGCCCGCTGGCCTGAAGACCGTTGACCACGACCAGGAGGACGAGCAGGATGAGGAGTACTTCCAGGTCCTGGGAGGAGTAGGCCGGCAACCGCCTTGCCAGGACCGACGAGAGAACCAGGCCGGCTCCTGCCACCAGGACGAGCCACTGTCCAAGGACGAAGTCGATGAATTTGCCGTGGCGCTTCAACGAGGCTCCCACGCATTCCACGTCCACTCCTCGGAGCCTCTCAACTCCTGATCGAGCAGACGTTGCACCGGTGGCCGCATTCTAGGTGTCAGGGTCCCCGATGTCAACCGCCGGCCTGTTGCCCAGTCCAGTTCATTTTGGAGAACAACGGGAGCGCAAGGTCGGAAAGGGTGAGGAGCCGCCACGTGTGTTCCAGGGGAGGCAAGGCGGGCGGCCCCCCTGTCCCACCCTGGACACCATCACGCAGTCCCGCGCTTCGCTCAAGCACCGCCTGCCTGCGGCAGGCCCGGTGCGGGGCGGCCATCCGTCCGCGCCGCCGACTTCGAAGCGGACGTGGGACTCTTGCACCGCTTGCTTGACGCCACCGGTCTTTTGCTGGTAGTGTCGAACAGGTCTCCTCCCGGCGGCACCGGGAGAAGGCCGACATCTTGCCACGGTCAACCGCAGTATGTTACAGCGAACTTGCACACAATTGACGAAGGGGACGGCCTGATGCCCGAGCGAGTATTCTTCGAGGAGGACGCCAAGGCACTGGCGACCAAGGCGATTCAGGAAATCGAGTCCCAGACGAGTGCAGAAGTTGTGATCGCACTTCGAAAGCAGTCAGGAGAATATCGTCGAGCGGACTTCCTGATGGGGTCGGTGGTCGCTTACCTGACGCTTCTGGCGACGCTGTTTCTGCCCCAGTCTTTTACGTGGTACACGATTCCCATCGACGTGGTTCTTGGATTCGGCCTGGGCGTCCTGATATCGACCACGTTGCCCGGGGTCCGGCGGTTGCTCCTTCCCTCCCGGGTACTCTCAGAACAGGTCCGCGTGCACGCCCTGGCCGCATTCGTGGAACTGGGGGTCACACGGACGAACCTCCGCAACGGCGTGCTCGTCTACGTTTCGATGTTCGAGAGGCGGGCCAGGGTGGTGACCGACGTCGGCGTGGATCTCGAAGCGCTCGGAGAGGCGTGGACCGAAGCGGTGGGTCGCGTCGAAGCTGCGGTGGAGCGGACCGACTACGAGGCGTTTCTCAATGCTGTGAAAGCCTTCGGTCCGGTCCTCGCCAGGCAAATGCCTCGTTCGCATGACGACGTGAACGAACTTCCGGACGAGGTGCAATGATGGGACACAGGCGAGCGATGGGGTTCCGATATCGACCTGGGTCGGCCATGAAGAAGGCCGAGGAATGGCGAAGCAAGGCGAGGTTGCCCGGGTGGACTGCGTTGCTGGGCGCAGCGGTGGTGGTCCTGTTCCTCGTGCTGGCCCTGAGCGACGAAGTCTGGGCCAGGCCCGGAGGCGGCCACACGTTTTCCCGCTCCTCTCGAGGATCCGGGGGTGGGAGCTATGGGGGCTGGGGAGGAAGCGGAGGGGGTGGAGGTGACATTGATTTCGTCTTCGGGTTGGTCCGGCTCCTGGTCTGGTACCCTCAAATTGGTGTCCCGGTGGTGGTGGTTGCGGGAACCTGGTACTGGTTCACGCGGCAACAGGGGCGGCGGAGAGACTGGAGCACCATGGCGCACCAGGCGCCGGGGTATCATCCTGGTCCAGCCTACCTCGGCCGCCGCGTCTCGCCTCGCAAGCAGCTCGAGCAACTCCGTCGCCAGGACCCGGATTTCTCACTTGTGCTTTTCGAGGACTTTGTCTTTGCACTTTATGCCCGCGTCCATGAAGCTCGAGGCAAGGGTCAGCTCGAGATCCTGTCGCCTTACCTGGCCGGGAACGCCCGGTCCCAGCTCGAAACGTTGAGCCACAACCTGAAGGAGGTCAAGAACATCGTCATCGGGGCCATGAGCTACGTTCAGGTTTCGGGCGTTGGTGGTACGGCGAGCAGTGTGGATGTGATCTTGCAGTTCGAGAGCAATTACACGGAGGTGTTGAGCGGCAAGTTCGACGGGAAGGAGCAAAGCTGGTACGCCGTTGAGCGGTGGGAGTTCTCGCGCCATCCGAACGCCCGGTCCCGTCCACCGGAACGTATTCGGAACTTCGGCTGCCCGAGTTGTGGCGCCCCGCTCGAGAGCATTCGTGGCAATCGGTGTTCGTTTTGCAACCAGGTGGTGGACACAGGAGAATTCGACTGGATGGTCACCGGCGTGGCTCTTCTTGGCCGGGAGCAACGGGGCCCCCAGTTGACCACGGACGTTGTGGAACAGGGAACGACCCTTCCTACCGTTGTGGCTCCGGGCGCCCAGACCCGGCTCGATGCGTTGGCTCGAAAGGATCCTGAATTCGACTGGGAGAGGTTGGAGGCCCGTATCCATTTTGTATTCGACACGTTGCAGGACGCCTGGTCGAGCCGGGAGTGGACCAAGGCCCGGCCGTATGTGAGCGACAGCCTTTTCCAGATGCTCCAGTACTGGATCGAGACCTACCGGAAGCAAGGTCTTCGAAACGTGACCGAGAACGCCCGGATCACGCGGATCGAGGTGGCCGACGTGACGAGCGACCGGTACTTCGATGCCATCACGGTTCGCGTCCATGCAACGGGGCTCGACTACACGGTCACGGACGACGGAAAACTCGTTTGTGGAAGCAAGACGAGGCCTCGAGCCTACTCAGAGTACTGGACCCTGATCCGGGGGAGCGGAACTCGAGGTGCGAGCCGTTCGGATGCAAGCTGTCCGAGCTGTGGTGCGCCGGTGAAGGTGAACATGGCGGGAAGCTGCGAATACTGCTCCGCCCGGCTTACTTCCGGGGAATTCGACTGGGTGTTGAGCCGAATCGAACAGGACGAAGCCTACCAGGGGTGACCGGCCCCCGACCAAGCCGATCGAGGTCAACCAGCACCTTGCGCAGATGGAGGCCCATGCGCGACCGCAACGCAAGCGGGCGTCTCGAGGTGGAGGTGTGCCCCTGGCCCCTGGTCATGAGGGGGATTTTCGGTCCCCGGGAGTGGGGCAACGGCGAGGTGTCTGGTGGCCCATGCCTTGATTTCCCATGCCGGATCGGGTGCAGGTGTCCTGGGGGACCAGGGCTGCTGTGAGCGGTAGCGCCGACTGCATGGCGAGGAACGCGGGGGGATGGTACCTGGATTCCTGGTGGGCGGGGTTTGGCACAGGGCTCAGCGGACCATCACGTAGCCGAAGAGCATGTTTTTCACAGATGCCTCACAGGTCATCCAGTTGCCTGCGGAGATACCGGCGTCGGTGGTGCCGCACCCCTGTCCGTGTCCGCCGATACCGATGTAGGAATCGCAGGAGTTGCAGTCGTTTTCCTGATTGGCGGTGATCCCGATCCGGACGCGGGAGTGGTTGAGGTTGCCGGGAGCATTGAAACCTCGGTGGTTGCAGTTGGGCTGGAGCGCCGGGTTGACCACCAAGGTGCTCCATGTTTCCCGCGAGACATCGACGAAGTAGTACTCGCCCGTATGGATGACGTCGTAGAGGGAGTCGGCGGCCACAGGGAGCGTAATCCAACGAAGGGAGCCATCGACGAGACCCACGCGGACTTCGGTGAAGGGCACGGTGTGGTAGCTGGCGAGCTTGGCCTGGGTCTGGTCGAAGTCGGGAGCATTTGCGTTGTAGGTGTCGGTGTTGGTCCAGATTGTCTGGTCATAGGCGAACACGCTGCTGGTCCCGTCCACCTTGAGTACGAGCGTCCACCCGCCGCCGTCCGAGGTCATGTCGCAGTAGGCGTCAAAGGGATCCACGCCTCCGGGTCCATCCGGGTCGAGGGTATACACGCCGCTGGGCGCACCGGGAGATGCCTCGAGCAATGCCTTGCAGTTCGGGAAGTAGACACCTTCGTCGACGGCGCCGTCGCAGTTGTCGTCCACGCCGTTGGGAGCCTCCTCCGCACCCGGGTTGACCCCGGCGGCACCATCGTCGCAATCGAACGCCATGTCACCGGACACGAGGATGAAGCCGGCCGGGGCGTCGCAGGCGTAGGTGGTGATGTCCGGGTCGGCGTAGCCGTCGCCGTCCGCGTCTGCATGGTAGAGCACGAGCAGTCCTTCGTCGATCTCGCCATCGCAGTTGTCGTCCACCCCGTTGCAGGTTTCCTCCGCGCCGGGATAGACGGTCTCGGTGGTGTCGTCGCAGTCTTCTCCGTTGTCGGCCATACCTTGTGGCAAGGAGCAGGCCGAATCGGTCGAGGAAGCGTCCCCGTACCCGTCGCCGTCCGCGTCCAGGTAGAAGGTGGACCGCACGCCTTCGTCGACCAGGGCATCGCAATCGTTGTCCACGCCGTCGCACACTTCGTCGGCCCCAGGGTTGACCTGGGCGGATGTGTCGTCACAATCGGTGGCGTCCGTGACCAGGGTGGAGGAGGGTTCGCACGCAAGGGTCGATTGGGCGGGGTCCCCGTACCCGTCCCGGTCGCCATCCAGATAGTAAGTATTGCGATCCACGGCGTCGAGGTCGACCACATTGTCGCAGTTGTTGTCGATTCCGTCACAGGTTTCCACCGCATCGGGATTGACGGCGGCGTTGCCATCGTTGCAGTCGGCACCGCCAGCCGCCTCGGCATCGAAACCGTCTCCATCCACATCGGTCAAGTCGGCACCGTCACAGTCCTGGTCCACTGCGTCGTAGGGGACCTCCGAAGCGCCGGGGTAGGTCAATGCGTCGGTATCATCGCAGTCGGAGCCTCCGTCGACCTCGAGGGCGTCGAAACCATCTCCGTCCACGTCGGTCAAGTCGGAGCCGTTGCAGTCCTGGTCCACGCCATCGTAAGGGACCTCCGAAGCGCCAGGGTAGGTGGTTGCCTCGAGGTCATTGCAATCGAGACCGTCTGTGCTCCCAGCGTATCCGTCCCCGTCCACGTCGGTCAAGTCGGTCCCATCGCAATCCTGGTCCACGCCATCGTAAGGGACCTCATCGGCCCCGGGATAGATGGTGGCGTCGTAGTCGTTGCAGTCCCCATCTGCGTCGGCGAATCCGTCGTGGTCGTCGTCCGTGGTGGACAGATCTTCGTCGACCTCGCCATCGCAGTCGTTGTCCTTGCTGTCGGCAAACTCGGAAGCGCCGGGATAGGTATTGGCGTCGAGGTCATCGCAATCGTCCCCGCCCGCCACGAGGGCTACGTGGCCGTCCTCGTCCACGTCAACGAGGTCGGCGCCGTCGCAATCCTGGTCCACCTCGTCGTAGGGGGTTTCGGTCGCCCCGTAGTAGATCGCAGGATCGTCGTCGGCGCAGTCCATACCTCCCACCTGCTCGGCGTCTTGACCGTCTCCGTCCACGTCGGTCAGATCGGTCCCATCGCAGTCCTGATCCACCCCATCGTAAGGGGTCTCGGTCACACCAGGATTGCGGGCCGGGTCATCGTCGGCACAATCGGACCCATCCGGGCCGCCGGGATAGCCGTCTCCGTCCACGTCGGTCAGGTCGGTCCCATCGCAGTCCTGATCCTTGCCATCGTATGGCACCTCATCCAGACCGGGATGGACCGAAGCGTCCTCGTCAGCGCAGTCGGAGCCATCCGGGCCGCCGGGATAACCGTCTCCATCCACGTCGGTCAAATCGGTCCCGTTGCAGTCTTGATCCACTCCATCATAGGGAACCTCCGAAGCGCCAGGATGGATTGAAGCGTCCTCGTCGTTGCAATCTCCTTCTGTCTCTGCGTAGCCGTCCCCATCGTTGTCGACTGTATCCACCCCTTCGTCAACCTCACCGTCACAGTCGTTGTCCACCCCGTCACCCACTTCTTCCGCACCTGGATAGGTGGCCGGGTCATCATCGGCACAGTCCGGTCCGTCCACCTGCATGGCATCGAACCCGTCACCGTCCACGTCGATCAGGTCGGTTCCATCGCAATCCTGGTCCACGCCATCGTAAGCAACTTCCTCTGCGTCCGGGTAAATTCCAGGGTCATCGTCGACACAATCTCCGTCCTCAACCGTGAACCCGTCCTGGTCGAGATCGCCAGGCAAGGGCGGCGTGGGGGTCGCCTCCAACAGGGGCGCGTCCGTGTAGGCACCGTCTTCTGTCTGATCCGGGTCGGCACAGGTCAGAAAGACCAAGACCGGGAGCAGGAGTACGAACGAGAAAAAACGAGGGGACCGCATAGAGCCTCCAGAGCAACGGTTGGCGCGAACAGCGCTACAGCTTACGCTAACATCTTAACACGAAAGCAGAATCCCGCCTAACGCCGAGTGCGCGGCGTGTCCGGCCCTGGTGCAAGATGACGATACGGGGTAGGTCAACGCCCTGAACTCAACTGATCGAGCAGGACCTCAGCATTTCGACGGTCCTGGATCGGAGCTGCCGGTTGCTGTACCAGCTCGAGCGCCAGTGCATGGACATCGGGCGGGACCGCGCCCTCTCGCACCTGGTAGCGCTCACCACCACTCCCCGGCTCCTCCTCCAGAAGTGCAGACAGCACCCAGCCGCTCAAACCGGCCGTGGGGCCACTTTGAACCTGGACTTTCCACCAACGCAACCGCGCGTCGCAACGGTTGAACCGCCGGTCCCCGCCACGTTCGACGAGCTTGACCCGGGCTCCAGGCGGAAGGGTGCACCGCACATTCCCGCGCATCACCGGGTTCGTCACCAACCACGCGCCGGGAACCTCCCCCTTCTCCGGCGGCTGTTCCGAAGAAGCACTGGTCGACGCCCCGGCACTCGCCCCACCAGCCAGATCGTCCTGGGTCTCCGTGTGCCAGGTGGATGGAGGCGGAGCCGGCTGCCAGGGGAGATACCACATCGGCGGCTCGGTCGGCGCAGGGGCAGAAGGATCCCACGGATCCCGCCTCACCGCAGCGGTCGGTGTCGGCCGTGGCGGTGGTGGCGGCGGCTCGTACACTGCCGGCGTCGGATAAGGCTCGGCTTCCGGGCTGCCCCATCGCCACATCCGCGTGGCCAGTGCTCGAGGCGTCGGAGTCGGCGTCGGGGTCGGCGTGGGCTCTGATCGAGGTTCCTCGGCGAGTTCCAGCCCCTCCTTGCGTTCCGGTTCCTCCTCAAACGCCTCCTCCAGCCCGGACACGGCTGCCGGTTCCTCGGACTCAGGCTCAGTTGCCTCGACTTCGGACTCCGGTTCCTCTTCAAACGCCTCCTCCAGCCCGGACGCGGCTGCCGGTTCCTCGGACTCAGGCGTAGTTGCCCCGACTTCGGACTCCGGTTCCTCTTCAAACGCCTCCTCCAGCCCGGACACGGCTGCCGGTTCCTCGGACTCAGGCTCAGTTGCCCCGACTTCGGACTCCGGTTCCTCCTCAAACGCCTCCTCCAGCCCGGACACGGCTGCCGGTTCCTCGGACTCAGGCTCAGTTGCCCCGACTTCGGACTCCGGTTCCTCCTCAAACGCCTCCTCCAGCCCGGACACG
>CAYQMG010000063.1:0-2510 GCA_964418585.1 uncultured Gammaproteobacteria bacterium | reverse complement strand
ACGTGGCCGGAGTCTGTCGTCACAATCTGAACTACATGAAGGCCAAGCAGGCAAAAGGCCATCGTATCCCCGATCTGTGATCGTTGGTTGGGGTCGCTCGAACCCTTACTTGCAGTCGTGATCGAATCTTGAACGCAAAGGTGGTCACCGATCCTTTGCAGACCAGTTCCTCGGACTCGCAGGCACCCCGATCCTCGTCATTGCTGAAGGCGCAGGTCCAGGTGACACTCGTCTTGACATGCCCAGTTACGAGTCATAGACTACGACAACTGTGTGAGGTGCCCTGCCCTGGGTTGGCCTCCTCCGGCCTGGCGCTGGTCCGGACCGTTGTGAGGCCAGGTGACCTCCGGGGAGGTGGTGACCCGTGAGGCCAACCGACTTCACCCGAGTGACCTGCGCTCATTGCTGAAAGACTGGTCGGATTGGTGCCTCGAGCAGGAAACCGAGCAGCGCAGATTGAGAGGGGAACACCTGGCGACCACAACGGGGCAGCCGGGCGGCCGTTCCGATCGCACCCAGGGTTCACCTGAAAGGCCGAAGCCAGGGAGGCCGGGGACGACGCTGGAGGGAATGGTTCATGGCGGAGCCGCTGGAGGGCCGGATCCTGCAAAAGATCGGTGAGGCTCACGAACTCTATCACCGCCTCATTCTGGTGGTGGGCCCGGCTGGAAGCGGAAAGACGTCTGCATTGCGGAAGGTATCTGCCGCGACCTCCACGCCGCTCCTCAACGTCAATCTCGAACTGTCTCGCCGGATGCTGGATCTCACCGAACGACAACGGGCTTTGCGGCTACCTCGGCTCTTGCGCGAGATCGCAGGCAAAGCCGAAGGCGATTTGGTTCTCCTCGACAACATCGAGATCCTTTTCGATGTCCGCCTGAAGCAGGATCCTCTGCGCCTGCTTCAGGGATTGTCCCGAAACAAGACAGTGGTGGCCGCCTGGAATGGCTCCGTCGCGGATGGTCACATGACCTACGCGGTCCCGGACCACCCCGAATATCGCCGCTACCCAATCCGCGATTTCCTGGTGGCCAGTCCGGAAGCGGCGACATGAAACGAACGAGAAACGAGGCTGCAAGGGGGCCTGTGCAATGAGATATGGAGACCTGATCCAGTTCGACCCCATCGAGTCCGTCGTCCAGCTACGGGATGCGGATGAGGCCGCAACCGCCAGACATCTGGTCAGCACCTATGTCATCTCTGACGAGATGGCCGAGAAACTGACCGACCTTGTTATCCCCCAGCTTCAGTTCGACCAGCCCGTCGACAACAAGGGGTTGCTTGTCGTCGGCAACTACGGCACCGGCAAATCACACTTGATGTCGGTGATCTCCAGCATCGCCGAGCACGCGGACTTGCTTTCCGCCCTGGGCAACGCACAGGTGGCCAAGGCTGCAGAGCGAATCGCTGGCAAGTTCACGGTGGTCCGCACCGAGATCGGCGCCACCACCATGTCGCTGCGGGACATGCTCGTCGGCGAACTGGAAGAGCACCTGGCTGCCATGGGCGTGACCTACACCTTCCCGGATGCCAGTGAGGTCCCCAACAACAAGCGGGCCTTCGAGGAGATGATGGCCGCGTTCCACCAGGCGTATCCTGACCACGGCCTGCTCCTGGTCGTGGATGAGCTGTTGGACTATCTGCGTAGCCGAAAGGACCAGGAGCTGATCCTCGATCTCAACTTCCTCCGTGAGGTGGGCGAGGTCTGCAAGGACCTGCGCTTCCGCTTCCTGGCGGGTGTGCAGGAGGCCATCTTCGACAGCCCCCGTTTCGCCTTTGTGGCCGACAGCATCCGCCGGGTCAAGGACCGCTTCGAGCAGATCCTCATCGCCCGCAAGGACGTCAAGTTCGTCGTGGCCGAGCGGCTGCTGAGAAAGAGCGGAGAGCAGCAGGTGAAGATCCGCGAATACCTGACACCGTTCGCCAGGTTCTACGGCCACATGAACGAGCGGATGGACGAGTTCGTCCGCCTCTTTCCGGTTCATCCCGACTACATCGACACCTTCGAGCGCGTCACGGCGGTGGAGAAGCGCGAGGTGCTAAGAACCCTGTCGGTGGCCATGAAGAAGCTGCTCGCCCAGGAGGTGCCGGAGGACCGGCCCGGTCTCGTGGCGTTTGACGGATACTGGGAAAGCATAAAGAGCAATCCCGCGTTTCGTGTCGTGCCGGAGATTCGTGAAGTCATCGAGTGCAGTTCGAAACTGGAAGGTCTCGTCGACTCCAGTTACCCCAAAGGGAGAAACAAGAACTTCGCGAAGAGGATCATCTACGGCTTGAGCGTGCACCGGTTGACGGTTGGCGACATAAACAAGCCGGTCGGACTGTCAGCCGAAGCTCTGCGCGACACGCTTTGTCTCTTTGATCCGTTGGTATCGGAACTCGGGGGGAACCCCGCCGACGACTTGCGGGGAGAGGTCGAGGCCACCCTCCGGGTGATCAGCCAGACGGTGAATGGACAGTTTATTTCGGCAACAGAGGTAGACCCAAAGGGGCGGTTGAGCGGACAGTTC
>CAYQMG010000062.1:0-3167 GCA_964418585.1 uncultured Gammaproteobacteria bacterium | reverse complement strand
GTGATTACAGCCATGAAGCTAGCTGGAATAGATAAAGCAATAGAAGTCTGCGAAGCACATCTTCGGAACGCGAGAGCCCGCGGGAGTGAGATAGAGGCGTTTTTAACACAGTATCTTCTCGTTTTAATATGTGCGTGTTTTGAAGAAGAAATTGAGAATATCATTGTTTCCAGAGCTGCACAATCCGGTGACCGCGCGCTCCAATCCTTTGTACAGTCAGCGGTCGGGCAAGTTTTCCGAAGCATTAGGACAAGTGAAATTGCAGGTCTATTGGGAAGGTTTGGTAAAGAATATAAAGAGAAATTCCAAAAAGCAATGGGAGCTAATCAAAAAGCCCAAACATTTTTTAATAATATTGTAACCAACCGGCATGATACGGCACACATCAAAACTGGCTCGAACGTGTCCTTTTCAGATTTAGTTAGTTTTTACTCCGAAGGACATATCGTGTTAGATGCGATTAAGGACGCATTGGATCTTGCGGAGTAGTGGTATCCATCTATAGCCTTTCTTTTATCTTCCCTTGTTTAACAACCAGGTCGCAGGCGGGGTACCCACCCGACATTTCGAACTCCCCTCCGGTAAGTAACCCAGCGAAGGCCGGTGCTGCGACCGGCGGCCCGGCATGAGGCAAACCACCAGACAGCGGGACTGCCGTGGAACGGAAACCGTTGTGGGTGTCGCCGGCCCCTCCTTTATGGCGGGGTCGGAGGGATCTGCAGCGCTTCCGTTCGGCGAGCAGACCACCCTTCCAGGCGGCACCCACGCAGCTCCTCCCCCGCGGCTCCCGCGGAGAAGGAACCGCATGCAGCAGCGCGACCCTCGCCTGATGACGCATCAGGAGATCGTCTCGGAACTCGCCTCCATCCTGGCCCGCGGCTACCTACGCCACGTCAAGGTGCGGCGGTTCACGGACGAAGACGGCCCGTTTCCGACCGATGTGGCGCAACCCGAAGAATCTCAAGAGTTTACCGAGAATCGCCTTGATAGTTCGGGCCACCGAACCCGAGTTTGACAGTTGGCGGTCGTAACTTGCTGCTACGAAAGGCGTGGCATCTCGGCTTTCGTAACTACACATCAATCGCTGTCAATCATTTTACCCCAGGGAAGGGGATATCGAGCTGTTTGAGCAGAGCCTTGTGCTCATCGCTTACCGTGGTAAGCCCGAGCCGGCCTCCGGCTCTGAGGGCGTGAATCGTGGAGAGCTTGTGCAGGGCCTTCTCGGGCGAGAAAGCCGATCCAGCCCTCTTCAGCCTGAGCCGCATCACCCGGTGGATCTGGAGGGCCATGACGCAGAGAAAGATGTGCGCCCTGATCCTCCGTTCGGTCCAGTGGTGCACCGGCCGGATCTCGAGCGAGGATTTGAGCGTCCGAAACCCTCTTCTCCACCTCCTGCAGACCCTTGTACTGCGAGATCACCTCCTCGGGCGAGAGATCCTCCTCGCTCGTCACCACGGCCAGGATCCCGTCGAGACGCTCGGCCCGGTAGAGGGCCTTCCGGTTCACGTGGCAGCGGAAAAGCCCCTCGTCGTCGAGGAAGATCTGGAAGTACGAGCGGATCCCTCTTCTCGTCAATAGATCGTGTGCCTTCAAGAGCACTCCCTGGTCCGTGAGCTTGCGGCCTCTTTCGCTCTCTCCAGCATCCTGGCGGTTGAGCTTCTCGACCCAGCCGAAGATCTCCTCTTCCGCCTCGGCGATCAGCTCCTCGCGAAGCTCGCGCGATTCCCGCGCCCTCTTGGGGTTATAGGCCACCACCAGCCGCCTGCCGTCCAGCCGGCCCTCGTGATAGACATCGAGAGTCTCACCAGAGACCGCCTTCCGGCAAAACTCCCTCTTCCATCGCCTTTCAAGCTCTCTCTTGATCCCGCCCAGCACCTTCTGGAAAGAAGCGTTCTGCGTCATGTTGATCGACATCAGGAATCCACACCCCTCCCCCGCCAGGTATACCAGGTTCACCTCGCTCACCATGCCCCGGTCCGCCACCACCACGCACCTCTTGATCCCGAAGCGCCTTTCGAGGTCACGCACCGTCTCGATCAGCGTGGCCCTGTCAGCGGTGTTTCCAGGAAAAGTATAGTGCGCCACCGGCAACCCATCCCCGGTCATCACCATCCCGACCACCACTTGCGGCCGGTCCGCACGACCGTCCCGCGAGTACCCGTACCGCCTGAAATCGTCATCCGAGCGCACCTGGAAGTAGACCGACGTCACGTCGTAGAACACGAGTTTGAGCTCCCGGTCGAACAGCCCCAGCACCCCTTCCATGAAACGCCTCTCCAGCTCCTCCTTGTGCCCGATCAGCCAATCCATGGCCCGCAGAAGATGCTCATAACGCATCTCCATGCGATCCACCCCGGGAATGTACACGTGCTCCAGCCAGTCCAGAAGCGCAAGCTTCGAGCAGGGATCGCAAAGACGATTGAGCACCATGGTCCTGACGTGCTTCTCCAGGTCGAACTCGGTCTTGCTCTTCCTGGCTTCCCCTGCAATCACCTGCGCCCACTTGAGCGCCTTCCAGATATGCAACAGCGCGTGGACCTGGCCGTATTCCAGTGCCTCGTCTGCCTCGGGACGCTGCGGCGCCTCCATGGTCCTCCCGAAGATCCGGCACAGCCCGGAGAAGATGTTGTCGATGTCCTTCTCCCCAAACCGCTCGATGTTGCCGAAGTTAGCCAGGATGCGCCGCCGCACCTTGTAACCCTGGTCGGTCTTGACCCGTTAGGACTCGACCAGGCGCAGGGACTGGTAGACCTTGCCGTGGCGTTTGCGGGTGGAGATTCGGATGTACATAACGGCACTATCTTGGAGAGGAGGGGATATCGAGTCAGCCTCTTTTTCTCAAAACCATAATAGTTTTATCGGCGGACCAATGATTGGCGGTGGTCGGGACTACACCCCGTCGCCCAAAAAACGCCGCAAGTCCTTATTTCACAACACGGCCACCCTCGAAAAGCACGCCAATCCACCGCCAACTGTCAAACTCGGGGGCGCACCACGATTCCCCGCCCTCGTGCACCTTTCCACGCCGGACTCTGTAACTTTTCTTTCCGCCCTTCGACAAGGGAGGATGAAGTTCGGGGGTACGGAAACGTTGAAAACTTTATCAGGAGGTGTTACCATGTGGTATGCAATTCCGAAGTCGACTGACAACAAACGGTTCTTCCTGG
>CAYQMG010000061.1:0-25467 GCA_964418585.1 uncultured Gammaproteobacteria bacterium | reverse complement strand
GGGATAGTGAGTGCGGAACCCGTCTTCTTGCTGCTGTTGATCTTGATGTCCCGCCCAGCAACAGGACAGGACAACGCGCCGACCCTCTGCTTCGATGAAGTGGGCGGCAAGATTGTATCGGTACCATGCCCGGGGAATGCTGCGGGAGCCATGCCTCGAAAGAGTGCCCCTGTCCCCGTGCAGGACAATGGCTCGAGCGACCCGTTTCAAATCCGCGAACGCGTTGCGCGGATCGCAACCTCCGAAAACGAAGCAGACGGGTTGGTCCTGTTCGAGGACCTCGTGGGCTGGGGGGCCCGTGCCGTTCCCGGCCTGGTGACAGTGTTCGAGGACGAGAAAATTCCTTATGAGCACCGTTGGGTCGCGGGACGCGCACTGGGCCGGATCCCCGGGGAGGCCTCGGTCCAGGCCCTCATCCGTGGCCTGTCCGACCCAGTGCCCATGGTGCGCATGGCGGCCGCCACGGGGCTCAAGGACCTGGGCGCCCGCTCGGCACTTCCCGCTCTGATCGCCGCACTCGACGACAAGGCGGCCCTCGTCCGCGCGTCTGCCCTCGACGCCATCGGAGTGCTCGGGACTCCTTCGAACGCCCCTCGCGTGGCCTTGGAACTCACCGCCCCGCACAACTTTATCAAAGGAACCGGCCTGTTCGTGCGCGTGCATGCCGTGCAGGCCTTGGAACGGCTGGGGGGGCCCCAGGCCATCGCCGCACTGATCACGGTAGCCGACGACCCCGACCCGGCGACGCGCGAGGCCGCCCGTTCTGCCCTGCTCAAGCTTTCCGGCCTGTCGCAAGTCCCACCGGGTGAAGGTTCTGTAGTTGACCGCTGGACAGCCTGGTGGGCGACCCGAGCCCCCGGGCCGGAGGCGCCCTCTGCTCCGACCCGTTGACCCCTCTGTTCTGTCGGCTCGAGTCGAAATCTATCAGAACTCGATCCCTCGACGCGCCATCACTCCGTGCTGGAAGTAGTGCCGAACGGGCCGCATTTCTGTTACCAGATCCGCTCTCGCCAGTACGGCATCCGTGGCCCCACGGCCCGTCAGCACAAGTTCGAACGGCCGCCCGGCCGCCTCGTACCGGTCCAGCAGGTCCAGCACATCCTGTTCTTCCAGGAGATGATAGGGTACCGCCGTCAACACCTCGTCCAAGATGACCAACTGGTGCCGCGCCTGCTCCATGAGGTCCCGGGCAATCTCCAAACCACGCCGGCTCTCAGCCAGGTCTTCGGGCGAAACGCCGAATCGAAACTTGCCATTCGGCAGCATGCGCTCGCACCCTGTGGGAAACAACTCGAGGTTGGCCAGAGACCGGAGTACGTGACGCTCACCGTAGTGTTCCTCACCGTGATAGCCCTTGTCGAATTGAACCATCGCGACGCGGAAGCCATTTCCCAGTGCGCGGATCGCCAACCCGATCGCACAGGTGGTTTTGCCTTTCCCATCCCCTGTGTAAACCTGAATCCGCCAGGACGCGCCCGTATCGGTCTTTCCTTCCATGTCTCCTCCTGTTTCCTGCCGCACCCAGGAATCGGCCCCGTCTCCTGCCGGCCCCAATCGCTCCCGGGAGTGCTCCCGCTCCACCACGAGGTGCTGGTCTGGTCAAGGCTCCCCTCAAGCGCGAGACCGGTGGCACCTGCTGCCGTTTGCTGCTACCCTCTAGACCAGGCAGCCTCTTCGGATCCGATACCCGGACCGCCCGAAGGCAAGACTCCTCACCGGGAACCGGTCCACAAACGGTCCATGGCTGCTCCGGTATCAATCATCGTGCTGGACGTTCGGATCCCGTATTCCCGTGTTCTCGAGATACTGCCATGAAGTGTCCATACTGTCATCATGCGCTGGAGCCACTGATCATATCGGGGCGTCATACCGGCGCGTTTCAATGCAAGCATTGTACCGGAACCTGGTTGCAGTATCAGACGTTCAGCGGTCTTTTGCCCGCCGCGACGCAGGTATCCCCGAACGCCCCTCGGGCTCCGCTGCGTCCTCCCGGTCCCCTGCGCGCCCCGCCAACCGGCGCACTTCTCGACCAGGCGGCTGCGCCCCTGCCGACACCGCGCACGACCCGCGCTCGAGGTGACAGACGACGGGTGCTCTTGGGGTGGAAAAGGAGAAAGTCTGCCGACCCCCGCGCCCCACGCACCAACCCGGACTGGGACATCTGCACCTACTGCGGGAAGCCTGGGCCGGGAGATGGCCCCACCTGCATCCATTGCAATGTGGAACGCATGCGGTGCCCTGTGTGCGGCCGTTTCATGGTGGGGGTTCGCAAACAAGGCGTGCTGGTGGACCTGTGCCTCTCTTGCCAGGGCCTCTGGTTCGAAAAGGGCCGTCTCGAGGTGCTCATTGACCGACTTGCCCACCCCGACGCCCCGGCGGGACTTCCGGGCACCGAACAAAGGGCACCATCCCTGTTGCACCAACTAGCCCGTTTTCTCGAGGATACCGACCCCGGGCCATATGGACCGGGGGTTCGGGACACCGGGGTGATGTCCACCCTTTCCACAGCCTTTGGCTCGAGCTTCCAGGGCAGCAAGCGCCTCCTCTATGACGTGCTGGTGTTCCTGGGAGACCTCCAGTCTCCCACATCCGACAACCGGGCCAATCGGAACCGGAACAAGGAAGAATGACATCGGACCGGATGGCGCACGACGATTGACACTGAGGGGCACCCGTGCTACATCCGCTTCCATGAGAAAGCCCGTGCCCCTCCCTCGCCGGACCCCTTGCCCCCGGCGAACCACTTGGTGGCTCGTCGGTTCCAGCGTCGTCTTGCTGGCGTTCCTGACTCCGGAGCGGCTCTCTGCCGGGTCCGACCCTTTACAACAGCCTGCCGGGACCAGCCCGGTCCCGGGAAAGACCTCGAGCAGCCACACGCCCTCTGCCGGAACCCAGGATCTCCTGAACCGTCTCGAGGACGACAATCCGCACGAGGTGGTTCGCGCCCTGGTCGCCCTGGGAATGAAGGGAGACCTGGCCGCGTTCGTGCCCATCGTTACGATGCTACAAAAAAACCTGGAACCAGACGTACGGGCGGCCGCCATGGCCACCCTGGAAAAGCTGGACTACACGGTGCCGTTCCTGGTGGGCGTGCTGGAGGACGACACCATGCCAGCCGTGGCCCAGGCCTACGCAGCTTACACACTGGGTCGGATGCAGGCTGCAGACGCGGTCCCCGCCTTGATCGCGGCGCTCGAGTCGCCTCACGACACTGTACGGGAGCACGCCATGACTGCCCTCGGCGCAGTGGGGGACATGAGGGCATGGAAACCCCTGATCGTGGCCGCGCACAAGGATCCCAGCCCGGCACTCCGTGTCAAGGCGCAGGAAACGGTAGAAAAACTGGCCACAGCGCCCTCGAGCGCTCCAGACGCCGGCACGCTCAATCTACAGCTCCAGGATCCGAATCCCATGGTCCGACGATCCGCGGCTCGAGCCCTGAGCACTCGCGGAAACTGGTGGTCTGTCCCCCTCCTCGCCGAGGCGCTCAAGGACCCGGACGAGGAAGTCCGCCGACTGGCCGCTCGAGCCCTGGGTGACTTACAAGACCGCCGGGCGGTGGCCCCCCTGACAGCTTTCCTCCCATCCGCCGCGGGCCGAACCCTCTACACGGCCATCGTGGCTCTGGGTGTACTCCGCGACCCGGCCGCCGTCCCCGCACTCATTCCTTACCTCGACCATCCCGACCCAGAGGCACGACGATACGCGGCTCGAGCCCTCGGTACGCTCGGCGACCCCTCGGCTGGACCCGGCTTGAGGAAACTGCTCGCCGACCCGCTACCTCGAAACCGTCAGGAGGCGGCTCGAGCCCTGGGCCTCATCCGAGACACAGACGCGGTGGAGGCACTGGAAACGATCGCGGTCAAGGACAATGACGAGGCCGTGCGATACGAGGCCATCCGGGCTCTGGGAGGCATCGGCGACCCGGGCGCCGTATCCGCGTTGGAGCGACTCCTGTTCGTAAAGGACACGATTGCGGTGGTGACCGTGATCAATGCACTTCGAACAGCCGTGGCACTGGATGCCGTGCCGATTCTCGAGGATGTGGCACGAAAGCACCGGGAGCAGTGGGTGCGCGAGGAGGCGCTTCAGGCTGCGGTGGAAATCCGGGGACGGGCACGGAGGGCCGCGCAGGCCACGGAGGCCACCGCGCCGAAAACTTCGGAAAACGCGGCGGGACAGACGTCCCCCTGAATGAATCCGCGCTGGTCAGCCCTCTTCCAGGCTTCTCCTCACCAGCGCATCGATCAGGGCCTTGCTCTCCTCGGACAACTCGTCGAAACAGATCGCCATGCCCGGTCGCACACCTCGCGCCCGCGCATCTTCGACAGATACCGACCGGACGACCTTGCCGCTGGACCGTATCTTGCCGCTGTAGCCCGGGAGTCCGAAGCTCAGTTGCAAGGTGGCCCCGGTGGGCAACGGAGACCGTGTCTCGATGAATATCCCGCCCAGGCTCACGTTCCGGGCGTAGTCCTGGCAGAAATGCTCCAGATCCGAATACTCGATCACCAACTCCACATCAGCGCGTGGTGAACGCCTTCGCTCCTTGTTCGGCCACTGGGGCTTTTCGGCTCTGCTCATGGTCGTGTCAACTCCGTCTGGTGGTGGACCCGAGATGGTTGGCTCGGCATCCTTGTATGTCTCCCCGGTTCCCCTGTCAAGCGCCAAATCACTTTCCACTTGTTCCTGTCACGCCCCTGTGCATAGGATCTCCGTGACAGACTCCTGGAGCGATGACGATGCGGTCTTTTTCCGGTTGCTGTGGGCGGCACCTTTCCCCGCCCGGACGCGGATTCCTGGTGGCAGCGCTGCCCGCGCTCGCCTGCTTCATCACCACGTGCAACCACTACGACTTCCTCACCCAGGAAATCTACGAACAGGCAACCTACTCCAACAAGGTCGATGTCCTGTTTGTCGTCGACAACTCGGGCAGCATGCAAGAGGAGCAGGAGGCCCTGGCTGACAACTTTCATCAATTTATCCAGAACCTCAACTCCGCCGCAGAGCAGGAACGGTCCTTCCCCCACGAAACGCTGCTCGACGCGGTCACAAACTACCTGTTTTTCATCAATAACATGGGCCGGTATCTCAACTTCCACCTCGGCATCACCACAACCGACCTGTCCAGCACCGGGAGCCGCGGACACCTCCTGCCTCCATTCCCGGAAGACCCGGGCGCCCCTCTCTACCTCTCCAGCACCACCGCGGACGTGGTGGGTGCATTCGCCACCGCGCTCGAGGCTGCGGCTGCAAACCCGTCCACGGTGGGAGTCGAGCAAGGACTGGGGGCGATGCGACGCGCCATTTGCCTTTCGATCGATGACCCATCATTCTACGATGAGACGGTGCGTCCGGACCTGGCGGTTGGATGTGGAGACGTATCCGAGAACGAGGTGGGAGCGAACGGAGACTTCCTCCGGGAAGGCGTGGCGCTGGCAGTAATCGTGGTGACCGACGAAGGTGATTCCTCCTCCGGGCAGGTGGAGGACTATCTCGAATTTCTCGACGATCTGGACAGACGGTACACGATTTCATCCATCGCTCCGACCCTCCCCGAGGACGAAACCGATCCGACAGCGGTCTGCAATCCCGAGGGCTCTCCTGCCTCCACGGTCCACCGGTACCGGGACGCCGCCGACCTCACTGGTGGCCTGCTGGTACCCATCTGCGACGATTTCGCCGAGGCGCTGGATGACCTGGGGGCACTCATCAACTACCTGCTCATCCGGTTCCGACTGCGATACGTCCCGAGTCCGGATACCATCCTGGTGTTCGTGGACGGAGTGGAAGTCCCGGAAAGTGACACCAATGGTTGGGTATTCAACCCGGCTCAGAACACAATCGAATTCACCGGGTCCGCCGTGCCGGAGTATGGCGCACGGATCGAAGTCTACTATCACATCACGGCAGCGTCGGATCCCAGGACCCTGCCATTCTGACGAAGTGGGTTGCCCTCATGTGGCGGTTGTGCACTCTATTCCTGATCTTGCTCCTCACCTCGCTTCCCGCTCGCACCGAAGCCGGGCCTCGAGGCCCCTCGCCCGAACAGGAACTGGGCGTGCTCGCAATGGAAGACCTGGCCGCGGTGCAGAAACCGCTCTTCTCGACCCAGGGAAAGATGGAGGTGGCTGCCCAGGTCGCCACGATTCCGACCGATCCTTACGTGATCAGCGCTCATGGCGGAATCTCCGTGGGCTGGTACCTGTCCGAGCGACTTGCCGTTGAGTACCTGTTCGCCTGGGGGAATGGTCGAGAAACCAGTCAGAGCACCCGACTTCAGTCTCTGGGCGTGCGGGTGGACGCCTACATGCCTCGAGTCGTCACATCGATCAACACACAGTGGACACCGATCTATGCCAAGTTCAGCCTGCTCGGCATGCGCGTGGTTCATTTCGACACATCGATCACCGGCGGGGTGGGCGCCCTGGTGGCCGAGCGAACCATTTACAACGATGTGGAAGCCGCCGCGAACGCCGACGTGTACAACCGCCCGGCAAGTATCAACGTGGGGATCAACCAGCGCTATTTCATCCGCACTCGAGGCCAGATGTTTGCCATCCGGGCGGATGTCCGGGACTACCTCTACCTCCTGGAGACACTTGAGAACAGCCGTGTGGTGAAGCACAACTGGTACTTCGGCCTCGGCGTATCCTGGTTCTTCCGGCCAGTATTCGAAAAGGGAGGCGGCGATGGCTGAACGGACTGGGAGCAGGGAGGTATCGCGGGTTGGGAGGAACGAGAGTCCCCCTGCTCTGCGCGGATGGACCCTGGCAGTATTCCTGTTTTTCGTACACAGAGTGGCCTGGGCCGAGCCCGCCCTGACCCCTGAGCCACAGGAATCCTCTTCGGTGCTCGATCCCGTGCGAGCCGTGTTCGATTCGGAACCGCGTGCAGCCCTGCTCCTGGTCTCCCCGTTGCTCCAAGACCCGTCCGCCTTGACCCCCCGGGACCGCGTGGAGGCGCTCGCCCTGGCCGCCCGGGCGCTGGAGCGGCTCGGGTTGCCCGTTTTGGGTCTGCTACACTGGCAGCAAGTGCTCCTGTCCGGGAACGGTCCGTGGGTGCCCGAAGCATTTCACCGGGCGGCCTGGCTGGCAACGGAAGTCAAAACCGAGGCGCCTCTCCTGGTGACCATTGCGCGGATTGACCCGGCCCTCCTGGAGGATCCGATGGACCGGGAGCATGCGTTCTACCTGAAAGGAGTTGGGCTGGACGCCGATGATGAATTGTCGGAGGCAGTGGCTGCCCTCAGCCAGGTCTCGAAAACGCACCCGGATCACGTCCGGGCCCGGCTACTCATGGCCACGGTCCTCACCCGCATGCGCCAGCGACCAGTGGCCATTGCCATTCTCGAGGACCTGTTGCAGGATGCACCGCCCCCCCCCTCGCTGCCTCCTGACATGATCCCACTGGTGCAGTTGACCCTGGCGCGCGCCCTGTATGGTGCAGGAAGAGTGGACGAGGCCATCAGCATCTATGAAGCGTTTCCCCGGCATTCTCGGGAGTGGCTGGAGGTCCAGGTGGAACTCGCATGGGCCTACTACCGCCGCTATGCAGAGCAGGACCACTGGCCTTCCCTGGGTAAGGCGCTGGGAACCGTCCACACGCTGAATTCCCCGTTCTTCGCAGACTGGTACCTTCCCGAACCCGCGCTGTTGGAGGCCCAGTTTCTCTATCATCTCTGTCGGTTCGTGGAGGGTGGCCGTGTGGTGACCGACTTCCTGGACCGATACACGACGCTCCGCGACCAACTACGCGAAGCCTTGTCCGGCGAGTTGAACAGACCAGGTTCCCTCCTCGAACTCGTGCAGGCCTACCGGGCCGCTGTCCGGGGGGAGGGTGCCTTGCCGGAAACCGGTGTGCCCGGCCCCATCCTTCGGCGCCAGCGCAATCGCCCAAGTCTGGACGAACTGGAAGCTCACCTGCGGCTGATCTCCCGGGAACGGGTGGCCCTCGAAACCCTGTTCGGCTCGCAGGCAGGGCCCGCGTTCGAGCGTCTGGACGGGTTGCTCGACAGCCATGAGCAGGCCATCCGAGCGGCCTACGACCGGAGCCTGCGAGGGGAGTTTCAGCAGACCCTCTGGGACCTCAACCAGCTTCTGCGGCAGGCCCAACTCGTACGACTGAGTATGACCTCGGCGGAAAAGAACCTGTACGAGGCGGCTGCGGCCGGCCGCCTGCCGATGATGTCGCCTTCCCGGAAACACTGGAAACGTCGATGGCCTGTGAAAAACCGCCAGGTGTGGCCGTTCGAGGGAGAATACTGGGTGGATGAACTGGGGTACTACGAGTCCCGTGCCGTCCCGGTATGCCCGGAGTGAAACGGTTGTCCGAGACGGACGATTCTGGTACGGTGAGCAAGCGTGGAGGAGAGGCGGAAGTGGGCAGAGGTCCTGCTGTGGGTCGCTGCCAACCCAGGAACAGAAGAAAGCGAGGCGATGAGCCAACACAGGCCGGACCAACCAGGCAATCTCGGCGATGTCACGCTGAATGCCATCTCCCTTGACGAGCTCGAGCGAGGGACGCCTCCTGCCGAGCGATGGATCATCGGGGAGATCCGCCGCATGAGGGAACATGCGCGTGGTCTCGAGAGCCATCGGCGGCGCGCGATGGCGGGCATTGCCGAGCGCTTCCAACAACGTCTTCTCGGCTACGCCTACCACAAACTGGGGGCCAACCGGGAGGAGGCCGAAGACGTGGTTCAGGAAGTGTTCCAGGCGGTGGAACGGTTGCTGCCTCGAGTGACGGACGAAAAACATCTCCGAAACCTTCTGTTCAAGCTGGCCAAGAACAAATGCGCCGACGTGGTGGCCCGCAACCGCCGAGTCACGCTGAGCAACGAGATTCATCCCCCATTCGATGACTGGCGTGTGGTGGCGGAGCCGGTGGCTTCTCAAGAGTCCGAACCGGACACAGCCATGCTT
Source organism: uncultured Gammaproteobacteria bacterium (assembly GCA_964418585.1). Taxonomy (GTDB): domain Bacteria; phylum Myxococcota_A; class UBA796; order JAJRTE01; family JAJRTE01; genus JAJRTE01. Next base: position 16,543 of record CAYQMG010000061.1, on the reverse strand, counting down.
CGTCAGGCCATCCGCCAGCTTCCCAAGCTGGAGGACCGTATCCTGCTCACGTTGAGTCTCGACTACCACATGCCGATCAAGCACATTGCGCGCGTGCTGGAGATCTCGGAAGGAGCGTGCAAAATGCGGAGGCACCGGGCACGGCGCAAACTGCGGGAGATACTGGAAAGGGAGCGGGGCTGAGCGGTGGTATGGCGTTTTCGAGCAGGCAGGGGCGCTGCCCAGGGCGCCGAAGGACAGGCGGGTTCCCGGCGTCGGCGCATGGTGAGGCGGGTCCTCGTACCCATGTTGACCTTGGCCCTCGTCACCGTGTGGCTCGTTCCCAAAGGATTCCAGGCCACCGCACGCATCCTTGGGCACCATGACAGCGATGTGGTCAAGCACTACTGGAATCTCTGGTGGTTTCGGCAGATGGTCCTGGTGGATGGGAAATTGCCCTACGCCACCCACTACCTCAACCATCCCAACGGGTTCCTGCTCTACCCGATCGAGCCGTTGAACGGACTGGCCGTACTGCTTCTCGGTGGTCCCCTGGGACTTCCACTGGCCACCAACGTGCTATCCGTGCTCAACCTCACCCTGGCTGGACTCGGCATGTACGCCCTGGTCCGGTATCTTACCGGCCGCACCATTCCGGCGCTCGGGGCGGGGCTCTTCTACGCCCTCAGCGCCTACGCCCTCTGGACCGTGTACGTGGGGGTGGGGGAACTCTCCCATCTCGCCTGGTTGCCACTGGCTTGCCTCTTCCTCCACCGCGCGGCGTCCGCCGGCGGATGGAAAAACGTGTTGGCGGCGACGGGCCTCTTCTTCGTTACCGCGTTCGCATGCTGGTACTATGCGTTGTTTCTCTACATGATCGCCGCCATGCTGATGGTGACCGATCCCTGGCGCCCGGGAGCCACTGTCCGTCTGTGGGTCCGATACGCGGTGATTCTCCTCGTGTCTCTGGGACTCATCCTCCCCGTCCAACGGGCATTTGACGTATCCTACCGCAGCCAGGCCAGGTCAACCGAGGGGCTCATCGAGTACGTGCAACGTCGGATCGACGCCCAACCCCACGATGCTCCTCCCACCCGACTGGACCTGAAGCACCTGCTGCTGGGAGGCCCCAGGGTGCGTAACCTGACAGTTCAGAATCCCTACATCGCCGGGCGATTCACCGGCGTCTCCATCCTGGTGCTCGCCATCCTCGCTTTCTTCCGGCGACCACGCACTGCGGCCCGATGGCTCCTGATTGTCCTGGTCATGGCCACCCTGGGACTCGGCTCCCGGCTCGTGTTCGACGGTACAGAAACAGGGCCACGGCTCCCCTTCGCCTACCTCAACCTGGGCCTCGAGTGGTTCAGTCAGCCGATCAATTTCCCGGCCCGATTCGTCATGCCCGTCACCCTGGCCCTCGCCGTGCTCGGCGGCCTCGGCCTGGATGCGCTCGGTCGCTTCCTGGAGCGACTCCTCGGCTCCCGAACAGGTGCCCGGACAATCGCCTCCGGCCTCGTGGCACTCCTGGCCGCTGTCCCCGTCCTCGAGCACCGATGGAGAGGAGACGTCCCCTCTCCTCTCCCAAGCCGCTCGGTGGCCGCACTCCCGGCCGCACACTTCGTGGCACAGAATCCGGAGCCCATGGCCGTGATCGAGTTTCCCCAACTCTACGAGGATGGGAGAAAAAGCCGAGACGCCATTCTGCTCATGCAGACGGTGCACGGAAAGAAGAGCGCCAGTCTCCCACTGGACCGTATCTCCACGTTCGTCATGAGCGGCCGGCAACTCGTGCGCAGCAACCCTCTCATCCGGTCCCTGGTCGTGCTCAATGACATGAACGGCCCGGACGAAAACATGTGTTGCCAGGAAACGCCCCCCAACGATCCGTTCATGGTGTTCCAGCGAAAGTGGTTGGTGAGCCGCGACTTCAGGCGGCTGATCGTGACCTACCGGGAGATGAAGCCGGCCGCAGCGTCTGCGGTCCGCGCCTATTGCCGCCACGCGTTCGGCACACCGCTTTTCTCCGACGGCGTGCAGGAGGTCTACGACATCACCCCGGTACTCCCGCACCTCGAGACGCGGGGAGGGGACGAGTCGACCGATTCGAAATCCGAGGGGCCGACAACAGACCCGGCCCCCACCTCCACCGGAACACCTGGTGATTCGCGACCAGGACGTTCCGTGCAGCACCCATAGAACCAAACCAGAAGCAACCGCCTTGACACCCGCGACACCCGATGTCATGCTGGTTCGAGACCCGAGTTTCACCCTTTGAAGCTGCCGGGAGACAGCGATGGTGTGTCGGACGAGGGGGTTCTTGCCCCACACGTTCTTTCAGATGTCCGCCCTGTTCATCTTGCTTTTCCCCGCACCCATGCACGGGGAGGCCGCGTTTGATCTGCACGCATTCAAGGAGCGGATGGAGCGAGGCGATCTCGCCAGGTTGGATGAACAGGCACTGCGAACACTGCTGGCCGAAAGCCCTCCCTCCGCCCTCATTGACGGAGCGCTGTTGATCCTCGAGGCGCACCCGCAATACGAGGCTGTTCTGTCCAAGCGCGAGCGGGTTCGAGGCGTGTTGGCGCCTGAGCCGGACGTGATCAAGCTGAAATTTCAACGGAAGCCCATGGCAGTGTACGGAGAATGGATCCAGGGGCCCCACAAGGGCCGCAGGGTCCTGTACAATTCCGCAGTCAACCCCAAAGAGATCGTGGTCCGGGAAGGGGGCTGGCTCGGCCTCATCTCCGTGCACATCGATCTGGACAACCCCATCACCATGCGAGATACCAACCACCGGATCACCGAAATGGGGATCGAATACGTCCTGCGCAAGACTGCGAAGGATCTCTCCGTGCTCGTCAGCAGAGGGGGCACCATCGACGTGAGCAACGGCCGATGGTTCAAGGAACACGGCGTGCGCTACTTCGAAATCATCAACCGCACCGACGGCCCCCCGGACTACTATGCCCACTGGGCCCGCCTCAAGTTCAACCTGGAAACCGGCCTCCTCGAAGAGGTCGAAATCCGAGACCAGGCCGGGAACATGCTGGAACTGCTCAGCTACCGAGACATCCGCTGGGCAACCTTCCCACCCGACACCTTTGACGAACACAACCCCGACTACGGCTTCTGAACGACCACGACCGAAGGCGCGCCACGACGGTTCGAGCCCCTCTCATCGAACTTCCAGCCGCCCATCTTGCGGCGCCCCATCTGACAAGGCCGCCGGCTCGGGACGCCGCCCATGTCATCCAGAAGACCTCTGTCGCAGCAGGATCAGCACATACTCCCCCTGCGCGTCGAGCACTCGAGCCCCGGTTCGCGACAACGCACGCCTCAGCCACACGGTATCTCGCCGATTCACCAGGATGGCGTCGAGGGCATCCAGAGGATCCCTGGTGCGCACCTTTTCCACAAGGCTCTCGTCATACGTGTAGGCCAAGGGCCTCGAGGAAACGGCCAGGGAAGCAAACATGTCGGTGGCCACGACACTGTCGGGTGGAAGCCGCCTGACCAGTTTCCACACCGGATGGACCGGATACTGGCGCGTCTCAAGGTTTGTCTGAAAGTGGAGTCCCAGCGCTCGCCACGTGGGCACAGTCCCGGCCACTGCCACGACTGCGAGCACAACGGCGACCACCCGGTGCGTATGCCGGGGCAGCCGGGAGGCCTTTCGGATTCTCCGTCCGACACGCCCGACGGTTTCAAGCGCAGCCGCGATCAGGAGCGGGAGAATCGGAGCCAGGTGATGGATGTGTGCCTGCGTGGCCCACACCCTGTCGACGCCGTTGCCCGGGTTGACGAACAGGTGGACGATGAACGCCCCGGCTGCCGGCAGGAGGGTCCAGGGAGCGCCAAGCCCAATCCACTGGACGGGTCGAAGAAACCCGGCATAGAACCGGACGGCCTCCGCCTTGTCATAGAGGATGGGTGGCAAGGACGGGAGGTGTGACAGGATGGCTGCAAGTTGGGTCTGAGCGGAAGACTCGTAGTACATCTCATCATGGAACAGCGCGTAGACAGTGGCGAGATAGGAGATGGCCACGAATGCCCCGATGGTTCCGAACTTCACGCGTGTCCTCCAGGTGCCGGATACGGCGAATCCCAGGAGCATGACCATCAGGGCGACTTCCTCCCGGGTGGCGCACGCGAGGAGGGCGGTCACGACGAACGCGGGCACGGAGCGTTTCCTGCAAGCATGAAGCGCGAACAGGAGGGTGGGAATGGCGAGCACGATGTCCTGGTAGTCGGACAGAGCCATGTAGTAGAGCGGAGGATAGGCAAAGTAGAAGACGAGTCCGAGAATTCCCCCGCCCAACCCACCGACGACGAGGCGACCCAGGGCAAAGGCCGGGAAGGCCCCGAGGGCCACAGCGCCGATCTGGATCTGCGCGAGCCAGATCGGCCCGGGGCGAATGGAGTAGAGGTAGCCCACGACCGGCAGCCAGGCGGCCTTGTGTCCCGACCACATCCATGAATCGAAGTAACCGCGGTGGATGGTCTGAGCAAACTTTCCGAAGTGGCTGAAGTTCCAGAGGATCTGGTTGAAGACGGCAAACCCGTAGTTCTCGACGGTCTCCAAGGCCAGCACCCGCCGGGCCGCCTCGTGAGAGAGGGAGAGAAAAAAGACAACCGCGGTCAAGGTGGGCAGCAGCCACGGCAACAGGCTTCGTGCCCACCTGCGCCAACGGTTCCTGCTACAGACTGCCCTCCCCTCGTGCCCGGCCGGGGCACCAGGCTGACCTGCCATCTCCCGCTCCTGCTGTACCGGATTCTCAGGGGCCGTTCAGCGTGCAGAACCACCCTGCTGCAGCAGATGCCTCCGGCCCAACCGCCGCTTTCAATCCGATGGCCCGCCTCCTCCAGAGATCTCGAGGCCCCCCCCGCCTGCACGCCGCTGTTCCGCCTGCACCGCCTTCACGAGGTCTTCGACGGTACGCATCTCGATCAAGGTGTCCTCGGGAATACGAACGTTCAACTCGTCCTCGATCCGGGTGACAATCTCGAAAACAGAGGTCGAATCGATACCATACTCACCGATACGAGACGTCAAGGTCATGGAGTCGTAGGACTCGCCCATCAACTCTCCAGCAACCTTCTTGAACAGGGCGACGATTTCCTCGCTCGTGGACATGGACATGGACCGTTCCTCGCTGTTGTGTGACGGCGCTTCCTCTCCACCCCGCCGATCACTCTCCGGAGTGGAACACGCGCCTGGTGCTGTGCCGTACCCGGCTCACCATGGCCCGCATGCGAAGGGCCACCAGGTGTGAGAGGGGCACGCTGCGGCCGGTGCCCCGGGGGCCCTGAGCGGCGAGACTGCCCTCCATGTACAGTTGCCTCGCCCGCTGCCGCTGAATCTTCCCGCTGGTGGTCTTGGGGAGGGTGCGAGGAGCCAAAAAAACGATGTCTGCCACCGACAGTCCGAACGTATCAGAGACTCGAGCCTGGATGGCCTTGCGCAGGCTGTCGTAGTCGTTGGAACGCACCTCGCACGCCACCACCACCTCTTCCGTGCCCCTCGGCCCCGGCCTGGAAAAAACCGCCACGTTCCCCCGCCGAATGCCGGGGATCTCTCCAATGACCCACTCGATGGCCTCCGGCGTGTAGTTCCTCCCGTGTACGATGATGAGATCCTTCTTCCTCCCCGACACGTACAGTTCCCCGTCCGCCAGGTACCCGAGATCCCCGGTGTGGAGCCACCCATCGCGATAGGTGGCTCGAGTGGCCGCTTCATCGTCGAGGTAGCCGGGCGTGACACTCGGCCCAGCCACCACAATCTCGCCCACACACCGCTCGTCCAGGATGTTCCCCTCCTCGTCGAGAATGCGTACCGAGTGGCCGCTGAGCCAGCGCCCGCAACTGACGAACTCGATGGTATCCTCCAATGTCCGCTCCACCGGGATGGCACGTCCGTGCTCACGAAAAATGCGACCATCCACCACGTCGGTCCGCCACGGCGTCCCTGCGGGTTTGAAGGAGATGGACAGCGTGGCCTCCGCCATTCCGTAGCTTGGAACCAACGCATCCGCCCTCAGCCCCGCCCGGGAAAACCGCTCGAGAAACGTCTCCAGGGTCTGGGCCGAGATGGGTTCCGCACCGCAGCCGGCCACGCGAAGGCAGGAGAGGTCCCATTTTCTCAAGTGCGCCTCGGTCACCCGGTTGGTGACAAGGGAATAGGCGAAGTTGGGCGCAAACGTGACCGTGGCTCGCTTCTGGTGCACCATCTCGAACCAGAGCAATGGGCGCCGCAGAAACATGGTGGTGGGCATGAACACGACAGACACCGGAACGAACAGGGGCGCGATCACAAACCCGATCAAGCCCATGTCGTGGTACAGCGGAAGCCAGGAAAGCCCGCGGTCCCCCCCGGGGTCCAGAACCAACCCCTCACCCACGATGGCACGACAGTTCGCCACCAGGTTGCCATGCGTGACGATCACCGCCCGGGAGGCCTGGGTCGACCCGGACGTGAACTGAATGAACGCGGGATCCTCCGGTCGGACAGCCACCGGGTCGAACCCGTCCGGTCGCGCACGTGAGACGCTCTCGAGCGCCACGATCCACTCCACGCTCCGGGCCGTGTCGGTCACCGGCCACAGGATCCGCTCAATTCGCTTCGGGGTCAGCACCATCCGCGCACCAGCACGCTGAAGCAGTCTTGCGGTCTTCTCGAGGTAGGCTTGCAGCTCCCCCAATGCAAACGGAGGGAACAGGGGCACCGGCACCACACCGGCCAACAGGGCGCCGTAAAAGCTCACCACGAACTCGTGCGCGTCCGGGATGATCAACGCAAGGCGGTCGCCCGGATTCATCCCCCGGGACTGCAACCAGCCCGCGGTGGCCCGGGCACGGGCTATCAACTCGGCAAACGTGTGGGAAATCTCGCCATCCGGGTACTCGAGAAACGTGAATCCGTGCGCATCATGAGCCTCGAGAGCCAGGAGCGCGTCCGTGACGGTGTGCAACGTGGGTCTTTCTTTCATGGGTTTTGGTCAAGGCTCCACCGATGGAGGCGGTGGGGACTTGCCGATCTGTACTTCGATGCCGTCCACGTCTTCCTCGCCGACCCGCACCGGGTTCTTCATGTAACCTCCCAGGGGTTCGCCCTGCGTGGGCACGCCGTCCCCGTTGTCATCCCCGATGGCGGTCACGGTCACGTCACCCACCCCTCGAGGAACCGGCACATCGAACGCTCCCGGCTCCAATCCAGGCACGGAGACCAGCAACCCCTTGGAACTGACCACGTTCAGCAAGATCTTGCCCTGACAGATGGAGCACGAGACCGTTCCCTTCAACCGTACCACATCCTGAGACGCCTCGAGGTCCGCCAGTGCATACAGTGGCTTGTCCTCCACCGACTCGAGCACCCGGGGCACACCCGGCGCACCCGCGTTCGGGGCCGAGACCATGGTCGTTCCCAAGGAGGTCGTGCTGCTTTCCTGGCTCGAAAACAGACGAGCCAGCAACCCCTTGTCCTCGCCCCCCTTCTCCTCCGACTGAGGCTGCGGTGGCGGAGGACCGGACCCGGTCGGGGCGCCGGCTGTGTCGCTCCCTTCACCCCCCGGAACCGTCCCTGAAACCTGCCCGGATGGCTCCGATTTTCCATCCCCCACGCCGGACTCGGCCGCCCCTGCCTCCGTCCCCCCCTCTCCGGTACCGCCACCGGGTTGACCAGACTGCGCCACCGAAACACGCTCCGCTTCGGGCACGCCCTCCCCACCACCAGGTCCGGCTCCCACTGGGCCACCATCAGGGGCACCCTTCGCTCCAGAAGACCCCGGCTCAACACCCCCGCCCGGTGCGCCACCCGGGGCACGATCCGCCGCTGCACCTTGATCCCCGGGCGGTGGCGGCATGTTGCCGTCCTGACCCATCATGAGTTCCGGGCTCTCCTCCATACAGCCCAGGGCCCAAACCGCCCCCAACACAGCCAGTACCTTCAGCCATCTCCTCGCGTGCCCCATGGTCGCCCCACCATCGTTGCCCGGTTTCCGCCGCAGCGCTGTCCGCCTCGAGGCGGTTGTCTACCGTGAAATCACTTTTCAAGGATGGAATTATATCCGAAAATGGATGGGCACAGGGACATAAAATGGCTTGATGTCACACGCGAAACCCGTTGCAGTACCCTGGTAAGGCCGGTGAGCTCTTGCCAGGAACCGGGCGCTGGGCCCGCGCACGTTCAGGAAGCGAAGTGCCAGAAGTGGATTCCCTCAAGAGACCCGCCGTGTTCCCATCGCGGCCCCCCATTGTACACGGTGGACTCATCCTCTTGTTCTACAGCGTGCTGACGCTCGTGGTGACCTATCCTGTGGTGGCCCAACTCTCCTCACACCTGGTCGGCCACCCGGACATCGACGTGTGGAATCACGCATGGGGTTTCTGGTGGGTGAAAACCCGGGTCATGGACGCGCACGAGGTTCCACTGTTTACCCGAATGATCGGTTACCCCAAGGGGGGAAGACTCTATTTCATCGATCCACTCAACGCGCTGCTCTCGATGCCGCTTCAGGCCCTCTGGGGCCTCGTCCCCGCGTACAACCTGACCGTGCTCGCCGAACTGGCCTTCGCGGGTATCGCCACCCACTGGCTGGCGCGAAGCCTCGAAGTCTCTACTCCAGGCGCCCTGCTCGCGGGTTCACTCGTCTGTACCAGCCCAGTGCTCCGGTGCGAAATGCACAACGGAATCACCGAAGTGGGAAACGTGGGCTGGCTCGCGCTCGCCATGCTCGCCTTGCACCGGGTGTTCCGGACGGGCCGGTTCCGGGACGCGGTACTCGCCGGCGGAGCCACGGCGACCGCGTTTGTTGCCTGCTGGTACCATGGCATGGCCGCTGGCGGTGTTGCCCTGGTTCTCGCCGTTCATGCTGCGTGGCGCCATCGGTCGCAGCTCTCGACGGTGCGACGAGCCATCCCGCCTGCGATCGGGTACTTGTTGACCGCCCTCTTCCTGGCCGCGCCGTTCTGGGCAGCTTTCCTCTGGACCCTCCAAGGGGATGGGTCTATCATCAAGCGGCTCCCCGGCCTCAATGCGTTTCTGGTCGGACACAACGCGACGGACCTGCTCTCCTTTTTCCACCCCGGGCAGTACTACAGCCCGGACCTGTGGGTCGAACACGGGGAACGGTTCCTCCACACCACCTATCTCGGCTTCGTCCCACTCGTCGCCGCACTCCTGGGCGTTCGGCACAAACAAGCACGCCCCTGGATCCTCACCGGCGTGGTGTTCGCCGTCCTGGCGCTCGGTCCCTATCTCTACGTGGGAGGCCGCTTCGTCACGGTGGGCAAGTACCTGGTCCCCCTTCCCTTCGCAATCCTGTCACAGGGTATCGGACTCATGGCCATCACGCACCCCGCGCGCATGGTCATCGTGACCGTTCTTTGCCTGGCCATCGTGGCTGGAATGGGCATGGATCGCCTGGTCTCGCGATTTCCCAGGTTCCGACATGCCTGGTCCATCGCCTTCCTGGGCGGTACCGTGGTTGAAATGCTCCTGCTCGCGCCCGGGCCATTTCCCATGTCCACGGCCCACGCAGAAGGGGGGCCCGGCTTGCAAGCCATCGCCCAGGACCCCGAACCCGGGGCCATTCTCGACGTGCCGGTTCAGTACCTCAACACCATGCGCACAAGTCGTTACCTGTACGAACAAACCATTCACGGTCGCCCCACTCCCTACATTGTCAACGTACGGGCCCAATCCACCCCCTGGCTTCATCAAAGCTACCTGTACCAGTGGATCCGCGCACTCCCTGGAACCCCACACATCACCATGCTGCAAGACCTGAAACGCGCCCCGGTGGAGAAACTTCGGGCCAGCCTGAACCAGGATTTCATCCGGGCCGGTTACCGATACATTGTGATTCACCGGCGAATCGTGTCTCCCCCGTTCGGCGTCTGGCCCTACAGGCATCTGTTCGACCCGGTCCTGGGTCCTCCGGAAGCGACCCCGGACGGCCTCTGGATCTATCGACTTCCCGGCGGCGTGCCGTCCACCGATCCCAGGGTCCGGCGCCCAAGGCTGGAGCCCACGGATGACCCCGCCGCCGGCACACCTCGAGCCGCCCCACAGCCGAACCGCCATGGAGGTGCGAAATGACCACCAAGCCCCCACGACTCCCGCTCTCGCGCCTGATCGGTTTCTCCCTGCTCGCCACCCTGCTCTTCTTCGCCCTGGCCGAATTGGTGGCGCGGGCCTTTCTGCCGGCCGACTGCACGAGTCCGGCCCGGTTTGCCCGATACCTCGAGCAGGTGGGGAGCACGTCGCCCGAGAACCTGAAGGAGTCATTGGCCCGTTCGGTCCCCATGCCCTACGACCCGTACCTCATCTGGCACCCCGTGCTCAACTATCGAGGACCGAACCTGGGGGTCGAGGTCGTCCACAACAGCCAGGGACTCCGCTCTCCCGAGATCCCCTTCGATCCGCCTCCGAAAACGTCCCGAATCTTGCTCACCGGCGACTCCACCATCTATGGACATGGCGTCCCGGAAAACAAGACGTTGCGTTCTCGACTCGAGGTGGAACTCAATCGACGGCTCCGCGGCGGAACGGTCCAGGTGATCAACGGTGGCGTCCCGGGCTACTCGAGCTTGCAGTCGCTCAACCAGCTTAGACGTATCACCGGCCGATTCCATCCGGACGTGGTCGTGGTGGCAAACCTCTGGAGTGATTGTGCACTGGACACGTTCCAGGATCGAGAGGTGATCTACGGTACCGGGTTGGCCGTACCTTTCCATCGTGCCGGCCAGTGGATCGATGAGTTGTTGTCCCCTCACAGCGCCCTCTACTGCGGGGCCCGGAGGCTTGTCTACCGCCTGCGCCGACTGGGCTGCAAAGGCCGCCCGCCTTTGTGTGGCCCGGACGAGTCGGCACTGGGCAAGGGCGAGGCTCAGGTGGTGGCCCAGCCCGGGACTGGACGCCCGCCTCGCTCCCGGCCTCGGGTTCCTCTGGAAGACTACCGGAAAAACCTGGAGGCCATCGAGGCATACGCTTCAGGCCTTGGTGCGAAGGTGGTTTTCCTGGTGCTGGCCAACGGCGTGGAACTGGGGGAGTACGACGATTCCGAGGACACCATGGGAGACTACCCGGCCTATCGGAAGGCGATGCGCGAGGTCGCTCGAGCCACCGGAGCGCCCTTGCTCGACCTGACCCCCCTGTTTCAGCGAGCTGCTCGAGAGGGGGTGGGGCCCTTGTTCATGGATCGCGTGCACCCGAATGCGACCGGCCACCGGTTGATGGCAGACGCTCTGGCCGATTTTCTCCTGGAAGATCCCACGATTCGCCCCGCCATCGAAGGAGCCGCGCGATGACATGCCCTGCCGACTCATTCTGCGCTCTCGGCCGAGTCCTGTTGACATGCACCGCCCTCGTCACGCTCCTCTCTCCAGGCGGCTGCTCGAGGCATCCGTGTGAACAGACACGCGATGTACGACCTGGCTGGAACGCGATGGAACGTGCTCCTGAACGGCCCTTCCTGCCCGCCCCTGCCCCAGGAGAGGGGGCCGCCTCCGGGTGCAGTTCCGGAACCAATTCTGCAACGCACGACCTCGGGTGCCCACGACTCCTCAACGGAGAGCGCCCACTCGTCGCCAACCTGGACCTCACTCGCCCTCCCGCACCTGGATCCTACCGAGTCTACATGCTCCGGTCTTCCAACGGTACCCGATGGACCGACGCCGACCCCATCCCGGTGGCCCACTCATTCTCGAGTCTGGGACTCTTGATTACAGACGACACGCTATACCTGTTTGGGAGTTCCCGGATTCCGGTGTTCACCCCCTACGCGGTGATCACCGCCTTGCGCACCCGTGATCTGACCCACTGGGAAGGCTGCGCGTGGAACATCTGCCGGGAGGTCAACAAGGGCCTCGTGGACACGCAGCCGGTGGTGTTGGATAGCGGCGGTATCCGCATGTGGTACTACTCCGTCCCCAACCCTCCGGGAGGCCAGCCGTTCGACCCGGCCCGGCTCGAGGGCGATCACACGCTTGTGTTCGCAGACCTGGCGGACGGAGTGTTTTTCGCTCGAGGCGTCGGGATTGGAGGCGCAGACCTTGCCGACCCGTCGGTGGTCCGGTTCCGGGGACGGTGGTACCTGGCGGCCACCCAAGGTCCCCATCGGGTCATCCTGGCAGAATCCGACACCGGACTCGAGTTCCGATCGACCGGGGTACGGTTGGAAGGGGTTTCCGTGCCTTTTCTGACCGTGGAGGGCCAGGAGCTTTGGCTCGTCGCCCAACGATACCTGGATGGGACCGGCCCGTGGCCCTGCCTGTTCACGTCTCGAGACGGACGAAACTGGCAGGACCAGGGCGTACTGGTGCGCGGAACGCCGGAACGAGGCTGCACATCGCCGGTGCTGGGCCGCTTTCTCGATCAGATGGTGCTGTTTTGCGCCACACCAGAACCGACGTCCGGCCCGGCACCACTTCCCGCCGCGCCGCGCTGATGCCTGTGGCGGTGGGCAGGCTTCAATCGGCGCCAGCCTCACGCCCTGCCTGTTCCTCGACCGATGTGCTTTCGATCCAACGGGCCACGATACCCTCCAGCGTCTGGAGAGGTACGGCGCCATGCTCCAACACCACATCGTGAAACCGCTTGAGATCGAAACGGGGACCCAGGGCGGTCTCGGCGGTGCTCCGCAAGGCATCAAACGCCATGCGCCCGATCATGTACGAAAGGGCCTGGCCGGGCATGCAGATGTACCGGTCCACCTCGATCACCGCCTCGGCCTCGGCATGAGCCGTGTTGCTGAGCAGTTCTGCGATCGCCTGCTCCCGGCTCCACCCCAGTGCGTGAATGCCTGTGTCAATGACCAGCCTCGCCGCCCGCCACGCCTGGTAGTTCAGCATGCCGAACCGGGCCAGCTCGGACGAGTAGAGCCCCATCTCGTCGGCAAGACGTTCGGCATACAAGGCCCATCCCTCCACGTAAGCGGTTTGGCCCAGGTGTCGTCTGAAGGCCGGAAGTTCATGCAAATCCTGCGCAATCGCAATCTGCAAATGGTGACCGGGCACCGCCTCATGAAACGCCAGCGCCTCGATGTTGAAAATGGGCCGCTGGTCCGGGTGGTGCGTGTTCACGTAGTAGTACGCGGGCCGCGTCCCGTCGTCTGGAGCCCGGGAGTAGAACCCTGAAGGCGCATCCAGCTCCCGGAACTGCTCCACGGGCTTGACTTCGCACTTCCGGGTGGGAAGTCGCCCAAAGTAGTCGGGCAACGCCTTTTGGGCGCGCTCGAGCAACCCTCGGTTGTACTCCAGAAGAGCCTCCCGCGAGGAGAGATACTGGTCCTTGCGGGCCTTCATCTCCTGCACGATCTCCCGAATGCTGCTCGTGCCGCACCAACGACGGCCAATCTCTTTCATTTCAGCGTGAAGCCGCCCGATTTCCTGACGGCCGATCTCGTGAATCTCCTCCGGCGTGTCGTCCCGGCCGGTGTAGAGCCGTATCAGGTACCGGTAGTATTCGCTTCCGCCCGGCATGGCGCACAACCCGGGCACAGTCCGGGCGGCCGGCAGATAGGTCTTCTCCAGGAACTCCATGTGCCGCTGCAGGGCCGGGTAGACCACGGCCTGCACCACGTCCGCGATCTGCTGCTTCCGCTGTGCGAACTGCTCCGCCGTCATCCCCTCGGGCGGAGCACCCGACGGGATGAACGCCGACCGCTCCGGTGGCGTGGCCAGAATCCGCCGCAACTGAGCAGCCAACCGGTCCACCCCGATGCGCGGCGCCGTCATCCCCTTGGCCATCCCCACGGACAGGCGCTCCTCCACCGTGGCGAACATCTTCGCACTCCCACGAAACCTCGCCAGCAACCGCTCAAATGCGTCCCCAGGATGCAGCGGCTGCCGATCCGAAAACTCGGCCAGCCAGGTCGTGGGGCCGTGGAGCGGGTTGATCGTCCACTCGTCGTCCATGAATGGCTCTGCAGCCAGTTCCAGATCGAGCATGGACTGCAACGCGGCATGCGTGGTGGCATGTTGTCCGTTCAACTCCTCGACCGGGATGGCACGGAAACGCTGCACCAGATCGTGAATCCGGCCAAAATACTCGGCGCGGGCTTCCGCCGAGTAGTCGGGCAACATGTCGTCGTATCGGTGATCTCCCAGGTCCGTCGCCATCGTGGGGTTGCGCTCCAGGAGAATTTCCCAGTATTCGGCTGCGGTTTCGTGAAGCCGCTGCACCGCGTCTTTCGGCAAGGTCCGTTTCATGGTCTGCTCTCTTCAACAAACGCCCATCCCGGACAGCTCCTCCGTCCCGAGGGCATGGGAACTCTTGGTGACTTTCGGCGGGTCACTATACCACAAAATCCAGTTGCAGCCACCGGGACTCTGTTCGGGACGAGGGGACATCCGTCTCTGGCAACCCTGACCCCCACCTACCCGGCCGCCAGTCTGCCTTCGCAGCAAAACCGCGGCTCCCGCGACCCCCTACCCGCTGCTCAACAAACGCCCTTTCGCCGCACGGACTCTGGGCGTCGACGCCCGGATGGAGGTCCTGCGCCTTGCCCGTGCGCAGGGGCCGGCCAGACGCTGAACCTCCCGTCAACACGGTCAACTGCGCCGGACTCATCGGGCGTCGTCTCGCCTTGCAGCTCAAGAACGCGCTCCCTTCGAACTTCAAGCCCCATGCCTCGGCATGAAAGCGCGAGGAGGTGCTGCCGGAGCGGATGTTTGTTCTCGACACGGGCCGGACGAGCCAGCCGGCATCCGAACGGCCAAGGCGCCAGGATTGCGCACGACCAGGCCCTCGCCCGGGTCGCAGAACGCGCTGTATCCCGTTGCCTGGCGTCCAGGGGACGTGATCGAACGCGGTGCATCCCATCGAGCCCGGGGGCTTCCGGTTCCGAGGTTGACTGCCGCCGCGAACAGCGGCATGATCCGGGACGGGTGCACCCGTCCCGGGGAGCGCCTGGTTCAAGCGTGGCCGGCAGGGTGGGAGCCATCCGGACCGTTTTTTTCGGGGCGCAAGGGGCCTCGTGCCGAGCCACACCCCTTCCAGGGCAGGAACGAAATGCGCGTGCGCAGGTGGATTCGGTGCGGGTTGCTGCTGTCGCTGCTTGGCGCCCTCGACTGCACGGGCGCGGACGATGCGCCGGGGCCGGACGATGTCCCGGCCGTCTCTTCGCCTTCCCCGGTCGAAACGCCCCGGACTCCCGGGCAGACGCCGGCGGACACCACCCCCCCGGCCACGGCAGCCCCCGCTCCGACTCCGCCGGGTCCGACGCCCTCGACCAGGTACGGCTCGCCATGGACCCGCCGCGATCCGACGGCATGCCCGGGTCCGGCAGCTATCTCTACCCCGAGCCCGGGACCGACCCCGACTGCGTCTCCAATGAGAACAAGGACCATGTCTGCGGCGCCTCGGACGTGTCTCCCGCCGGGACCCATCTGTGGGATCTCTACGTGATCGGCTGGAACGGACGTGCCTACCATGCGCCCACGCCAGGTTGGTGGTCCCTCTGGTTCGCCAACTCGGGAGAGGCCGGGGCCGAACTCCAGTTCTGGACCGCCGACGACGTGACCGGCTGGTCCGGGGGGGCCACGTTCTACGGCCCGGCCTCGGAGTGGGGGCCTTCCTACATCGGCAACGCGTTCGGCTCCGTCACCACCCCGGGCGTCTCCCGGGCCTGTATCACCACCGCCTCCTACGCAACTCGAGCCGACGCGCTCGAGGCCGATTTCACACCCGGATCCTTCGACATCAGCCCGTTCAGCGGCCGGGGTCCACGCCTGGACGGCGTCCCGGTCGTCGATGTGGCAGCTCCGGGCAACTGGGACGTCTTCTCCACCGCACGAGAAACAGACGAAACAGGACCGGGCGCAATCCGCCGGTTCGGCGGCACCTCGGCAGCAGCCCCACACGTGGCCGGAGCCGCCGCCTTGCTCCTCCAGGCACACCCCGACGCCGACCCGGCCGGCCTGGAGGACGCCCTCGCCGCGGGCGCGGCTTCCGATACCTACACCGGCGACACGCTCCCCGATGACGAATGGGGCCACGGAAAGCTCCGGGTCGAGGCTGCGCGCGCCGCGATGGACGCCGATCCTCCCGTTTTCACCTTCTTCGTCACCCCGCACCCCCTCCTGCCCGAGGCCGCCCTGGTCACGGCCTCACCCAACGAGAGCCTCGAGGACGCCATGGCCACCGTGGACGGGGAACGGGTGGACCTGGTCTGGCTCCTCGCCGATTCCCTGGTCGGCTTCACCACCAGGACACCGGCGGATGGGGGGACCGTGGCGATCGAGGTGGTCGGGCGAGACCGGGCCGGCAACATCGGTGCCGCCACCCTCGTGTGGGGGCCGTGACAGAAGCCGGGAGAGAGGAGGCTTCCGGCGCTTGAGGGGGGTTGGGGCCTGGCCCGGGCTCAATTCCTTCTTGAAAACGAATGGCGGCATGCAAGCACGTGGCGCGGGCGCCCGGGACACGAGGAACGCAGGTCGGGGCTCGGGCCACGAAAGTCGGGATGCGGGAAACGGGGAGCGGGGAACGTATTCCGACGCCCGGTGCCCGAGCCCGAGGCCCGCACCCGCCTTTCCTGACACTCCGCCCCGCTGCAAGCAATTGTGA
>CAYQMG010000060.1:0-3379 GCA_964418585.1 uncultured Gammaproteobacteria bacterium | reverse complement strand
CCCTCCTGCATTTGACATCGTGTAGACATAATCGTAATTTTATTCATCCGATCTCACTCTCATGTCAAACGAGAGCACCGTGGGCCTGAACGATTTCTTTTCACAGCACGCCGTGTTCACCGTGGAGGACGTGGACCGGTTCCTCTCGGCGAACGGTTCGCCCAATCCCAACACACGAAGGGCACTCCTGGCATACTACCGGAAGCGGGGCCGGATCGTTCCGGTCCGGCGGGGGCTCTATGCCGTGGTGCCTCCGGGGGCGTCGCCGGAGTCCTGTCCGGTGGACCCGTATCTTTTGGCCGCCAAAATCACCGACGACGCCGTTCTCGGGTACCACACGGCTCTTGAGTTCCACGGCAGGGCTTACAGTCTCCATCAAAGGCTTCACGTCTTGTCGGCGCGCCGCTCTGCGCCGCTTCGCTTCCGGGAGTACGAGATCCGCTGCGTGTCCGTGCCGAAATCTCTTCGAACCAAGGACGCGGAGATGTTCGGCGTGCTCCGCCGCGAGCGTTCGGGGGTGGAGGTCCGGGTCACCTGCCTGGAAAGGACCCTCGTAGACGTCTTGGACCGTCCGGACCTGGGGGGGAGCTGGGAAGAGATCTGGCGGTCGCTGGAATCGGTGGAGTTCTACGACCTGGACAGGGTCATTGAATACGCGATGCTGCTCGGGAATGCGACTACCGCGGCCAAGGTAGGGTTTTTCTTGGAACAACACAAGGAGGCGCTGATGGTGGACGAGGTCCACCTGAGGGCTTTGCAGAACCTTCGCCCCCGACGTCCTCACTACCTGGAACGTCGCAAGAGAACGAACTGTCGCTGGGTGCGGAGGTGGAACTTGATGGTCCCGGTCGCGATCCTGGAACGGACCTGGGAGGAGGTGCTGTGAGGTTCTCGGCCTCCGAGGTGCTGGCCGTGGCCGAGTCCACCGGGTTCAGGCCGGACATGGTCGAAAAGGTTTTGCACTTGTTAGATCTGCTGGATGCCCTCAGATCGCATCCTTTCCTGAAAGGTCGTTGGGTCCTGAAGGGCGGTACCGCATTGAACCTGTTTGTTTTCGACCTTCCTCGTTTGTCCGTGGATATCGACCTCAACTACATTGGCTCGCTTGACCGGGAGGCCCTGGCGGCCGATCGGCCGAGGATCGAACAGGCGTTTCAGGCCGTGTTCTCTAGGGAAGGGTTCACGATCCGTCGAATTCCGGAGGAGCATGCGGGCGGGAAGTGGAGGCTCGGCTACCGGACTTACACCGGGCGCTCGGGGAATCTGGAAGTGGACTTGAACTTCATGTTCCGCGAGCCCCTTTGGGAGATCCGGCACATGGACTCCCATCCCCTTGGCGATTTCCGGGCGATGGGGATCCCCGTGCTCGACCTTCACGAACTGGCCGCCGGAAAGCTCGCAGCGCTTTTCTCCCGTCGACAGGCGCGAGACCTGTTCGACTGTCACCGGCTCCTGTCCATGGGAAGACTCAACGAGGAAAAGTTGCGAATCGGCTTCGTGGTGTACGGCGCCATGCACCGTCGGGACTGGAGGACTGTTTCCCCTGGAGATGTGGATTTCGATCCGGAGGAACTGGCAAGGCATCTTCTCCCCACTCTCCACGACCGCGCCGTGCGCCGAAAGGAATCTGTGGCCGAGTATGGTGCCCGGCTCGTGCGGGAGTGCCGGGAGGCTCTGTCCATGGTCCTTCCACTCACCACCCCGGAGAAGGAGTTCCTGGATCTGTTGCTCGAGGAGGGAACCATCCAACCCGAACTCCTCACGTCCGACCCGGTGCTCCAAGAGCGCGTGCGAAGGCATCCTCTCCTTGCGTGGAAAGCCCTCCACGTGCGGCGTCACAAGGGCCTCGACCGCGCGTGAGTTCATCAGATTTGTGGATGACAGCCGCTCAGCGTTTCGGCTTGCGTATAGTAAGTTTCGATCGCGATTTCGATCGTACCGAAGCCGGAAGACTTCATCCGGAACAGGTCCCTGTCTGAAACCCGAACAGGCGAAGCACCGCGCTCCCGGAAGTCGGCTAACAACTGTCATTTATCCGCTAACGGCTGGACGGCTGTCGGCCATCGGCTACGGCACTCTCTGGGTTTCCCCAATATCGCTTTTCGGGGGCTTGCCGGCTCACACCCTTCGCGCTAAAGTGACTTCGCCCTTACCATGCGTCTTGTCCCGAGGGGAGGGCCAACCGCCTCGCCAATCGCTTCCCACGTGCTCTAAGGCCGCCCCTCGATCGTTTCTTTTTTAGCGGAGCACATTCGTTTTTCGTGTCTTCTGTTCATTCCACGAGGAGGAGTCCATGCTCCGGGAGCATGCAAAATGTGTTGAGAGGGTGGTCATATCGGTTGACCTTCTCATCGTTGCAGCCTCACTTCTAGTTTCCAATACAATCGTTCAACGGTACCCCACAGCTTTTCTCATCCGACAATATGGCCCCTTGCTCATCACGATATGCCTTGTCTGGTATATCGTTCTACGTTTTGCAGGCTTCTACCGCTCGCTGCGCACGCGAGACTACTGGCCCCTGGTTCTCAAAATCATCCAGAGCGTCTGCCTTGCCGGCGTCATCAACGCAGCGCTCCTTTTTGTCTGTGCTCCCCATTTCTCTCGCCGGGTGTACGTATACCACGTCCTCATCGCCGGCATGCTAGTGCTTGGGTGGAAACTCCTCATCCGCGCCACGCAGAAAGCTGTGAGGCGCCGTGGATACAACACCCGTCGGCTGCTGGTTGTTGGCACCAAGGCCCCAGCCGTGCGGTTCATCCGCCACGTTGAGGAACACCGGGATTGGGGTTATACGATCGTAGGCTGCGTGCAGGGGCCGGACGGCGAAGACAAAGAAAACTGCACCGGCTACCCGGTATTGGGCCGCATCGACCAACTCGTGGACATCTGCAAGGCCCAGCCGATAGACGAGGTCATCGTTACCCTCCCGTACGACCAGCTCCCCAAGCTCGACTCCGTGCTTCCGCGACTCGAAGCCATGGGCATCACGCTCCGCATGGCCATCGACCTGTATCGTCCCGAAAGGAGCCGCGTCATGGTGGGGGCCTTGGGCGAAGACGACCCCGTGCCCGTGGTCACCTACTACCGGATGACCCTTGATCCCACCCAACTGCTCCTTAAGAGAATACTTGACATCGTTGGAAGCATCGTAGGCCTCGCCATCACCGCCGTACTGTTCCCCTTTGTCGCCCTGGCGATCAAACTCGACAGCCCGGGGCCCATTTTCTTCCGGCAGAAGCGCGTGGGCCAGAACGGACGGCTCTTCACCTGCTACAAGTTCCGCACCATGTACGTCGATGCCGAGGAGCGCAAGAAAGAGCTCCTGGCCAAAAACGAAATGAAGGGAGCCATCTTCAAGATAAAAAACGACCCACGCGTC